>JBDTAW010000252.1:0-32678 GCA_039924445.1 Gemmatimonadaceae bacterium
GCACTTGCCGCGTTGCTGGCGGCGGGCATCGGTGCATTCGCCCTCGGCATCATTGTTATTCTCAATGAGGCTGGCGTATTCACTGTCCCAGCGATCTACGCGCCGTCCGGTGGTGTATCCGGCCGCACGACATCGATCGCGATGACGTTGATGACTGTCGACGCAAGAGATCCCCCGGGGCGACGCCCCGGGGGATCTCTTGTATCTCTCAGATTACGCGCGGTTCTCATTTGTCGGCACAGAATGGATTCCCGCTTTCGCGGAATGCCTGCGCTTGCCTGGTGCGGGAATGACTGCGCTTGTCTAATACCGGTAGTGGTCCGGCTTGTACGGCCCGTTCACCGGAACGCCGATGTAATCCGCCTGCTCCTTGGACAGCTTCGTCAACTTCACGCCGAGCTTGTCCAGATGCAACCGGGCGACCTTCTCATCGAGATGCTTCGGTAACGTATATACTTTCTTCTCCAGCTTGTCCGAGTTTTCATGCAACTCCAATTGCGCCATCACCTGATTCGTGAACGACGCCGACATCACAAAACTCGGATGCCCCGTCGCACACCCGAGGTTCAACAGACGTCCCTCGGCGAGAATCATTACGGAATGACCGTCAGGGAATACAAACTCGTCGTATTGCGGCTTGATGTTGATGCGCTTGATACCCTTCTTCTTCAAGCCGGCCATGTCGATCTCGTTGTCGAAGTGACCGATGTTTCCGACGATCGCCTTGTCCTTCATCTTCGCCATGTCGTCAACAGTGATGATGTCCTTGTTGCCGGTTGCAGTGATAAAGATGTCCGCCGTCGAAACGACGTGATCGAGCGTCGTCACCTGGTAGCCTTCCATCGCCGCCTGCAATGCGCAGATCGGATCAATCTCGGTAATGATCACACGCGCGCCCTGACCGCGCAGCGACTGCGCGCAACCCTTGCCCACGTCGCCGTACCCCAGCACGACTGCAACCTTGCCTGCGAGCATCACGTCGCTCGCGCGCAGGATACCATCGGTGAGTGAGTGCCGGCAGCCGTAGAGGTTGTCGAACTTGCTCTTGGTAACGGCATCGTTGACGTTGATCGCGGGGAATCGCAGAGTACCCGCCTTCATCATCTCGTATAAACGGTGCACGCCAGTAGTTGTCTCTTCTGAAACGCCGCGGATATCGGCCGCAACGCGAGTCCATCTACCAGGATTGCTTGCTGACTGCGCGCGCAGCAGGTCCAGGATCACACCCCATTCCTCAGCGTCTTTCGCCGGATTGAACGCAGGGATCTTGCCCGCTGCTTCGAAGTCCGCGCCACGATGGACCAGCAAGGTCGCGTCGCCGCCGTCGTCGAGGAGAAGGTTCGGCCCCTTGCCGTCAGGCCACATGAGCGCTTGCTCTGTGCACCACCAGTACTCTTCGAGCGTCTCGCCCTTCCACGCGAAGACCGCGACGCCTTTCGGCTTCTCGACAGTTCCGTTCTTTCCAACAGCAACAGCGGCGGCAGCGTGATCCTGAGTTGAAAAAATGTTGCAGCTCACCCAGCGCACATCCGCGCCAAGCTCGGTAAGCGTCTCGATCAATACCGCCGTCTGAATCGTCATGTGCAGCGAGCCCATGATTCGCGCGCCCGCCAGCGGCTTCTTGCCCTTGTACTCCTGTCGCAGCGCCATCAGGCCAGGCATCTCCTGTTCTGCGAGACGCATCTCCTTGCGACCGAAATCGGCAAGAGAAATGTCTGCGACCTTGAAGGGCGGACGATCGATTGCAGCACCCTTGCCGGGTGACGTGCGTGGTTTGGTGGTTGTGGCCATAGCTATCTCTTTTTGTGTTGTGAATTGCCGGCCTTCTTGCCGGATTTCGGAGTGGAGGTAGATGCAGTCGAAACCGCCATGCGCGGCGTATCCTGCTTGTGTGCAACTTCGTCAGTCACTCGCCGCGCCGGACGTCGCGCTGACGCGGCGAACAGTGTCGGTCCTTTCGCCAACGGGTCCGCTGGAAGCGGCCGGTAGCGAAGATCTTGGAGTCCCGCCTGTTCTGCCCAGCGCGATAATTCATCAGCGCCGAAACCTTGCCAGACGTGGCCCATGATGTTGCGAAACTCGGACCGCTCATGCGGCATCATGTCCACTACCAGCACGCGTCCTTCTGGCTTGAGCACGCGGTAGACTTCGCTCAGTACTTCTGCGGGGTCGGCCGTGTAATGCAGCACCAGAAAGATCAGCGCCGCATCCATCGACTCATCGTCGATCGGCAGCGCGCCGAGATCTCCTTCCCGGACTGACACGTTCTGATGATCGTGCAAGCGCTTGCGTGCGGCGGATAGCATCGCCTGCGATTCGTCCACCGCGACCACCTGTGCAACAAACGGCGCCAGCATCTCCGAAACCTGACCCGTCCCGCAGCCGAGGTCAGCCACCGACCATGTTTCGTCCAGTAACCCAAGCAATCCAGCAAGGTCAGCTCGATCGCCGAACAGGTCGCCGCGAAGACGGTCCCACTGGCCGGCGGCGGTCGAGAAGAACTCCTGCGACGCGCTGCGCCGCTCGGCGAGAACCGAGCGAAGTCGCTGGGTGTCATTCTGGGCGGATGGTGCAGCGCTCACCTGTTCCCGAACGAGCGTCCAGAGCCTGCGTCCGGGCGAGTCGAGCTTGTCGCCCATGCCGCGGTAGCGTCGGCTCGTGCCGTCAGCGCGGGACGTGACCCATCCGCCGTCACCGAGTACTTTGAGGTGCCGACTTACGGTTGACTGGGGTAGCTGGGTAACCGAGCACAACTCGGTGACGGTGAGCTCGTGCCTGTCGAGCAGCGCCAGAAGCCGACTCCGGGTCGGATCAGAAAGCGCCGTCAGGCGATCGAAGACTGTCGGGGTCGATCCGTTCATCCGGATGGAAAGATAGAGCGCTTGATGGCCGATTTGAAGGGGGTACGAGAAAGGGGCTGCGCGTGGGGTATCGGCGACGGCCCACGTGACAGGGAGCCGAGCCATCGGCAAAATTCTGTAGTTAAATTTCATGGCTATGCATTTTCCGAATCTCCCGCAGCGAGTCGCGGAGATCCGTGCCCGGCTCGAGGCGGCTTCCAGCCGCGGCGGACACGGGCAAACGGTGAGGCTCGTCGCTGTCACGAAGACCCATGGACCCGAGGCGGCTTTGGAAGCGTGGGACGCGGGTGTCAGGGATTGCGGCGAGAATCGAGTGCAGGAAGCGCTGCCGAAAATGGCCGCGGTAGCTGTTCCGGTCGCATGGCATCTGATTGGCCATCTGCAGCGGAACAAGGTTCAGGAGTTGGAGCACTTTGCTTTGTTGCACTCGCTCGACAGCAGTCGGCTCGCCGACGCGGTTTGCGAGTTTGGTTTGAAGCGGAAGCTTGCGGTGGACGCGCTCATACAGGTGAACACTTCGGGTGAAGCAACCAAGGGTGGCTTTTCGCCCGAAGAGTTGCGTGTGGAAGCGGATCGTCTGGTGGGAATGCCTGGTATTCGCGTCGTCGGCGCGATGACGATGGCCCCGCTCGATGCGTCCGAACTTGTTTTGCGACAGACGTTCGCCGGTGCCCGACACGCCCGCCAGGTTCTGGCGGCAGCCGGTCATCCTGCGACCGAACTGTCAATGGGGATGTCCAACGACTACGAGATTGCTGTCGAGGAAGGAGCCACTCTGGTCCGAATCGGCAGCGCTCTCTTCGGAGCCCGCGATCAATGATTGATGAAGGATTCCATCTCACGCCGCTTGATGTACGGCGATTCGATTTTGGCCACGCATTCCGTGGCTACGAACCCGCACGCGTGGACCAGTTTCGCGACCAGGTGGCCGACGAACTGGAGCGACTGGGTCGCATCAATCAGGACCTCGACCAGAAAGCGCGTTCATTTCACGAACAGTTGCGCGCGTTTCGCGAACGCGACCGCGCAATGAACGACGCTCTTATTTCCGCGCAGCAGTTGCGCCAGGAAACCAAGGACCAGGCAGAGCGCGAAGCCATGCTTATCGTCCGCGAGGCACAGGGTGAGGGCGAGCGCCTCCTCGAGGAAGTTCGAGCTGAGGTACGACGCGTGCAGTCGGAACTGGATGCCCTCGAGCGGTCACGCCGGAGCTATCTGTCGCAAATGCGCACGCTCGTCTCGCGCCATCTCTCGGAGATCGAAGCGTCCGAGCGATCCGCTCCCAGCGCAACTCCGAACATTTTCGCCGAGTAGCGAGTTGGGAACGCAAGAAGCGCCGACAATGGCGCGCTATCGGCTACTCGCTTCTGATCGCTCGGCTGACGGTCTTGAGACGGAGGTACTCGCTCGGTGGACCGAGGAGCGCCTTTTTGCTCGTGTCCAGCGCGACAGTGCGGGGCGGCCGGAGTTCGTCTTCTTTGAAGGGCCCCCGACTGCAAATGGCCGACCCGGCATTCATCACGTCTTCGCTCGAACGGTCAAGGATCTGTTCTGCCGCCATCGCGTGATGTCTGGATTCCATGTCACGCGCAAGGCCGGCTGGGATACGCATGGCCTCCCCGTCGAAATCGAAGTCGAGAAGCAACTCGGCATATCCGGCAAACAGGATATCGAGCGTATTGGCGTTGAAAAATTCAATGCGCTCTGCAAGGAAAGCGTCTTCAAGTATGGCGAGGAGTGGAAGCGGCTCAGTGAGCGCATCGGCTACTGGCTCGATTACGACAATCCATACATCACGTACACGAACGACTACGTGGAAAGCGTGTGGTGGGCGCTCAAGACGCTTTTCGACAACGACAAGTTGTATCGCGGCCACAAGATTCTTCCGTATTGCCCGCGCTGTGGCACTGCGCTGTCGTCGCACGAAGTTGCCCAGGGATACAAGACTGTAACGGATCCGAGCGTTTACGTCGCTCTCGGTCTCGATGGTTCGTCAACCCCTGACGGGTCGCCGCGTCGCATCCTGGTCTGGACAACGACACCGTGGACGCTTGTGTCGAATGTCGCGCTGGCGGTCAATCCGTCGCTGGAATACGTCGAGATGATCCGGCGAGGCAGGGAAGGCGAAGGTTCGCTGATTCTCGCCAGTTCGCGCGTGCCTGCACTTCTCGGTGAGGATCACGCAGAACGCTGGACGCAACTGCGTACATTCGCAGGCAGCGAGCTGGTCGGTCAGAAATATCATCGCCCGCTCGACTGGGTTCCTTATACTGACGGCGCTCACGAGATCGTTGTCGGCGAATCTTTCGTAACGGCGGACGACGGTTCCGGCATCGTGCACATGGCGCCGGCGTTCGGTGCCGATGACTACGCAGCTGGCAGGCGTTACGGTCTCTCGTTCCTGCAACCCGTCGATCTGCGCGGTCGCTTTCCAGACACTATGCCGGTCGTCGGCGGAATGTTCGTCAAGGATGCCGATCTACCGATCATCGAGGAGCTGAAGCGCCGAGGCACGATGTGGAAGGTGCAGCGGTACGAGCACAGTTATCCGCATTGCTGGCGCTGCGATACGCCGTTGCTGTATTACGCTCGCACGTCGTGGTTCGTCCGTACCTCCGGTTACAAGGAGGACATGATGCGACGCAACGCTTCAGTCGACTGGCATCCACCCGAGGTGGGTTCCGGCCGATTCGGTGAATGGCTGGAAAACAATATCGACTGGGCGATCTCGCGCGATCGTTATTGGGGGACGCCGCTACCGGTCTGGGTGAACGACGCAGATCCTGACGAGGTCGAAGTAATCGGAAGCTATGCCGATCTTGCTGCGCACGTCGGCCAGTCGCTCCCCGATGGCTTCGACCCGCACAAGCCGTTCATCGATCATTACACCTGGCCCGCTGCATCGGGCAAGGGGACGATGCGTCGCGTACCCGAAGTCATCGATACCTGGTTCGACTCAGGATCGATGCCGTTTGCGCAATGGCACTACCCTTTCGAGCACCGTGATACTTTCGCGCGCCACTACCCGGCCGATCTGATCGCGGAGGGCGTGGATCAGACGCGCGGCTGGTTCTACTCGCTGCTCGCAATCGCAACGGGCCTCGGAACGCAACTGAGCACCCAGTCGGGTACGCAAGCTCCTTATCGCAGCGTCGTGGTGAACGATCTCGTTCTGGACAAGGACGGGGTCAAGATGTCCAAGAGTCGCGGCAATGCCGTTGATCCGTGGGGTGTACTTTCCACGCACGGTGCAGATGCCGTGCGGATGTTCCTCATCGCTTCGAGCCAGGTATGGCTGCCGCGGCGTTTTGACGAGGCACTGATTCGCGAGACCATCGGCAGGTTCCTGCTGACACTGAAGAACGTGTACAGCGGTATATTCGCGACATATGCGAACTTTGGCTGGTCCCCTTCGCTCGACGACCCGGCGCCGGATATGCGCCAACCCATTGATCGCTGGGCACTGTCTCGGCTGTCCACGGTCGAAAGCCGATGCGACGCCTTGCTCAAGGAATACCAGGCAACGCACGCCGTGAACGCCGTAATGGATTTCTTCATGGATGACGTGTCCAACTGGTACGTGCGGCTGAACCGTCATCGCTTCTACGACATCGATACGGCGGACAATCGCGCTGCGTTTGCGACGCTCCACGAGATTCTCATGGTGACGTGCAGATTGCTCGCGCCGTTTGCGCCATTTCTGAGTGACTGGATTCACACCGAGCTCACAGGCGAATCGGTACACACATCGCCTTACGTTCGTCCCGAGCCAACGCGCATCGATGCCAGACTCGAACGGGCGATGGCCGACGTGCGCTCCCTGGTGACGCTTGGTAGATCCGCACGTGAGGAGGCCGCGATCAAGGTTCGCCAGCCGTTGACCTCGATGCTGTGTGTGGTTCCTGGCCATGCAGCAGATGACGTGCTGCGATCGCTCGTTCCGCTTATCGCGTCAGAAATGAACGTGAAGCGCATCGACTTCGCGTCGTCCGCCGACGATTTCGTCACGCTTGAGGCGAAGCCGAATTTCAGGACACTCGGGAAAAAATTCGGAAAGGAGACACCTGCAGCAGCCGCGCTGATTGCCGAGCTCAGCTCGGACGTACTCACGCAATTCGAGCACGGCGAAACCGTAATGATCTCGACTGCGGAGCAAGCACATCCTCTGGCTGCCGAAGACATGACCATAGTCCGGCGCGCGAGCGGCGATCTCGTCGTGAAATATGCGGACGGATATGTCGCGGCTATAGATTCCACGGTCACGCCAGAGCTTCGTCAGGAAGGAATAGCGCGCGAACTGGTAAATCGTGTCCAGCGGCTGCGCAAGGAGCTCGCATTTTCCGTCAGTGACCGGATCGCACTGAATGTCGCTGGTGGTGTAGAAGTAAGCGAAGCGGTGGCCGCGCACCGCGACTGGATTTCCGCGGAAGTTCTGGCGCCGGAGTTGCATTCTGTTCCGCTGCTCGACGGGGCACATCCGGCGTACCATCTCGACCTCGACGGGCTCTCCGTCGACGTCACACTAACCAGGATTGACTTATCATGACACCGAGCGCCACGAAAGCCAAAAAGGCAAAGACCATGACGCGCGAGCAGTTCCTGAACCACTTCGAAAAGCGACTGCTTGAGGAGCGTGCGAGGGCCGTCAAGGAACTGGGAATGTAC
The DNA here is from genome assembly GCA_039924445.1 of Gemmatimonadaceae bacterium. Taxonomy (GTDB): domain Bacteria; phylum Gemmatimonadota; class Gemmatimonadetes; order Gemmatimonadales; family Gemmatimonadaceae; genus Fen-1247. Next base: position 7,527 of record JBDTAW010000252.1, read on the forward strand.
AGCGACGCTTTCAACGTTTCTGTGCAGGACGCCGGAACCGAGAGCGCCTATTCGTTCCACATGGCCGATCAGGGGACAGACGCAATGGAACGCGAGAAAGCGTTTCTCTTCGCGAGTCAGGAGGGTCGATTCCTCTGGCACATAGATCAGGCCCTGCGCAGACTATATCGTGACCCCGAAAATTACGGCAAGTGCATGAGCTGCCACGCCCCGCTCATGTTCGAGCGGCTCGACGCTCTTCCGCACGCGCGGTACTGCATTGAGTGCAAACAACGTGAGGAAGATGCCAAACGGTAATACCGGGAATGTCCAGGCTGGTAGAGCGAACCCCTGGATATTCTGGTGCGTGATAGTTGTCGTTGTCGCGCTCGATGTCATTACGAAAGCAGCCGCTGTGAACGGACTCGTACCGGCCTACACGCCGCACGAAATAATCGGCAACACAGTGCGATTCACGCTCGCCTACAACCCGGGCGCCGCATTTGGATTCAATGTGGGCCCGGCGTCGCGCTGGATCTTCACCATTCTCACGCTCGTAGCGCTCGGCGTGCTCGGCTCGCTGTACCGCTCAACGAACGAGGGGCACTACGCGCGCGTACTTGCCCTGGCACTTGTCTCCGCTGGTGCGATCGGCAATCTGATCGATCGCATCCGCTGGTCCACGGGAGTCGTTGACTTCATTGATGTCGGAATCGGTGATCACCGGTTCTGGACTTTCAATGTGGCCGACTCTGCAGTTACGGTTGGCGCAATTCTCCTCGGCTGGGTCTTTCTGCAGCAGGACCGCGAGGCGGCGCGGACAGCGGCGGACAACAACGTCTGAGTCATTCGCCGCGGGAGATCTGGCTGGTTCGCGCCTGGATCTTCTTGTCGCCGCACGGCTGGACACCTCCAGAACCGCAGCGGCGACCCTGATTGCAAACGGGAATGTGACGGTTAACGGAGCACGCGAACGCGCTTCATACCGCGCTGCCGCGACCGACCTCATCGAGGTGTCGGACCCGGAGCCGCCCCCTGACCACGGTGAGGTGAAGGGCGAGCAGATCCCCCTCCAGATCGTCTTCGAGGACGCTGATCTGCTGGTCGTGGACAAGGTTGCAGGCATGGTTGTCCATCCGGCACCCGGAAACTGGAGCGGCACCCTGGTCAACGCCCTCGTGGGCCGAGGGGATGAGTTGGCGGAGGGGGGCGGTCCTGAGAGGGCCGGCCTTGTTCACAGGCTGGATAAGGAAACCTCGGGCCTCCTGATCGTCGCAAAAACCGAAATCGCGCACCGCAGGCTCAGCGCCGCTATCGCCGCCCGGAGGGTCACGCGACGCTATGCTGCCATGTCGTGGGGGCATTTCACTGCCGATACTCTCACTGTGGACCAACCAATCGCGCGCGACCCCCGAGACCGGAAGCGTATGGCAATCGTCAGTACTGGTAAGAAGGCCCGGACGGATTTTCGCCGCCTCGCCCGCTTCGCCAGCGCTGATCTGTTACGCGCGCATCTCTTCACCGGTCGGACGCATCAGATCAGGGTGCACCTCGCCTCGGTGGGCCACCCAGTCGTGGGAGATGACGCTTACGGTGGCGGTGGCGGACGGCGCCTGGCAGGGCTTCCTCCAAAACGTCACTTCCTTCACGCTGCATGGCTTCAATTTCATCACCCTGTCTCCGGCGAGCAGATGGATTTTCGCTCGCCACTCCCAAGCGATCTCCATCGCAGCATCGCTGTACTCGGCGAATCAGAAGAGTTGTACGCGGACCCAGATCCTTTGACCACCTTTGGCTTCTACACTAACCCAGACTGACGCGGCTTTTGCGGACCATGCGCGTCTCGAATTGCCAGATGATTTTCGGTCACTGGTGTTTCGCGTCGCCGGGCGCGCGTATGCGTGTGACGTCGCAACGGTGAGGGAGGTCGTTCCACTTGATCGCCTCACGCGGCTCCCCGGAGCGCCTGACACAGTGCTGGGCATCATAAATGTTCGTGGGACGATCGTCACTGTGGTGAATGCTGCAGCGGTATTACACAAGTCGGCAGCGGCTCGACCGCTGTCAATGGTGCTGATTGTTGACGCGGGCGTTCGCGGGGTCGGTCTTGCTGTGGAACGTGTGGCCGATGTGCGCGCGCTTCGATTCGAGGAAGGTTATACCGAACTTGACGTGCGGGAGCTGGTCGCCCGCGTCGTCGCCATATCGGAGGATGAATGAGCCACACTGTACTGGTATGCGATGACGCGGTCTTCATGCGCACCATGCTTTCCGACATCCTGCAGCAGGCTGGTTTCACCATTGTCGGCGAGGCTGACACTGGCACCAAGGCCGTTGCAAAGTACAAGGAATTGCGTCCCGATCTAGTCACGATGGATATCGTGATGCCGGATATGGGCGGCATCGACGCCGTGCGAGAGATAGTCTCGTTCGATCCGCAAGCTCGCGTAGTCATGTGCAGCGCGATGGGACAGCAGGCACTCGTTGTGGATGCCATACAGGCTGGCGCAAAGGATTTTGTCGTCAAGCCGTTCCAGCCCAGCCGCGTGCTCGAGGCGGTTCAGCGAGTCGTCGGCTAGGATTGCAACGATGGCTGGCATGTCACTTGATCTCTCGAAATACGTCGATCTATTCCTGAGCGAGGGCCGCGAGCACATCGCGGAATTGACGCAGGCGCTCAACGAGATGGAAACCACTCCATCTTCCGATGAGGCCGTAGCCGCTGCATTTCGCGCAGTCCACAGCATCAAGGGGATGGCCGCGGCGATGGGTTACACTGTCGTCACAGAACGCGCAAATGCAATGGAATCCGCACTCGATTCGTTGCGTCGCGGCGAGGCACAGGTCACACCGTCGCTGCTCGGACACCTGATCGACGAAGCCGACGAACTCGCGCGCGAGATCGAAGGTGCGGTGATCCAGCCGGCTTCGGAGGCTGCGCGCGAGACCGCATCAACCGGCAAGTCACCCAGTGGAACGGCCGTGCCAGCCGCAACAACGGAATCAGCGCGCCGGACAGGGACGCATGTGCGTGTGCGGGCCAGCAGACTGGATGCGCTGATGAACCTTGTCGGCGAAATTGAGATTGCGCGCGGACGCATGGAACGCGAACTCGTCCGAATCGACGATGATCAGCTTTCATCATCATTCGAAAATGCATCGCGACTGCTGCATGATCTGCGTGATCAGGTCATTGGTGCGCGCATGGTTCCGGTGGGCCAGGTGTTCGAGCGATTCCCACGTCTCGTGAGAGAGACCGCTCGCTCGCTCGACAAGGAGGTCGACTTCACTCTTGACGGTGCCGACATCGAGCTTGATCGCACTATTCTGGATCGCATCGGGGATCCCGTCATGCATCTGCTCAGGAATTCCCTCGATCACGGCATCGAAGCCGCAGCTGAGCGCGAGCGGGACGGCAAGGCAGTGCGAGGAAGGCTGACCCTGAGCGCGCAGCGTGAAGCGGGATACGTTCTGATTCGCGTGGCCGACGATGGGCGCGGAATCAATCGTGAAAAGGTTCTGAAACGCGCACTCGAGCTCGATCTTGTCGATCATGATGCGACGATTCTTGACGACGTTGCGCTTCTGCGCGTTTTGGCGCATCCTGGTTTCTCGACAGCCTCATCGGTGACAGACGTGTCGGGGCGGGGAGTGGGTCTCGACGTCGTCGACGCTGCGGTGAGAATCCTGGGCGGCACTATCGAAATCAAGAGCGTAGCACGACGGGGTACGGCTATTACGCTCCGGCTTCCTCTCTCAGTCGCGATCGTGCGCTCGCTTGTCGCGCGCGTTGGCGAGGAGTTATTTGCCATACCATTTACGCATGTGCTCGAGACACTTGCACTTGCGCCGCCGGCTTCAGTTCTTGACGGGGACGAGTGGACGACGACCGATATTGCCGGTTCGCAGGTTGGCGTCGTGGTACTCGGAAATCTGTTCGGCGGAACATCCCGTATATGCGAACAGATGCCCGGGGTATCCGTCCTCGCTCGCGGGCGTCGGGCCGCGCTGGTCGTGGACGAATTTGTCGGTCAACAGGATGTCGTGGTAAAGCGATATGATCCACCGCGCGAGGGATCGCCGATGTTTTCGGGAGCGACCGTACTGGGCGACGGCTCACCGGCGCTCATCGTGGATGTGAACAGCCTCATATAGTGGAGCCGTCATGAGCATCACCAACATGCAGACACTCAGCGAGCTTCAGCGCGACGCCCTCCGCGAAGTTGCCAACATCGGCGCGGCGCACGCGGCAACGGCGCTCTCGCTCATGACAGGCACCAAGATCATGATCAGTGTTCCGACGATCACCGTGGCGCCGCTCGCCGAGCTCGCACCGCTTATATCGCGGAGCAACGAACAGATCGCGCTGGTCCCGATGGAAATGAGCGGTGGATTGAGCGGCCATACGATTTTGGCCTTTCCACTCGGGACTGCACATCGCCTTGCATCGCTGATGCTGATGCGCGAAGTGTCCGTCGCCGACAGCCTCAGCGAACTCGAAGCGTCGGCGGTGACCGAGGCCGGAAACATTCTCGCGGGCGCGTATATGACGGCGCTCAGCGAGTTCATGGAGATGCTGCTACTCCCGTCACCGCCAACTCTGAGCGTTGGCCCTGCGACTGAGGTGCTGGCGCAAACGGCCTGGGCCACGGGTCACACTGGCGGCTTCGTATTCTGCGTTGAAACAGAGTTCATGATCGACCAGACCGATGGTTCGCTCCCAGGTTACTTTCTCTTATTGCCCGACGCATCATCGCTCGGTGCAATGCTCGCGGCTGTCAGAGTCGCCTGAAGTGATCGAGCTGTCTTTCCGTAGTCATGACTGACGAACCCGGCGAATACGACGATTTTCTGACGGACCTTCAGTCCGTCGTTGCGCAGCGCGTGGAGGAGTTGCGCGCTCGCCAGAGCGCGCAGACGCCACCCGCGTTCAACGATGAGGAAAAGGTCGTGCGCGACTGGCCCGAGCTCGCGGGCCGGATTATTGAGGAGTTCCGCTGATGGCTATTCGCGGAAGTCTCACCGAGGCAAGCCTCCCTGATGTCCTGCAGCTGCTGGCGATGGGTAAGAAGACCGGATGTCTGGGCCTGACGTACGCCAACAATTTCGGCTACATCTATTTCACTGAAGGCGCAATTTCACATGCGTCGATCGTGAACCGCGGACTCGGCACAGAGGAAGCGGTTTACCTGCTGTTCACATGGACCCAGGGCACCTTCAACTTCGAGCCAGGCGCCACGCCTGACGAAGAAGTAGCGCTTCATTGCATCGACCCGCAGTCGCTCCTGCTGGAGGGTGCACGGCGAGTAGACGAATGGGCATTGATAGCGAAGAAGATCCCGACCTTCGACATCGTCTACGCGATGGACCGGCACAAGATGATGGAGATCGATCGCGGTCTCACCGCAGAGGAAGAAAGGCTCGTGCCGCTTATCGACGGCCAGCGGGACGTGAGTGCGATCATCGCGGAATCGCGGCTTGGTGAGTTCGTTACGGCGAAGACGCTCTACGGTTTGTTGACAACCGGATACGTAATTCGCATCGGTGTAAGTTCACGGTCGCGGGCGCCAGCCCGAGCGGACGACAAGGCCACAGAGCACCGCAACCTTGGAGTGGCGTTTTACAAGACGGGAATGTACGAGGAAGCACAGCGCGAGTTTCGTCGCGTCGATACCCTGCGCGAGAACGACCCGGAAGCGTGCTTCTATCTGGGACTGGTGGCGCTACGACAACAGCAGTGGGCAGCCGCGGCCCACGCATTCGAGCGGTACGTGAGTCAGCAACACTCCTCACGACCCGCCGTGTTTGTGAACCTCGCCTACGCGTATGAGCAGCTGGGTGAGCTCGAACGCGCTCGAATGGCAATGGCAGACGCGCTCTCGCATGGTGGTCGTGGCGACCCGCTGGTACAGACAAATGCCGCCGCGATGGCTGTCGCTGCGCATGATTACGAAACCGCAGACGCGGCACTTGCATCTGCCAGAACTCTATGGGGAACTCGTCGCCCTCCACCAGCCTGGTTTCACTACGCGGGATTGGCGGCAGCCATGGTGAACGACCTCGACCGTGCCATTGCGCTGCTCGGTGAAGCAGTGCAGGTGTATCCTGGCTACGCCGTACTCTGGAATAATCTCGCAGTTGCCTACGAAGCCCGCGGAGACTTTGACGAGGCTCTCCGAACTGTTGAGCGTGGACTGATCGAGGACGCAACGCTTCCTCAGTTGCATCGAAATTTCGCCGACTCTCTGCAACGAGACGGACGATTCGACGAAGCGCGCGAAGCATATCGACGCGCACACTCGCTGGATGCGCTATGAGTGAGGCAACCACGCGGAGCGTCCTCGTCGTGGACGACAGTGCATTCATGCGCAAGCTGATTGCAGAGATGATCGATGCCCACCCAGCGTTTCGGGTCATCGGAATCGCGCGCGACGGTGTCGATGCGCTCACGCAGCTGCGCAAGCTCGATCCGGAGATTGTCACGCTCGACCTTGAAATGCCGAAGCTCGATGGCCTCGACGTGCTCCAGCAGATCATGGCTGAGCGGCCTCGACCGGTCATCGTACTCAGCGCTGGTGGAGCGCAATACGGCGATGCGACACTTCGCGCACTCGAACTCGGCGCGGTCGATTTCGTGCGCAAACCGTCAGGGCCCGTAAGTCTCGATCTTCCCCTCATCAGAGATCGACTGCTCGCTGCACTTGAAGCGGCCTCACGCGCGACGCTTGCGCCGCCGCCCGTGACCAGACCAAAGCTTTCAGCACCGGCCGCGCCAACGTTGCGCGAAGTTCCTCGATTCGCGAATTACGTGGTAGTCATCGCGTCGTCGACCGGTGGGCCCCGCGCACTAGCTGAAATTGTGCCCAGGCTACCCGCGGCGCTCAACGCTGCGGTCGTGATTGCCCAGCACCTGCCGGGCGAATTCACACCTGCACTGGCGGAGCGCCTGTCGCGCGCGAGCGACATCGTCGTACGCGAGGCCGATGATCGGATGCCTCTCTGTACCGGAACAGTTTATATCGCGCGGGGCGGTGTAAATACCACTGTAACAGGGCTGGCAGGCTCTGCGGTGCTGCGTCAGTCAGAGCCTGCGCAGCGCTTCGGAGCCACCCCCAGCGCCGATGTCTTATTTGAGTCGGCTGCCCAGGTGTTCGGCGCGGAGTGTACTGCCGTCGTTCTCACAGGAATGGGTCGCGACGGCTCGGTCGGTCTGCGCAGGATCCGGGCTGCCCGCGGCCACGCGATTGTTCAGGATGAGCTGTCGTCCGCTATATATGGAATGCCGCGTTCGGCGCTGGCGGAAGCTGGTGCGGATGAGGTAGTGTCGCTCTCGAATATGGCGAGCGCGATAACCGGCATGGTCCCGAAGGAGCGACTTGAATGGCTGACAGCGTAAGCGAGCTGCGAACGACGTTCGAGCGGTTGAAACAGGAGATCGAATCGCGACAGATGCGCGACGATCCTGCGCTCAAGGCGTCGCTCATGGACGTGTATCGTTCCGTCGACGGCTCCCTCGGTCAGCTGACCCGGCTGAAGGACGACATTCGCGACCTCGTGGAAAAGTGGAAGGCTCGTCGCAACTCGTCGCCAGCAATGGCACCGCAGTTCGCCGGCGCCAGACCGGTCGTGCACGAGGATCACATCGGCGCGTCCACTTTCCTCGAGCGCGGTTGGTCCAAGATCTCGCTCGGTGATTACGAGGGGGCCGAAGAAGCTCTCGGACGTGCGCTTGAACTCGCTCCGAACAGTACTGAGGGACAGTCGCTCCTCGGCTGGGCCCAGATGCTACAGGACAAGCTTGACGCCGCGTTGATGAATTTTCAGTACGTCCTCGGTCGTGAGCCTGCCAACGCTCTCGCGCGCATCAACGTTGGTTATATCTGCCTCAAGAAGGGGATCTTCGGTGAGGCAATCGAACACCTCTCCAAAGCCCTCCGGCAGGATGAAGACGCCCGGGCCAAGCTGTACGCGAATTTCTATCTTGGCCTCGTCTATACCGAGCGCGAGATGTACGAAGACGCGCAGATTTTCTTCGAGCGATCAATCACTCTGGGGCCGAATCTGGTGGAAGCGTATTTCGAGCTCGGCCACGCGCTCTGGCTCGCCGGCGAGCGTTCCCGTGCGGTCGCGGTCTGGAAACGCGGCGCCGGCGTCAACAAGTTCAATCCGTGGAGCGTGAAGTGCGCAGAGATGGCCGCCACCGCGGACCGGGGTGAGACGCCGCGAAGGGCATGGTTGTCGCGCGGGGAATAGCCCCGATCATCGCGGAGACGGCGTAATCAGCTTCCGCGCCGGACAACAGTGTGTCTGCCTCATCAGGGCTTCCACGGCTCAGCTTCAATTAACAACAGATTAAGGTAGGCCTCTTTCCTTGACACTTGGCTCCCGGCGGCCATACACTTCGCGTCTATGCCGACACAGCAAGGAAGTTTGCCGAACGATCTCGCCTCCTCTGGCTCCAGACGCTGGCTCTGGTGGGGGCTTGCCGCACTGACTCTCGTGGTCGGATATGCGGACCTGTGGCGCGGTGGAGAGACTCTTGCCCCCGTCCTTCTCGTGATAGCGTACTGTGTGCTGGTACCGGTGGCAATCTTGAAACGCTGACGTCCAGACCCACGTCCAGCCCGTTCGGCGCAATTTCTGCATTCGGGCGAGTAGCTCAGCTGGTTAGAGCGCCTGCCTTACACGCAGGATGTCGGGGGTTCGAATCCCTCCTCGCCCATCATTGTAGTCCGGGGCTATCGCGAACCCGGTCTCAAATTCGGTGTACAAACGTTTACACTTTTGGAGGAGTCTCAGTTGAACGCTCGTAAATCTCTGGTGTTTGTAGCTCTTGCTTTCGCCGGCCTCACGCCGGCGCATGCACAGGACTCCAAAGGGCGCATTACCGTCATGACCTTCAAGAGCTCCGAGAAGGGTCTGGGGGCTAAGGCGGCCGAGGAGCTTCGCGACAAGATCAAGGACAAGTTCAATGTGAAAGATCTCTACGTCCTACCATCGAAGGACGTGGCCAACACGCTTGTCCAGTCTGGCTTCTCCGCGAGTGAACCGCTGGCTCCGAACGATGAAAAGGCGCTGGCCAACCTACTCCGGGCAGACGAATTCGTCACCGGATCGGTCGCCAAGGCCGCTACGGGCGAGTACACAGTGGCCGCTCGTCTGGTACTGGCGAGAGATATCACCCTTTCACAAGCGTTGCCGCCCGCGACGAACAAGGACATAGGCGACGCGATGGACGCCGTCTCCAGGTCGGTTCGCGAAGCACTTAAGCAGATGGACGGCGAGAAGGAGTGCTATGCCAAGGCGCGCGCGGGTGATGTTGCAGGCGCCATTGCAGCTGCGCAGAAGGGCATCGCCGCCTATCCACAGGCGACTATCGCGCGTCTCTGTGCCGCGAACGTGCATTATGCCGCATTAAAGAACGCCACCAGTCACGCAGATTCGGTGACCACGGCCAATTCCGTTCTGGCGATCACCCGCGTCATTGCTCAGCAGGATCCCAAGAGCGTTGCCGCGCTCACTTTCAATGCAGAGCTGTACAAGGTCATTGGCGACAGCGCTCAGTCTCGCTCGACATTGCTTGCGTTGATTCGCGCTGACCCGAATAACGACAAACTGATCACTCAGGTTATCAACGAACTCGCAGGCTCCGGGCATGCGTCGGACGCGATTCCGCTGGTCAAGGAGCTCCTCGACCGTTCACCAGGCGATCCACAGCTGCTTCGTACTGCCTTCCTCGTGTATCTCGCAGCTGGCGACTGGCAGGCCGCCGTCACAGCAGGACCGGAATTGATTCGCGCCGATACAGCCGCGGCCGACTCGACATACTTCTCTCGTATGGCTGCGGCCTACATGAGCATGAATCAGGCGAGCGATTCTGCCCAGGCCATCACTGTGCTGCAGACCGGAGTGCAGAAGTATCCGAACGATGCAGACATGCTCCTCTCTCTCTCATCCGCGCTTCGAAAGGCCAACCGCATACCTGAGTCGCTCGATGTTCTCAAGCGTGCGATCGCTGTGAATCCCAACAATCCGCAAGCGCTCCTGGTGCTTGCTGACAGCTACGCAAAGGCGAATCAGCCGGACAGCGTAGAGGTCCTTCTCCAGCGTGCAGCCGCGCTACCGGGTGCTGACAAGCAGACGCTTGCTCAGTACGCACTTGGTCAGGGCAGTAACATGTACAAGGCCGCAAACGCATCCAAGGACCGTGCAGCTTTTCAGGCAGCAATCAAGATGCTCCAGCTTTCAGATAGCATCGTGCCATCGGTAGATGCCAAGTTTTTCATGGGTCTGGCTGCGTTCTCGGTTGCGCAGAGTTCCTACAACGAGGCGAACACTGCCAAGAGTTGTGAACTTGCGACAACAGCCGGCGCTGCACTTGCTCTGGCGCAGACGGGCATTCAGGCCGGCATGACGAGCGACGCCTACAAGGCCGGCGCTGCACAGTATCTGCCGGTGATCAGTCAGTTCCTTCCAGCCTCTGCGGCGCAGGTCAAGAAGTTCTGCAAATAGGTTCTGAGGCTGGTTTTATCCGTTAGTTTTCAATCAGCCGCCCCGGTTCGCGCCGGGGCGGTTTTTTGTATATTGGCTCTGCCTACTCGCTGTCCCCGCAGTCCTCGCCGCATCCCCGATTAACAATCGTGTCTCGACTAACTGAACGATCGTTCGAAAGTGGTTACCACGCGCCCGTTATGGTCGCCCAGGTGATCGCTGCGCTCGATGGCGCCAGTTCCGTGCTGGACTGCACGCTCGGCGGCGGCGGACACAGTCAGGCGCTCCTGGAAGACGGCGCCTCGGTGGTCGCGATTGACCGTGACGCCGGCGCGATCGCGGAAGCGTCGGAGCGATTGCAATCGTATGTGGAGTCGGGTCGATTCCGAGCGGTACTGGGCGATTTCACCAGGATCGACGATCTGGCTGCAATCCGCGATGTCAGCTTCGCGGGAGTGCTCGCAGACCTCGGCGTTTCTTCAGCGCAGATTGATCGGGATGAGCGGGGTTTTTCATTCAGACCTGGCGTTGCGCTGGACATGAGAATGTCTGGCGAGACCGGAGACAGCGCTGCAGACGTTCTGAACACAGCGTCCATGGAAGAACTCGCCGCAATCTTCCGCGACTTCGGCGACGAGCCGCGTGCGCGCAAGCTTGCTCGCGAGGTCGTTCGACGTCGGTCGACGCGAGAGTTTGTGACCGCCGACGATTTCGTCGGCGCGATTCGGGGAACCTTCGGAGCCTCCGCAGGTGCACCGGAATTCGCTCGCCTGTTCCAGGCTGTTCGTATTGCAGTGAACGACGAGTTGGCTGGATTGGAGCGTGCGCTTCCGCAACTGCGCGACATGCTGGAGCCGGGCGGCTGCATGGTGATCATAGCCTACCATTCGGGCGAAGACCGGATAGTGAAGCACGCCATGCGAACGTGGAGTACTGAGTGCACGTGTCCCCCGCGCCAGCCTATCTGCACCTGCGGCGGCATCGCGCTCGGAGCCTTGGTCTCGCGCAAGTCGATTCAGGCTGACGCTGACGAGGTCGCGCGCAATCCGAGAGCGCGGAGCGCGCGACTGCGTGCATGGAGGAAGGCCGCGTGACCAGACGAACGGCGACGAAACGACGGACCAGGCAGCGTCGCGGGCGTTGGATCATCGCGACGTTACTCATCGGCTTCGTGGTCGTCGCTTCGGCTGTGATCTGGCGACGCAGTTATGGAATTACGCAGGCCCGCGAAATCAACCGGCTCAATCGACGGATGGTGCAACTCGAGGCGGAACGTGGCCGTCTCGCGGCGCTCATACGCGACGAATCAAGTCTCACGCAACTCGGACCTGTAGTTCAACAACTTGGCATGCGCGTACCGGACGACGCGCACGTGCGCAACCTGCGTCGATAGGATGCCGCTGAAGGCACCTACTCGCCTGGCAATTGTATCGGGCTCGCTGATGTTATTTGCCGTGGCCCTGATCGCGAAATCGGGGTACGAGCAGCTGTTCCGGTACAAGTACTGGAATGCGATCGGCATAAGACAGCACTTCGCATCGTCCGACCTTCCGGCACCTCGCGGCGACATCATGGACGCGGGCGGTAACACCCTCGTTGAGAGTCGAGAGATGGTGCGGATCAGCGTCGCGCCTGGTCAGGTGAGGGACAGAGCCACACTCGCGCGGGATCTCCGCAACGCGGGAATAGTTGCGCGCTTCGTTTCGATGGCGGTGGACACCGGAAGAAAGTGGGTGGATATCCCGGGTGTCCATCTTCCGACCGATGTGGCGCCGCTCATTGCGCTGCGCGGTGTTTATTCCAAGCCAGTCATGGACCGGGTCTTTGCAACCTCCGGCGGAATTCGGCGAATTGTTGGACGCGTTGCGCCGAACGGCAGTGCGCTCGACGGCATAGAGCTTTCGCTGGATTCTCTCCTGCGTGGCGACACGGCAACAGTACGGGTAGCGCGTGACAAGAGCGGGCGAGCGATGGATGCTCCCGTTGGTTCGGCTGATCCCGTTCCCGGCGACGCGGTTTACCTGACGATCAATCGGGAGCTTCAGGAAATCTGTGATCGCGCGCTCGCAGTGGCCGTCGACAGTCTGCACGCGGATGGCGGCGACATCGTAGTTATGAATCCCGAGAACGGTGACGTTCTTGCCATCGCCAGCAACCGGTCGGATCCCGCAGCAGTTGCAAATACGGCAGTTACGGAACCGTATGAGCCGGGATCGACGATGAAGCCCTTCGTGGCCGCCCGCCTGCTCGGACTCGGTCGCGCGACGGCCGATGCGACGGTCGACACTCATGGCGGCCACCTCATCATGAAGGGACGGAGTCGACCGATCACGGACGCCGATGAGCACGCGTCAGTGCTTTCACTGACAGATGTCATCAAGCACTCCAGCAACGTCGGCATAGTTTTGTTCGCTGAACGACTTTCCGTTCGCGAAAAGTACGAGATGCTGCGTGACATGGGTTTTGGATCACCCACCGGGATTGCGCTACCGGCCGAATCGCCGGGTATTGTGCGCGATCCTGCACGCTGGACGTCATCATCGGCTGCGTCTGTAGTCATGGGCTACGAGGTTTCGGTTACTCCGCTGCAAATGGCGACGGCATACAGTGCGATCGCGAATGGCGGTGAATTACTCGAGCCCCACATTGTGAAGGAAATTCGGGCACCAGACGGTACCATCCGCTACGATGCGCAACGGACTGTTGTTCGCCGGGTGATGACGCCGGAGGTTGCAGCCAGGGTTCGCGTCATGCTTCGCGACGTCGTAGCCGGCGGAACATCGACGAAAGCTGATCTGGCAACGCTGGACGTGGCTGGGAAGAGCGGAACTGCGCTCCGAAACGCGAACGGCCACTATATCGCCGGCTCCTACAATGCATCGTTCGTCGGCCTCTTTCCGGACGACAAGCCACAATTCGTAATTCTTGTGAAGCTGGACAATCCACAAATGGGCTATTACGGCGGAGTGGTTGCGGGAAGTGTGACAAATGTTGTATTGCGCGCCGCGCTCGCGGCACGAGATGCGGCGTTGAATAGAGGAGAGCTGGCGTCCTCGATACACGCGCCGCGCCCGGATACAACACCGGCAGGCCGCGCTGCGGAACGGAGCCGTGCAGCATCGGAGCGCCGCCTCGACAGCGCCGCGATCGCCGATTCGCTGCACGACGCTGGACGCGTCGCACCGCCCGAACCAGATACTTCGGTCGGCGCGTATTATGTGGTCAAGCTACCCGCGGTGAACAAGCCGGTGCCGCCGGCCACGTCACCGCGCACAGTTCCGGATGTCTCCGGACTCCCGCTTCGCGGTGCAGTGCGGATATTGCATTCAGCTGGTTTCCGTGTCGAGCTGATGCCGAGTTCTCCGGGGGTAACAACTCCAGCCGCAGGCACTTTACTGGAACCGGGGCGTGTCGTGAAACTGGGGGTTCCGAAATGAGTGGCGCAACGCACGATCCGATCGTCGCGGCGAAGCGAATAGAAATCGCGCGCGCGGCCGCCGCCCAGTACGGCTATCCGGCGCTCTCGCTGCGCACCATCGCGGTCACCGGCACCAATGGCAAGACCACCACAGTCAATATTCTGCGTGCGTTGCTGGATCTGCCGGCTGCGCCAGCAGCCTCCATTGGCACGCTCGGCGTTCTCGTTGGAATGGAGGGACGTCCGATTCCAGGCGGGCTGGGTCTCACGACACCTGGCCCGGACGAATTGCAGCGCGTGTTGCGGGAACTCGTTGCTGCCGGAGTTCAGTCCGTCGCGATGGAAGTCTCGTCGCACGCGCTGGATCAGCACAGGATCCATGGTATCACGTTTGACGCCGCCGTCTTCACGAACTTCACACGTGATCATCTCGACTACCACGGCACGATGGAGGAGTACTTCGCTGCCAAGGCCAGGCTGGTTGGCTACCTGAAAGGATCCGGTGCCGCCGTGGTCAATGCTGATCAACCCGAGTGGCAGTCGCTGCCGATCGCTCCGCGGTTGCTCACCTACGGCATCAACGGCGGAGATGTTCGTGCTGAGGACATCGTCTTCGATGCCACAGGAAGTAGCTGGACATTGCGATCAGGGGACGACTTCGCGCAAGTTCGGCTGCCGCTGGTAGGCGATTTCAACGTGATCAACTCACTTGCCGCCGCTGCTGCAGCGCTGTCCGTTGGAATCCCGCTGCGTGCGCTGGCACATTCGCTTGCGATCATTCCACAGATTCCCGGACGGCTCGAACTCATCGCCCATTCTCCGCCGATCATTCGCGACTACGCTCATACGCCGGACGCGCTGGTCCGAAGTCTCGCTGCGATTCGGCCGTTCGTCAGTGGTAAAATCATACTCGTGTTTGGAGCGGGCGGGGACCGCGATCCTGGCAAGCGACCGCTCATGGGGGCTGCCGCAGAGGCTGGAGCCGATCGCGTCATCGTCACGACTGACAACCCACGCACCGAAGACCCGGAAGCTATCATTGACGAGATAGAGCGGGGAATGCAGTCACGACACGAGCGACTGAGTGATCGTCGCAAGGCGATCGCACGTGCGATCGAAATCGCGTCGCCCGGCGACACAATTCTCCTCGCCGGGAAGGGGCACGAGACTTATCAGGTGGTCGGCACGGAAAAGCGGCCATTCGACGAGCGCCAGGTTGTTGCGGAGTTGCTGGGGATTGAGAGTTGAGCGATAGTTTCTGGGATCTCGATCATGTGGCTCACGCGCTCGAAGGCTGCATGGTTGACACGGCGCCGCGAGGTGACCGTCTGCTGGGCAACGTCTCTACTGACACCCGTTCGATCCGGGCCGGTGACATTTTCGTCGCGCTGATCGGCGACCGGTTTGACGGCCATGGTTTCATTGCCGCAGCGGTCGAAGCCGGAGCGCGTGCGGTTGTGGTCAGTCGCGACATCGAGCTTCCCAATGACGATGTCGCGATTTTCAAGGTGCAGGACACGCTCGTTGCGCTCGGCTCGCTGGCCAGATTCCGTCGTGTGGTGTGGGGCGGTACGCTTATAGCAATTGCCGGAAGCAATGGAAAGACGAGCACGAAAGAATTGCTCCGGGCCGCGCTTGAATCACGCCTGCGCGTCCACGCTACGACCGGAAATCTGAACAATCGCATCGGTGTTCCGCTCACCCTGTTGTCACTCCCCGCAGATGCGGATGTCGCGGTAGTCGAACTCGGCACCAGCATCCCGGGTGAGATTGCCACCCTGCGTGATATCGCACGGCCGGATATTGCAATCGTTACGTCAATCGCGGAGGAGCACCTCGAGGGATTTGGGGACATCGCTGGAGTGCTTCGAGAGGAATCATCCGTCTTTCACGGAGTAGCAATCGGCATCGTCCCGTCCGATGACGCCAGGCTCACAACCGTTGCGTCACCTGCCCGGTTGGTCCGGGCTGGTCTGGAAGACGGTGACGTTCACGCGAGCGCGTGGAAGCTCGACACCGACGGGACCGGCATCGCGATCGTCGATGACATGCTCATCCGCTCGCCTCTGCGCGGTGTACATAATCTGCGCAACCTCATGCTCGCTCTCGCGGCCGCCCGTGAAGTCGGCGTCGACGCACGCGATGCGGCGCGAGGAATCGCGAAGCTGACGCCCCCGCCGATGCGCGCCAACTGGCAGCGAATCGGCAACGCGCTGGTCATCAACGACGCATACAACTCCAACCCGGGCTCGGCCATTGCGGGGATCGAAATGCTCGCCTCCGCTCCTGGACAGCAGAAGGTAGCAGTGCTCGGCTCCATGCTTGAACTCGGCGTGAACTCCGATCGGTGCCACGACGATGTTGCCCGCGCTGCGCTGGCGTCGCCAGCAAATGTCATTGCGGCTGTCGGAGACTTTGTCCCCGCGTTTCAACGCATTGCGCCCACAGACAGCCGCCTTGTCACCGCATCCGACATCGAATCGCTATGGGCCGCGCTTGAGCCGCGGCTTGAGAGGGACGCAACGATATTGCTGAAAGCATCGCGCGGTGCCAAACTCGAACGAATCCTTCCACTCATAACCAGCTGGGCGACCCGAGATTGCTGAATTTTCTGCTCGTTCCGTTCGCAAAACACCTCGGCTTCCTGCGATTGTTCGGCTACATCAGCTTCCGCGCCGCGGGTGCTGCAGTCACCGCACTACTGCTCACGTTTCTCGTCGGCCCGATCATAATTCGAGCACTCCGCCGGAACAGAGTGGCACAGGTCGTTCGTGAAGGTACTCCTGCCAGTCACGCTTCCAAATCCCATACGCCCACGATGGGCGGACTTATCATCATCACAGCAACGATCATCCCAACTCTGCTGTGGGCTCGTCTCAGTAATCGCTACGTCTGGGTCTGCATGATTGTCATGCTGTGGATGGGAGGTATCGGATTTCTCGACGACTTCCTCAAGCTGCGCCAGAAGGCGCGCCACGAAGAGAATCATGGTCTGATCGAGCGATACAAACTGGCCGGACAGATTGCATTGGGGCTGGCTCTCGGCATCTTCGTGTGGCAGTTCCCGCTCTCCGCGCTTCCCGGTGCGTCGACCACGCTGCCGTTCTACAAGTATCTGCTGATCGTTCCACTGTCACCAGCATTCGCGTGGCTGTACGTCCTCTTTGTCACGTTTGTCATGGCTGGAAGCAGCAACGCCGTCAATATGACGGACGGTCTTGATGGACTGGCTGCTGGACTCGTAGCGATAGCCGCCCTGACGTTCGCCGGATTCGCGTATGTGATCGGTCGCGTTGATCTGAGTCGTTTCCTCGGCTTGTTCTACATGGTCGGCGCAGGCGAACTCACAATCTTCTGCGCATCGGTTATGGGGGCGTGTATCGGCTTTCTCTGGTTCAACACCTACCCAGCCGAGATATTCATGGGCGACACAGGATCGCTGGCACTCGGCGGAGCACTGGGCGCGATCGCTGTCATGCTCAAGGCTGAGTTCCTGCTTTTATTCGTTGGAGGATTGTTCGTCGCCGAAATGGTCTCGGTCATCATACAACGATATGTGTTCAAGTATCGCAAACGACGCTATGGGATCGACTACGCGCGATCGCATCGGGTGTTCTTGCGAGCTCCGCTGCACCATCACTTCGAGATGAAAGGATGGACGGAGTCGCAGGTCGTCGTCCGATTCTGGATTATCGGAATCCTCTGCGCGTTCCTGGCCTTCAGCACGCTCAAGCTCAGATGAGTCGAATGGCTACGCGCGACTTACCCCCGATCCCGCCAGGTGAGATGGCCGTCATCGGCTTGGGACGCAGCGGCATAGCCGCGTCGGAGCTGCTGCTGTCACGCGGACGGGCGGTGTATGCATGCGACGACAGTTCCTCCGCCGGTGTAGGGCAGGCGGCCGAGCAACTGGCAGCGCGAGGCGCCGCTGTACAGGTTGGAGGCCACGATGCCATTCGCATCGGGCGCGCCGCCACGGTCGTTGTCAGTCCCGGCGTTCCTCCAGATGCCGCCCCAATCCTTGCCGCGCGAAATGCGACGCGTCAGATAGTCAGCGAGATCGAGATAGCGCTTCGGTATGCACCTGATCTGCAATACATCGCGGTCACTGGAACGAATGGCAAGACCACGACTACCGCGCTTATCGGCCACCTGCTTCGAGCGCTTGGTGTGAACGCGCCGGACGCGGGGAACATCGGCACACCACTTTCAGCGGTTGTCAACGCGCCCGTTCTTCCGGAATGGGTATCGCTTGAGTTGTCGTCGTTCCAGCTCCACGATACACCGGGAATCGAGCCGAATGTTGGAGTGCTCACCAACCTCAGTGCCGACCACCTCGATCGTTACGCAACTGTCGAGGAGTATTTCGGAGACAAGGCGCTCATGTTTCGGAACGCCACGACGGAGTCGCGCTGGGTACTCAACGCCGATGACCCCGAGTCGTTGCGAATGGTCGACGGCATTGCTGGCATTCAGCATCACTTCAGTCTCACCGGGCCAGCCGATGCGTGGTACAACCGCGACGCCGACTGTCTGACTGTAACTGGAGAAATGCTGCTGCCGAGAAAGGAACTCGCGTTGCTCGGCGACCACAACGTCGCCAACGCGCTCGCTGCGACCCTGGCCGTGATCGATGCGAGTGAGGCGTTCCGTAGCGCAGAATCGCGTAGCAGGATCGCCGGCGCACTTCGCAGCTTTCGCGCGATGCCGAATAGGCTCGAGATCGTCGGCGAGTGGAACGGGATCGAATGGATCAACGACTCGAAGGCGACGAACGTCGCATCGACGCTCGTCGCCGTGCAGGGAATGACGCGGCCCACGGTACTTCTGCTTGGCGGACGTCATAAGGGAGAACCGTACACCGCACTCGCAAGGCCGATACAGTCTCACGTCAAACATATCATTGCGTTTGGAGAGGCTGGATCGATCGTCGAGCACGACCTGACTGGTGTCGCCCCCCTTACTCGAATCAACGGCTCGTTCGAAGACGTCATTGCAACGGCGCGCAAATTGGCGGATGTCGGTGACGCAATACTTCTCTCGCCTGCATGTTCGAGCTACGACATGTTCAACAACTATGTCGAGCGCGGAAAACGGTTCCGGGCACTTGCCGAGAGCAGGGATGGCTGACGCTGTAGCAAATACCCGGTATCGTTGGCACATGCGGTGGGAAGCGCGCCTTCTCACCATGCTGACGCTGGTCTTCCTCGCCGTTGGGCTGGTGACCGTGTACGGAGCGAGCATGATCGTGGCCCAGCAACAGGGGCATAACGGTGCGTACTTCGCCCTTCGGCAACTCAGTGGGATTATTGCGGGAATCGCCATCTTCGCGGTAGCCGCCAAGGTCGATGCCGAAAAGTGGTATGACTGGGCGTGGCCGATAATGATCGCCTCACTCGTTCTTCTGGCACTCGTGGTGATGCCGTTCACCGCGCGCTGGGCGCCGCGCGTTCACGGTGCACGGCGATACCTCTTCGGGGCCAGCATCCAGCCATCGGAATTCGCAAAGCTCGCGGTAATCGTCTGGACGTCGATGCTGGTGGTGAAGAAGGGTGCGGTGATGCGTCACCTCAGGAAGGGCTTGCTGCCATTCCTGATCATCATCGGCTTGCTGGACATTCTCGTTTACGTCGAGCCGGACCTGTCATCCGCGATGTTCTACACGCTGATCATGGGGATCATCCTGTTCGCGGCTGGGGTCCGGATTGGACACTTCGTTGCGCTCGTGATAATCGCCATACCCGTGCTGTATTCGAGAGCCGAGAAGCTTCAGTATGTGATGCTGCGGATGACATCGTTTTTCAATCCGGGGAGCGCTCCCCACGTGGACTACCAGGCGCGGCAAGCGCTGATCGCGATAGGTTCGGGTGGGTTGTTCGGCGTCGGGATCGGTCAGGGCCGCCAACAGTACGGCTTTCTCCCGTTCGCTTATGACGATTTCATCGCGGCGATAATAGGTGAAGAGGTCGGCTTCGTCGGCTTGACCCTGCTCGTCCTCGCGTTCGTCGCGTACGGCTACCTCGGATTTCGAATCGCCAAGTCTGCACGCAGCAAGTTCCAACAGTTGGTGGCGGTTGGAATTGTCACGACAGTCGTCATCAGCGCGTTCCTGCATATAGGCGTAACAATTGGGCTGCTCCCAAACACTGGGCTGACACTGCCATTCATCTCGTACGGTCGTTCCAACATGCTGCTGACACTGCTTCTTACCGGTATCCTCGTGAACATTGGGAGCGAGCGAGAACGAGTCATGGGCGAGGGCGCGACCAATCCGCTCATGGGGGTGGAAGCGTGAACGTTCTTTTTGCCGGCGGTGGAACGGGCGGACATCTGTACCCAGCTCTGGCCATCGCTCGTGCGATGGTCGCTGCTGATCCGCGGGTGAAACCTTTCTTCATTGGGGGAGAGCGCGGAATCGAGGCGGATATCCTTCCGCACTCCGAGTTCCCTTTTGCGCTCTTCAACCTCCACCCGCTGTACCGCTCGCAGCCGTGGCTCAATTACAGGACCCTTGCCGGCGCTTCATCGAGCTGGCGGGGGATCTCCAGGATCGCAACAGAGTTGAAGCCGTGCATGATCGTAGCGACCGGTGGATACGCTGCCGGGATCGCACTCGGCTACGCAGTCTGGAGCGGGATACCTATTGTGATCCAGGAACAGAACAGTTTTCCAGGACTCACTATACGCCGGTTCTCCTCGAGGGCCACCCAGATTCACGTCGGCTTTCCTGAGGCGGCGAAGCGGCTCCGCCTCGGCAAGGCCACGCAGCTGTTTGTATCTGGCAACCCGATCGACCCGCCCTCTTCGCCGGACGAACGCCCGTCTCGGGAGGAAGCGGCAAGGCGGTGGGGCTTCGAAGGGCCGCACGTCCCGACTCTTCTGGTGTTCGGGGGAAGCCAGGGGGCTGAAGCTATCAATTCGGTCGTTTCTCGCTGGGCATCGGGCGGGGGGGCGAAGTCGATGCGGGTAATCTGGTCGACCGGCCGAGCCAATTACGCTCGGTATGCCGGCCTTGGAAGGGAATCGGTCCGAGTCGTCCCGTTTATTTCGCCGATGGCAGAAGCGTACTGCGCGGCGGATCTCGCGATCGCCAGGGCGGGGGCGATGACGACGGCAGAGCTGTCCGCGTGGGGAATCCCGGCGATCCTCGTTCCCCTGCCGACGGCGGCGGCGGATCACCAAGCCGCGAACGCGCGCGCGTTCGCCGCCGCAGGTGCGGCGGTTATGATCCAGCAGAGCGAATTCACGCCAGCCCTCCTCAGTCAGACCGTCGCGCGGCTTTTGAGCGACGATGCCACGCTGGGTGCGATGCGTGAAAAAACGTTGTTCCGAGCTCGACCTAACGCCGCACAAGTGATTGCTACCCAAATACTTAGCATCGACTGCTTCAAGTGATTCCTGATCTGTTTTCAGCGTCAGACGACCCCCGATCCGTTCATTTCATTGGCATTTCGGGCGCCGGGATGAGCGGCTTGGCGGAGCTGTTCGCGAGGCGGGGATTGAGGGTCAGTGGATGTGATGCCCATCCCGGAACGGCCGCGGGCGACCTGGCGCATCTGGGGATCGTTGTAGCTGAGGGGCACTCGCCGAGCCACATCGGTAACGCGCGCGGAGTGGTGTACACATCTGCTCTGAGCCCGGACAATCCGGAGCTTGTCGCCGCTCGGGCTGCTGGCATCCCGGTCATCCGTCGTGCTGAAGCGCTGGGAGCGGCAGTCAATGCCGGGGACGTCGTCGGCGTGGCGGGAACTCACGGAAAGACGACGACAACGGTGATGACGACAGGCGCATTGAGGTCAGCTGGGCTTGAGCCGACCGGAATTGCCGGCGGACGGGTCGCTGCCTGGGATGGAAACATGAGCTTTGGATCGGACCGACTTTTTGTGGTCGAAGCCGACGAATATGATCGCTCTTTTCTGGCACTGCGGCCGACCGTGGCAGTCGTCACGAACATTGAGGCCGATCACCTCGACATCTATACCGATCTTGCCGACATTCGGGATACCTTCTCCCGCTATGTCGCCGGTGCCCGTGCGATCGTGCTGTGCGCGGACGATTCTGGAGCTGATTCGATCTCTTTACCGGCCACCGCCGAGTTAATACGGTACGGCCTGAAAGCTCCGGATGCTCGCCTTTGCGCTACGGCGGTTCGGTCGGTCGATGGAGGCTCCGTCTTCTCCGTGACATATGACGATGATCGCAAGGGTGAGGTGCGGCTGAGGGTTCCCGGCATTCACAACGTGCGAAACGCGCTGGCCGCAATCGGATCGGGTATCGCTCTTGGTATTGAGGTGTCGATGCTCACCCCGGGACTCGAAGCGTTTACGGGTGTGGAGCGCCGTTTTCAGCGGATCGCCGATGTCGGTGGAGTGTCCATCGTGGACGATTACGCCCATCACCCGACGGAGATCGCCGCGACGATCGAGGCGGCGCGCAGTGCGTTTCCAGGCCGGCGATTGATAGTTGCGTTTCAGCCACATCTTTACAGTCGCACCCGGGATTTCGCCGACGCGTTCGGCCGCGCTCTTTCGGGCGCCGACGTGGTGTTCCTGACCGAGCTGTATCCGGCACGCGAGAAGCCGATTCCCGGTGTCAGTTCGGATCTCATAGAAAACGCTGTGCGCGCCGCGGGTGGTTTGTTGAACTGGCGCGGCGAACGCGCGGAGCTCGCGACTGCACTGGCTGCCGAGGCGCGGAGTGGTGATGTAGTGATAACTGTAGGTGCCGGCGATATTACTCGAACGGCTCGAGAGCTTTCGGACATTCTGGCGCAAACGACATCAGCATCATGAAGTTTCCGCAGCGGTTGAAAAAACCTGGCTATCGGTACGTGGCTGGAATTCTACTCGCGGCGGCGGTGGTGACTGCTCCACGGTGGGGCCGAGCCGAGCTTCGGAAGCTGGCGTACTTCCACGTCCGCAAGCTGGAGATTCGCGGTGTGAAGTATCTGCAACCAGACGATGTCGTCGCACGGCTCAGGGTCGATACGCTCCGGTCAATCATCGACGATGTGACCCCGTTGGAGACTCGGCTCCGCTCGTTGCCCCAGGTCGCCAACGCGGACATAACTCGTCGTTTTCCAGGAACGCTGATTGTAACGATCCAGGAAAACCTCCCTGTTGCGTTGGTACCGTCCGGTGACGGGCTGCAGCCATACGACTCCTCCGGCCGTGCACTGCCGATCGATCCGAGTCGTGCGACGCTCGATCTTCCTATCCTCACAGCACCGGACCGTGGTGCGCTGCGGCTGATTGGAGAATTGCGTGCGACCGATCCGGCCATGTTCAATCGGATCAGCGAAGTGACTCCAGCGGGTGGCGATCTTGTCTTTACGCTAAATTCTTCCCTACGTGTGCGTGCGTCGGCGGGGGTGTCCCCGCAACGCTTCAGAGATATCTTTCCGGTTGAATCCGACCTCGCCAGCCGCAATGAGCGGGCAGCAGAGCTGGACATCCGTTATCGCGATCAGGTTGTCGCAAGGCTTGAATGAACGTTGAACGAGTAGTCGCCGGGCTGGACATAGGCTCGGCGAAAACCACGGCCATTATTGCCGAAGCAATCGGCGACCGACACCCCACCATCCGGATCCTCGGAGTTGGGCAGGCGCGCACGACTGGTCTCCGGCGTGGGATAGTGTCTGACATCGAGGAAACCACGCGCTCCATCCAGAAGGCGATGCAGGACGCCGAACGAATGGCTGGTACGCGGATAGAGTCTATCTACGCTGGAATCGCCGGCGAACATGTCAACGCCATGACGAGCACTGGCATCGTTGCGGTGAACGGCGAGGAGATCTCCCGTGCCGATGTTGATCGCGCGAATGACGTTGCGCGAGCGCAGGCCATTCCCCAGGATCGCGAGCTGCTGCACGCGATCCCGCAGGAGTACACGGTCGATAAGAACGCGGGCGTTCGCGATCCCATCGGGATGATCGGCACCCGGCTCGAGACAGAGATGTACCTCGTGACGATCGGCAGTTCGCCGGCGATGAACCTGCGCAAGAGCGTGGAGCGCGCTGGTTACCGGGTTCGCGATCTGGTTCTCGAGCCGCTGGCCAGCGCGCTCGCGGTTCTGACCGAGGATGAAAAGGAGTTGGGAGTTGCTCTGGTCGAACTCGGCGCTGGAACCACCGACATCGCGATCTTCCACGAAGGCAAGATCAGGCACCTTGCCACGCTCGTATACGGCGGCAACATCGTGACGAACGACATCGTCCACGGTCTTGGCGTGACGCAGGCCGACGCGGAGCGATTGAAGGAACGTTACGGCAGCGCGTATGAGCCAATGGTCGATCCGGAAGATGTTATCCAGCTGCCGAGCACTGTTGCACAGGGCGATCGGCAGATTCCGCGGGAGTTGTTGGCGCACATCATCCATCAACGGATGGATGAGATTTTCGACATGGTGCATCGCGAGATTCATGGTGCCGGCTATGGGTCGAGGCTGGCCGGGGGAATTGTACTCACTGGTGGTGGCGCCGCGATGGAAGGCATCACGGAGCTTGCGGCAAGCGTGTTCGGCACAGGAGTTCGGGTAGGCGTACCGGGCGAGCACGTTGGCGGTCTGAGTGATTCAGTCGAGGCGCCTCGCTTCGCGACGGCTGTTGGCCTCGCGCTCTACGGTGCAAATCGTCTCGTCGTCGCTGGTGGTCCTGCCAATTCCAAGCGCAACTTCAATTCGCCGGGTGTGGACAAGCTTGCCAAGCGAATGAAGAACTGGCTCGAGGATTTTTTCTAGGCCGAACGTTCGGCACTCAGCTCACCGGGCCCATCGGAGCCTGTCGCCGGAGTCTCGTCGGCTTCGGCGTATGTTTGCGGTGTAGGTCTGCGCCGTAACGCAAGGTGTGAAGATTCAGCACATAATTCGTGCGCCTCGAATCCCGCAATGTCGCAAAGCTGTCAGCGATTCAGTTTGTGTGGATAAACTCCTCTTGAAACGCGATGCGAATTGGATGGCGGTGGATCGCGATTTAGGCATGGTCGCGAGCGCGATTTTGGCGTATATTAGCGCGTCGATCTGAACCTGTCGCCTACCCGCCTAGGAGTGCCTGCCGCGATGATATTTGAGTTTGAGGAGAACACATCGCAGAACGCCCGGATGAAAGTCGTCGGCGTCGGCGGTGGCGGTGGCAACGCGGTGAACAGAATGATCGAAGAGCGCCTCGAAGGCGTTGAGTTCGTTTCGGTCAACACGGATGCCCAGGCTCTCCTAAACTCCAAGTCAGACGTCAAGCTTCAGATAGGAAAGAAGCTTACACGCGGCCT
>JBDTAW010000253.1:0-29669 GCA_039924445.1 Gemmatimonadaceae bacterium
TACAACCATTACAAGCGTATCAACGCGTCGTCCACCAAGGACGATGAAGTCGAGCTGGACAAGTCCAACATTCTGCTGATCGGACCGACCGGTACAGGCAAGACGCTTCTGGCTCGTACGCTCGCGCGCATCCTCGACGTGCCGTTCACGATCGCGGATGCTACCACGCTCACTGAAGCGGGCTACGTTGGCGAGGATGTCGAAAATATTCTCGTCCGGTTGCTGCAAGCCGGCGACTTCAACGTGAATGATTGCGAGCGCGGCATCGTCTATATCGACGAGATCGACAAGATCGCCCGCAAGTCCGAGAATCCGAGCATCACTCGTGACGTTTCTGGCGAAGGTGTCCAGCAGGCGCTCCTCAAGATCATCGAGGGCACTGTAGCTTCCGTTCCGCCACAGGGCGGCCGAAAGCACCCGCAGCAGGAATACATCCAGATCAACACTAAAGACATCCTCTTCATTTGCGGCGGCGCTTTCGACGGCCTCGAGAAGATCATCGAGTCGCGCATGGGTCGACGCCAGATCGGCTTCGGCGACAGCGATGCAAAGAAGATTGCCGCCAAGAATACATTCTCGAATGTTGAGCCCGATGACTTGCTGCGCTTTGGACTCATCCCCGAGCTCGTAGGTCGCCTCCCTGTAACTGTCGCGCTCGACGCTCTGGACGAACCATCGCTGGTGCGCATCCTCAAGGAGCCCAAGAACGCGCTCACCAAGCAGTATCAGCGCCTGTTCGCACTCGAAGACGTCAAGATCACGTTCGAGGAAAACGCTCTCACTGCAATCGCGACCAAAGCGCTCAAGCGCGGCACAGGCGCACGCGGGCTGCGCGCGATTCTCGAAGAAGCGCTGATGGACATCATGTTCGACATCCCCGCACGTGATGATGTGGTGGAAGTTCGTGTGACAGAGTCATGCATTACGAACAAGACCCCACCGTTGCTCGAACTGAGTCCGGCTCGGCGTAAGAAAGAGGCCTAGCCTCCCTGTCCTACCGGGGGTCGTACCGACCAGCCGGACCCTTCGCGCCTCATCGCCCCAACCGGTAACTGGCCCTCCGCGGGCTACCTCCCCGCAGCCGGCTTTGGCTACGTTCAGCCCCCCCACGCGATAGCTTTCACTTAATGGCATCGACCAAAAAGCCCCACCGCGCCACCAACTCCGGGCCGGCCAAAGCCGCGCCTGCTGTGATTCCGCTGGCCGCCGAATCGAGCATACTTCCTGTTCTGGCCCTCCGGGACGTTGTTTTCTTCCCGAACGTGATCATGCCGCTCCTGATCGGGCGGAAGACGTCGCTGGCATCTCTCGAGGAAGCCGCAGCGGGTACAGGAGACATATTCCTGGTGGCTCAGCGCGATGCCAGTGAAGAAGAGCCCGGTGGAGCGGGTCTGTTTCGCACCGGCGTCATTGGTCGAGTAATACAGATCAGCCGACTTCCCAATGGCAGCACCAAGGTGTTGCTCGAAGGACGGGAACGCGCACGCGTTATACGCTTCGTAGGAAGACGAGGTGCCAATCTGCGCGCGCTGGTCCGTCCTGATCCACTGACAGCATCTCCAAACGATGACGCGCGTCTCCTTGACGCTGGCGCGCGGCGTGCCGTCACGCTTTTTGAAGAATACGTCGAGCTTCAGCGTCGCATACCCGGTGAGGTAACCGCGCTTGTGCAGAGCGCCGCGACTCCAGAACGACAGGTCTATGGAATTGCGGCGCACGTCCCGGCGGCTCTCGAGATCAGGCAACG
The DNA here is from genome assembly GCA_039924445.1 of Gemmatimonadaceae bacterium. Taxonomy (GTDB): domain Bacteria; phylum Gemmatimonadota; class Gemmatimonadetes; order Gemmatimonadales; family Gemmatimonadaceae; genus Fen-1247. The sequence goes on from JBDTAW010000253.1 coordinate 1,748, forward strand.
CATCCTCGAATCCGCGACGCTCGAAGCAGCGTTCAGCGCGATCACGGCTCTGCTGACGGGCGAGATAGAAGTGCTTCGGATCGAGCGCAAGCTGGACGATGACACTCGCGGCGCAATGTATCAGACGCAGCGTGAGTTCTATCTTCAGGAACAGCTCAAGCTGATCCATCGCGAACTTGGGCAGGACGATGCCGACGATGTGAGCGAACTTGAAGCGTCACTGCAGGCCAAGGCGCTCCCGGAACCGGTTCGAATGCGGGTACAGCGAGAGTTGCGAAAGCTCCGTCGCATGTCGCCGACATCTCCCGAATACACCGTGTCGCGCAATTTCCTCGACTGGATCCTCGCGCTACCATGGGACGAGCGCACGACCGAGATGCTCGACGTCGCGCATGCGCGGCAGGTGCTGGATCAGGATCATTACGGTTTGCAGGACGTGAAGGAACGGATCCTCGATTTCATAGCGGTCCTTTCACTCGTCGGGCGCATCGACGGGCCAATCCTCTGCCTTGTCGGACCACCTGGCGTCGGCAAGACTTCGCTCGGCCGCTCGATCGCGCGTGCATTGGGCCGCAAATTCGTGCGCATGTCACTCGGCGGCGTTCGCGACGAAGCGGAAATCCGCGGGCATCGTCGTACATACATCGGCTCGATGCCCGGACGCGTTATACAGGCCATGCGGAAAGCCGAAGTTGTGAATCCCGTGATTCTCCTCGACGAGATCGATAAACTCGGTCTGGATTATCGCGGAGATCCGGGCGCGGCGCTTCTCGAGGTGCTCGATCCTGAGCAGAACGTCGCATTCAACGACCACTATCTGGAAGTTGACTACGACCTTTCGCAGACGTTGTTTGTCACCACGGCAAACTCACTGGCGACGATCCCTGATGCGCTGCGCGACCGCATGGAGATAATCCGCGTTCCAGGCTATCTCGATCAGGAAAAGCTCGCGATCGCTCGCAAGTATCTGGTTCCGCGTCAGCTCGAGGCAAATGGGTTGGATGCGAGCGAGGTCACTCTCGACGCCGATGTCCTTCCTGCGATCCTCCGGTCGTACACGCGAGAGGCGGGAGTACGCGAATTCGATCGGCAGATCGCCAAACTCGCGCGCAAGCTTGCACGCCGCCAGGCCGAGGCGAAGGACGGCGATTTCGTCGCATCCCAACATGTGAGTGTTGCCGATCTGCACGGAATGCTCGGCGTCGAACGTTACGAAGCCGATCTCGCGACGCTCGAAGACAAGGTCGGAGTTGCGCGTGGGCTCGCGTACACGACTGCTGGCGGCGAAACGCTGGAGATAGAGGTGAGCGTCCTGCGCGGCCGCGGCAAGATATCTCTGACGGGCACACTCGGCGATGTAATGAAGGAATCAGCGTCTGCTGCCATGAGCTACGTACGCGGGCGTGCCGACGAACTCGGCATCGCGGCTGATTTCTATCGCACGCGCGACATACACATACACATACCTGATGGCGCGACGCCAAAGGACGGCCCCAGTGCCGGGATCGCGATCGCAACTGCTGTAGCGAGCGCGTTGACCAGGATCCCTGTACGCGGTGACGTTGCCATGACGGGCGAAATTACGCTACGCGGCCGAGTGCTACCGATCGGCGGTCTGAAAGAGAAGGCTGTCGCGGCACACCGTAACCATGTCGTTGACGTCATCATCCCGCACGCCAACGTTCGCGAGATCGAAGAACTTCCTCAGGAAGTGCGTGACTCGATCCATTTCCATCCCGTCAGGACGATGGACGAGGTTCTGGCGCTCGCCCTGCGTGGTGAAATAACCATAACCCGGCCGACGAGAAGATCGCGCAAGAGTACTGGGAGCGTTACAGAGGCATCTGTGAGTGCGCACTGAATCCGCGACGGTACCGGTGAATACTGACCCGCTCGTCATTCGATCGCTCGAGTTCGTGGGTGGACTGGCGAGCATCGGGGGCTGGCGACCCGAACTTGATCTGCCCGAGATCGCCTTCGCTGGCCGGTCCAACGTGGGTAAGTCATCGCTTCTAAACAAGGTGCTGAAGCGCCGAAGCTTTGCGCGGGTAAGCAAGACGCCTGGGCGAACTCGCGAGATCAATTTCTTCAAGGTCAACGACGCCTTTTTGCTCGCGGATCTGCCTGGCTACGGCTACGCGCGCGTTTCCAGGGAACGGTCGTCGGATTGGGGTCCGTTGATAGAGTCGTACCTGCGTGGCACGAAGGATCTCCGGGGTGTCGTGCAGTTGCTGGACGTACGGCACGACCCGACGGATGACGATCGTCAGATGCTGGACTTCCTTGCGGACGTCGGCGTACCGGTGATGTTTGTTGCCACCAAGATCGACAAGATCTCGCGACTCGCTGTGGACAAGCGCATTCGAGATCTCGCCATCATCCTGCAGGTTGAAGAGGATCACATAATTCCCTTCAGCGCCCAGACGGGAACCGGACGCGACGAACTCGCGGAAGCGATAGCGGGGCTGCTAGCCACGGAGCGCGCTGCGTGAGGCTCTTCCGCCGAATGCGCGCGCTGCCGATTGCAATCGGTCTGGTGTGCGCATCGGCGTGCGTACCCCCCGGAAGTACCGGCAACAGCACCAATACTGCCGCACCCATCACGAGCGTTCCACAGGCCGACACCGCAGGTCTGGCGATGCTTCCTCCCGGATTCGGATCGCTGCGACAGGATGACATATCGCTGCACATCGACGCGGGCACCGTACTCGTGCGCGCGCTGCCGATCGATGAATCTCTGATCAGACTGCTCACCCCCGACTCCTACAGGGCACTGCACGATCTGAAGGAGGGCAGTCGCACGCAGCTGGACGCGATTGCTCGAAGATACGGAGGTCGACCCGTGTCCGTATGGCTGGTTTCGTTCTACGGCGTGGAGCCGAACGCGCGCTTCACTCCCGGCGACCTGATCGTGAACAGCGGAGGTCGCGACTTCCGGCCATACGACATCCTCTCCCTCACTGTAGGATTTGGGGAGAACCGTCTGCGTCAGCGTGAAACTCAGAGCGCTCTCTACGTCTACGACGGCGATGTTCAGGTGAATCAACCGTTGTCCATTTCTTACACCGGCTACACTGACGCGAGCTGGGATCAGACGCTCCAGGTCATCGAGCGCGAACGCACAATGGTTCGTGCCCGTTCCGGCAAACCGAAATAAATTTCAGAACCATGGCTATACTCCCTCTCCGCAAGCTCGCAGAATCGCCGATCGAACCGCAAAAGCGCGCATTCCTTGACGAGATAGAAAGCGCACTGGATTCTTCCGATGATCGCAATGGCATCTGCCGACGCGTACTCTGCGCACTGTTGTATCCGGAATATTCAGATGCGTGGGAGACGGCGGTTGCCGATGACTCCCTCGATGTCGCGACGCGGCTCGCACTGCTTTCGCTGGACCCGCGGAGCGTCACGCTCGAACCGGAATACTACGCGGAATGCGATCCGGTGGCCTTCGCGCGCACAAAGCCGCTACTCTGGCTCTGGTATTCGTTCGATCGAACTCAGCTAGGCGGCCAGAACGTGGATCTCGGCATTCGCTTCCGCCGGCTGCTGGCGCCAAACATCTTCAAGCGATGCGGCGAGAATTTCAAGGCTTTTCAGCATGTTGAATTTTCGTTCGGCTATAATCTCGAAGTCGGCGACGACGTGGTCATTCATCGGCACGTTCTGCTGGACGATCGCGGCGGATTGGTGCTTGGCAGTCGCGTGTCCATCAGCGATTACGCCAACATCTACAGCCATACGCACAGCATCGTTGATCAGCGCGATGTAACAGATGCTGTAACGCGGATCGACGACGATGTGCGCATCACATATCACGCAACGGTACTCGCCGGCGTGCACGTCGGCGAAAATGGCATGGTCGGAGCGGGCGCGATCGCGACAAAGGATGTGCGACCGTACCATGTCCACGTCGGGATACCGGCGAAGAGCATCCGCGTCAAACCCAACGCACCGCAGGATGTCTTCCATCTGACAACTATCAAACCTGCAAAGCCATGATGGACGCGGCACGTTTTGCGACGGGCGTGAGCTTCGATGATTTTGTAGCGTCAGTCGAGAAATATCCGGAACTGTGGTCGATCGGCGCGCGACACGCCGCCGTAACCGCGGATGTCATCGAGCGGTTCTCAGGCATAGCCGCACCGCTTCGGATTGTCGCCCTCCACGCGGATTGGTGCCTCGACGCGATCGGTGTCGTTCCGTACCTCGCCAAGCTCTCAGAATTGAATCCGTTGATCGAGCTTCGGAATTTTGTCCGCGACGAGAATCTCGATCTGATGAACTCTCATTTGACGAACGGGACTCAATCCATCCCTGTCATTATCGCCTACAATGACGATTGGACCGAGCGGGGTTGGTGGGGTCCGCTCCCATCGGAACTCCGGGATTGGTACATGGCAATCGGCCGCAACATCCCCAAGCCTGAGAAGTATCTCTTCAAGCGGCAGTGGTTTGCACGCGATCACGGTGTCAGCTCGATGCGGGAGATCGCCGACATGGTATTCGGCGTCAGCGCGCGGAGCGCCTCCGCCGCACCACCCGCCGCAACAGGGTGATGATATGGCAGGCTTCCGGCTTCTGCCAACGTGCGCTCGCCCAGCCTACGTTGATGCTGGTTGAAGACGGAGGCTTGAATGGAGCGCGCGGTACAATCGAGCGACGAGTGGATCCTGCCAGTGCTGCGTGAGCTGCTGACGCCGGTCCAGTTTGGAGTTCTCGCCAAGGATACATCTGCGAGTAACTGGATCACCGCCGTATCGCGAGGGTTCACTACTGACGATCTGATACTTCGCGCGATTGCGTCTCGAACCCGGATGCGGGTGGCGGGGGAGTTGAAGTCGTCCCCTCAGGCGGTCGCCCGCGTGCCGGAGCGCCTCGCGCGCAGATACTCAATCCTCCCGCTGTCTGTGTCGGCACGCACGATTGATGTCGCAACCGCGAATCCGTACGACCTCGATTGCGAGCAGGCGGTCGCATTCGCGTCGGGCCGTCGCGTGCGGATGTCGCTTGCCGTTCCCGCAAGGATCACCGAGCGGCTGGAGGAAGTGTACCGGCCGGCATCCGTAGTCGAGCGCCTGCTTGCCTCCGTCGGACCTGTTTCAATCCATCAGCTCGAACCGGATGGAGAAGAGTTGACCGCGACGCAACTCGCTGATGGCGCGCGTGAGCGGCCGATCATCCGACTGGTGGACCACATCGTAGCAGAGGGCATCGCCGCGCGCGCGAGTGATATACATCTGGAGGCAGAGGAAGATGCAGTCCTCGTGCGATACCGCGTCGATGGCGTACTTCGAACTGCGATGACACTCCCGCGCGCTATCGGCACGCCGCTCGTATCGCGCGTGAAGATCATGGCGCGAATGGACATCGCGGATCGACTGCGGCCGCAGGGTGGTCGTGCTCTTGTCATGGTTGATGGAGAGCGAATCGACCTGCGCGTATCCTCGCTGCCAGCGGCACACGGCGAGAAAGTCGTGATTCGCGTACTCGACGCGCGCGGCGGCGTGCGCCCGCTCGACGCACTTGGTTTCGATTCGGTAGACACGGCGCGACTGGTTCGACTGCTGGACACACGAGACGGGCTCATCCTTGTCACAGGGCCTACCGGATCCGGAAAGACGACAACACTCTATTCGGCGTTACACGCCCTCGTCTCGCGCGGATTAAACGTCATCACAGTCGAGGACCCGGTCGAATACAGAATTCCAGGTATTGTTCAGTCGCAGGTCAACGAAAAGGCAGGACTGACGTTTGCCGCCGCGCTGCGATCCATTTTGCGACAGGATCCGGACGTCATTCTAGTCGGTGAGATTCGTGACGCCGAAACTGCAGCGGTCGCCATTCAGGCCGCACTCACGGGGCATCTGGTATTCGCCACCCTCCACACCATCGACGCAGCCAGCTCGATCACGCGGCTTGCCGATCTGGGCATCGAACCCGCTAAAGTGGGCACCGCGCTCAAGGGAGTAATTGCGCAGCGGTTGCTGAGGCGGATGTGTCCTGCATGCGCACGGGATACTTCTGATCCCGTTCCCCCGTCATTGTGGAACTGCATTCCAAATGGAGCTCGGCTGCGAGCCGGTGCCGGATGTGACGCATGCGCCGGCAGCGGTTTTCGTGGCCGTATGGCCGCAGTCGAGCTGCTGACGATGACAAGCGGCCTTACGCGGCTCATCGTCGAAGGCGCCTCGACCGCCGCCCTGTCTGCGGCAGCCCGATCCGAAGGGATGCGATCACTCTGGTCCAGCGGGGTAGCGAGAGTACTGAGCGGAGAGACGACACCGGCGGAAGTTGCCCGAGTTCTCGATTCTGAAGCGAATACCGACGGAGACAACGAGAGCGCGAATTTCGATTCGCCGCACGAATGGCAGAATCCGGAGTCCAATTCGCACAACAATGCGCCATATTCAGATCAGGAGACGCGGTCGAATTCCATCATTTCGCGTGCACGAGTCGATCCCATGACACGTATTGAAGTCGGTGTAGTGGATGTTTACCTGGTCGATCCCCAGCTCGAGCCGTGGCGCGTCCTTGCGCTGCACCGGGCTCCCGGAACGAGCCGCGGGGGCACCTGGGAGGCTGTTCACGGGAAGATCGAGTCTGAGGAGGTCGCGCAGGATGCCGCTCTACGCGAGGTCCTCGAAGAGACCGGCCTGGCCCCGCAACGCCTTTACAACGTCACCGTGCACTCTTTCTACCTGCACAAGACGGCGCGCATCGAAGTCGCCGTCGTGTTCTGCGCATTCGTGGACAGCGGCACCGCCGTAAGGATCGGCCCCGAGCATTCGGAATACGCCTGGCTCAACATCGATGAGGCGCCAGCCCGATTTACGTGGCCGCGAGCCGGTCAGGCGCTCGCTGAGATAAGGAAACTCCTCGCCGGCGGCGACGCCGGGCCAGCGGAGGATGTGCTGCGGGTGATGTAAGCTTCGTTGTAAAGCATCTCGTCAAACGATCGCTCCGATCCGATCAAACCGTTGACGGAACGCGCTCGCTCTGCGTTCTGAGTGAGTCCCCGCACACCGCGTACTACAGGATTCCCCAGAAATCCCGGCTTACATCGAAGTAAAAACTCCAGCGGCCGTCTCGTGTGCCGCGCGCGACGTCGAAACGCAGCAGATCAAATACAGTCAGCGCACCCGTTCCGATGCTCGGATACCACCCCTTGCCATCGACCCAGGCCGTGTGAATGAACGGTGCGAGCGTTGCTGTCGCTGGCGCCCGACCCCAGGATCCCAGCGGAACCGCGACGAACGGAACCTTGAATCTCCATTCAACGTGCGCAGTCGCGGCGCGACTTCCGACAAGGGAATGAAAATCATACCCCGGCGCGGTTATCGGACCACCGAGTCCAATCAACTCCTGCGCAGGAGTTTGCTGAGAGTTTGTGAGACCAGCGGCGAGAAACGACAGGGCCAGCTGACCACTGCCAATTCTTCGCGTTGCCGCAAGCGTCGCAGTTCCCTTCCCTCGCTCCGACGTCGGTTGTGCACCCGAGTCTTCACGATCCTGTAGCGCTGACAGCGAAAGGTTTGCATTCGCGCTCATTCCGAATAGATCAAAACGCGGCGCGTCGAAATGCAACGTCGCACGCGCCTGACGGAGCGCTGTCGCTGGCTGCGCCGCCTCATAGCGTCCCGATGCAGCCACAGCATTCGCGCGCGCCATGTCCTGATCTTCCAACGCAAGCTCCAGCGCGGGCCGAATCGTCATGCCTGACGGCGCACCTAGAGTCACGGACCCACCACGCGCGCTGAAAAGCCCAGTGAAATCGCTTCCAAATTCCTGCGCGGCAAAACTGTTTATCAGACCCGACCTTTCTGGTACAATCGACACGTCGTGCAGTGTACGGTATGCTGACGCGGTGACGTATGTGCCATTCGCCATCGTGAACGTCGCCGCCCCGTGTGGTTTCCACGTATGGTCGGAAAATCCGAAAGCTGTCCCGGCGTTGACGGACAGCTGCGGAGTCGGATGCACGGTCGCACCGACACCCAGCGCAATTCCCTCCACACGATTCACATGCACGAACTGCGACACGGACGATCCCGCGAGCGCAAAATCCTGCGCACGCGCGACGGTCTTCGCGCGGACGAGACTACTCACTTCGTCGTGCAGTCGAGACACATCACCACTCGCAAAGGAGCCCACGTCCGGCGGAATTGAATCCAGTACCGCACCACTGAAGCTGAACTGCCTCGTACGTACGAGCCCATCTCGCGTGACCGTCGCCCCGCGCGCGGCCTGAATTTCCGGTCCGCCGTCGAAGACGGCATCTACAGGAACGTTTACCTGATAGTCGTCGATGTCCCACCTGCCCCGAATGATTCCGCGTGCTGGATAGTCCAACCACGTCCCTGTACGACGGATCTCGACTTCCTGGCGCCGAGGCAACCAGTAGCGGCCGTCGATCAAACCACTCTCGAGTATGACCGAGAGATCTTCAAGATCCTTGTCCTTGAGCGCCGCCCTCGTGAATCCGATGGCCATCCGCACCACCGATCCGCTCTCGCGATCCACGTACACCGACCCAATGGCCCGCGCCGCGCTCTGGTCCTTGGGACGGAACCGCAGTTGAACGACATCCAGCGTCCGGGGACCAAGTCGAATCTGCAGCGAGTCTCCGATGGCAAAATCGTAATCCCTGAGTCCGGACGCTGACAGCGGGTGCGGAACGTCTTCAACCTCGTCACCGTCGCCTATCCGAATAATGTTCGGGAAGTTGTTCTGGACTATGCCCAGATGGTCCCGGTGATAATTGATGTCTGTCGGGAGCAGCAGCGTATCCCGACGTCCCTTGATCAGCTGCTTGCTCAGGGATGGCGCCTTCCAGTAGATATCTGAGGCGATCTGGTCAGCCCTGACAATTTTTGGGGGATCCGGAAAGCCCCGGCCGAGCTGGGCCAGAAAGGTGAGGTAGCCACGCGCCTCTGCCTTGTAGCTCTTCAGACCACTGTCAGCGAGCTGTGCAGCCCGGACCTCTGTGGCATGGGTAGCAAGGCTTTCGGCGCGCGGCGAGTTCCAACCCTGGGCGAAAATGGCGACGGGAGCCAGAAGAAAAAAGATCCCCGTTGTCATGGTGCGCTTCATCCCTCAACTTAACGCATGGATTTCGACCGTTTCAAAGCGCACGCTGCGTCGGCTGGCTTGGTGCCGGTCTGGCGCGACGTGCTGCTGGATATAGATACGCCAGTCTCTGCGTTCGCCAAGTTGCGACGCGGAGAATTTGGCTTCCTGCTGGAGTCGGCGCCGGCTGGGAGCGAAACGTGGTCCCGATACACCTTCATGGGAACCGAACCACGCGCCGCGTGGTCGCTCACCGACGGCGTTGTTTCCGACTGGTCACCGTCCCGTGGGTGGCACGCCCAACGGGAGGTAAAGGACCCGCTGGCCGATCTTGAGCGGCTGGTCATGCAGTACACGCCAGCGTCGGTTCCGGAACTCGGTTCCTTCTGGGGAGGCGCCGTTGGCTACCTGGGCTACGATGTGGTGCGCGCAATCGAATCGCTTCCGAACGCACCAGTACGAAATCTCGGTATTCCCGACGCACTTTTCGTCTTTACGCGCGGACTTGTTGTCCTCGATAATTTCCGCTCGCAGGGTCGAATCATTGTATCCGTCCAGGTACCGCGCAGCGCGGATACACGCACACTCCGCGCGTTGTACGATGAGGCCTGCGGTGAACTTGATTCGATTGCCGCCCGTCTTCTCGACGCATCGCCTCTTGAACCACTCGCGCTCGGGCCGCCGACCAGAGAGAGTGTCGGTGTGTCCAGTTACGAGCACGACAAGTTCATCGAGGATGTAGACAAGATCAAGGAATACATTCGGGCAGGCGACGTATTTCAATGCCTGCTCGCTCGTCGCATCGACGTCGCGCACGACTTCGATAGCTCGGACCTGTATCGCGCACTGCGCGCGCTCAATCCGTCGCCGTACATGTATCATCTGGATCTCGACGGGACCGAACTGGTCGGCAGCTCACCCGAATTACTCGTGCGGCTCGCCGACAGAACGGTGACAGTGCGGCCCATCGCCGGAACGAGGCCGCGCGGTAAGACGGCCGAAGCAGACGAACAGATGACGACGGAGCTTCTCGCCGACGAGAAGGAGCGCGCCGAGCACGTCATGCTGGTCGATCTCGGCCGCAACGACGTCGGGCGTATCGCGGAATATGGAACCGTCGAAGTAAGCGACTTCATGTGCGTCGAGAAATACTCGCATGTACTGCACATAGTGAGTCAGGTCGATGGTCGAGTGCGGCCCGATGTTGGAGTCGCGGATGTTTTGCGCGCCACCTTCCCTGCTGGCACAATGACTGGCGCCCCGAAAGTGCGCGCGATGCAGATCATCGACGAACTGGAACCGGAACGCCGAGGAGCGTACGCTGGAGCCGTGGGTTACATCGCGTGGGGCGGAAAGCGGATCGATCTGGCCATCACGATTCGAACTTGCGTAATCTCGAACGGTATCGCATCGGCCCAGGCAGGTGCCGGCATCGTCGCGGATTCCGTGCCGGAAATGGAGTGGCGTGAAACGGAAAACAAGGCACGCGCGGTGCTGACGGCGATCGCGCAGGTTCGGGACGCCAAACGGTCGCCGGAAAACACTCTGCGTTCGCTAGCCTGATGGCGTCGGTCATGATTCCGATCTCCGGATACGAGCACGTGGGCGTCAACGGCGCTAACATGCTCGTGGCCAGCGCGCTCGCTCCGGTCGTGCGTGAGATCCTGAAGCATGATACGCTCTACTCATATGCGGCCAGGGACCCCGACGCGCTCGTATTTCAGGGTCGCGCGCCGGTGTACGCAATAGCGCTTCCTCCACTGAGTGGACGCGTCGCTGTGCGGCACGTGATGCGTGGTGGCATCGTGGGACACATCCTGCACGACCGCTTTCTCCCGCCAACGCGCGTCGCGCGCGAATTGACGGCCGCATTCAGACTGCGTCTGGGCGGCGTTCCGACGCCCGAAGTTCTGGCGGTAGGAACCTACCCGGCTGGTGGTTTCCTTCGGCGCGCTGATGTAGCGACGCGTTTCATAGAGGGCGGTGCCGATCTTTCTGCGGTCTTTGGGGATGCTCGCAACGACGAGCAACGTCGCCCGATACTCGACGCAGTAGCCAAGTTGCTGTCGCGCCTCACCACAACTGGTGCGCAACATGCCGATCTCAATCTCAAGAACGTGCTGATCACTTCGGCCGATCACGGATACATTGCTCACGTACTTGATGTGGACCGCGTGCACTTTCATGTACCGGGCGATCCGCTTGTCGCGCGCGCAAACATCGAGCGTCTGATGCGCTCGCTGCGTCAGTGGCGCACCCGACTCGCACCTCGCAGAGATGCACTGTCGGACGAAGACATGTCGTATCTGGCCTTTGCCGTGGCGGCGCAGCCCGCGTGAGTCGTGCCGACATAAGACTTGATCGAATCTGCATGATGTTGATGTCGGCCGCGGGAGATGTGGTTCATGCTCTTCCGCTGGTTTCGGCGTTGAAGCGCTACCGGCCAGATTGCAACATAACGTGGATTCTGCAGCCGATGCCCGCCACTATGGTACGCGGTCACCCCTGCGTCGACCAGATTATTGAATTTGACCGTTCGCGCGGTGCTCGCGCGTTTACTGACGTTCGAGCGAGACTGAAACCGCATGAGTTCGATCTGCTCATCGATCTTCAGGTTTACTTCAAAGCTGGTATCGTAACCGCTCTCGCGGATGCAACTGTGAAGTTGGGTTTTGATCGCGCGAGAGCGCGCGATCTCAACTGGCTGTTCACCAATCGGAAGATCCCGCCGCACCCCATTCAGCATGTGCAGGACCAGTATCTTGAATTCCTGGAATATCTCGACGTCCCGTATGAACCTCTCGAGTGGAACATTGGCCCGTGGGCGGAAGAGCGAGAATGGCAGACGCAGTGGATCGCCAAGCATGAGCGACCCGTCGCAGCGTTGGTAATAGCTACGAGTAAACCCGAGAAGGACTGGCTTCCGGAACGTTGGGCCGCGGTGTGTGACACTCTGTACTCGGATTTCGGCCTGCAACCCGTACTCGTTGGCGGCCGCTCCGCACGCGAGCTCGATGCTGAAAGAATCATCAAGCAACGTGCCTCAGCACCAATCCAGTCCGAACTCGGCAGCGGCCTTCGCAAGCTGATCAGTATACTTGACGCATCGGCGCTTGTACTGGCGCCAGATACGGGACCGCTGCACATGTCGGTCGCACTCAACCGCCCGGCGATATCACTGCTAGGGTACACAAATCCCAAGCGCACAGGACCCTATAAGCGCTTCCACGACCTGATGATCGATGCATACGCGAATCCGGGCGAGGAATACGTGGCCACGATGGAGAACCGGCCGCGGCGAATGGCACGCATCAGGGTGGATGACGTGCTCAACAGAGTAGAGATCTGGCGCGAGCGGTACCGCGGTCGGTAACGATCTGACCGAAGCGGCTACCCGGCGTCGATCCGAACATCCCGGATTGACGCAACCAGCTTGGCGGCGTCAACCCATTTATGTTGATCAAAACGGATTGATGCCAACGCCACCGCTGTCGATAACAACGTGCCTGCTCGTGGCAGAAACCCAACCGGCCGGGCTGCACCCCAGCATCGCGGCTTCCACATGGAGCTTGCTCGCGTCCGCGCTCACGATGTAAACGGCGCCACGCGTCACATCGACATCGATAATTGCTAAGCTGTTTGAGTAGACATCACCGGAAAGAGTGTCGCTTCGAGACCGTGGTGATTCGCCGAATCGCGCAAACGCCCTCCGGGCGTGAAGGAGTCTTTGAGACTTGCTCAGGCTGTTTTAGCACCGCCGCCAAAACGGTATTCCACGCCCAGCTGTTTCATGATGTCGACCAGCCGAACCAGCGACAGCCCCATGACCGCGAAGTAGTCACCGTCGATACGCTGAACGATCGTTGCACCATAGCCTTGAATACCGTACGCCCCGGCCTTGTCCATCGGCTCACCAGTTGCGACGTAGTCGTGTAGCTCCGTATCGGACAGCTTCCTGAACGTCACAGAGACAACATCTACCGCTGACTTGATTTCGCGGTTGAACGCGCATGCCATACCGGTAAAAACCGTATGCGTCTTCCCGCTCAGCGCACGGAGCATCTCGAACGCCTCCGCTTCCGTGCCTGGCTTGGCCATGAGTCTACCATTGAGATCCACTACGGTATCAGCGGCAATGACGAACGCATCGGGATAGCGTTGAGCAACTACCGAGGCTTTCTCCCTGGCCAATCGCTCAGCGAGCGCGCCTCCCGTTTCCTCGCCAATCATTGATTCATCTATGTCGGCAGGAACGGTAGTGTACGGAATGCCGATCAGTTCGAGCAACTCGCGCCGCCGCGGAGATGCAGACGCGAGTACTATGCGTGGTGCTGGCATCCTAAAAGAGACCGACCTCGCCCTTTACGGACGCGATCAGCTTGGAGGGATCGTACCCGACTCCCTGCTTGAAAACAATTTCGACTTTGCGAATGTCCGAAATGTTTGTCGCCGGATTCCCGTCAATCACCACCAGATCGGCCTGCTTGCCGCTCGCAATCGACCCCACCCTGTTCGCTCGACCCATATAAGTTGCACCATTCAGAGTACAGATTTTGATAGCCTCTTCCGGCGTGAAGCCGCTGCCAACGAGCAATTCTACCTGACGCTGATTGGAATATCCCGGGATCACGCCGCCACCGCCGGTTGGATCCGTTCCGGCAATCAACAGGCCTCCCGCCCGGACGAATTGCAGTTCCATCGCGCGGTCTTTCGCAAATAGCGCAGGATACACCGAGCGGGTATTGCCCTGAGTAGCTGCGTACCGTTTTTCGAATTGCGCTTTGAGTATCGGGTCCAGCACATCGAGTCCAGGTGGCATTGGTTGCCCGGGCGTAAACGTCTCGAACACGGTGAGAGTTGATGTCACAGCGACATGATGCGCAATCAGATCGGCGACCAGGCTCTTGAATGCAACACCATCCGGATCGACCTTCGCCAGCGCCGCCATACCGACGCCCTGTCCGGGACAGATATCCGGCTTCTTGTCGTCAACAAAATCAGTCGCGACGAAAAATCCATGTTCAAGATTGTCGATCCCCGCCGCCGCCGCTTCACGATAGGTGACGGAGCACAGATGACCCGTGATCTTGAAACCTCGCTTATGTGCTTCCTGTGCTGCGGTCCTTAGCTCAGCGCGCGTGATGTTCATGTACGCCTTGAATGACGTCGCGCCGGCATCGGCCCAGAAATCGACCATGCGCTTCGCGTCGGCAGCGTCCTTCAACTCGTACATCTGCGTAATTCCCAAACCGGGCCCCTGGAGGTAAGGCGCTGTCGCATCGATCCACGGTCCCGGCTTTTTCCCTTGCTTTATTTCCTTCGCGATGTTGAGCTCGCCGTAGCCACTGACGTTTCCGCCGGTACGCATCGACGTCACACCGCCAGCCAGATACAACCGAGTAAAACTCTCCGCCAGATTTGCGTAATGATCCGGCCCGGTCGGATAGAATAGATGCTCGTGCATCATCACCAACCCGGGAATGACAGTCTTTCCCGTAAGATCGAGTACCTTTGCGTCACTCGGTACCTGCACCGACGTCGACGGTCCATACTCCGAAATGTTACCGCCGCGCAGGATCAGAGTTTGATCTTCGCGCGGAGCGGCGCCGGTGCCATCTATCACACGAACGTGAGTAAGAGCAACGATTGGAGCATCAACGCTCACATACTGCTTGACGCTCGGACTTAGTACCGGCTGTTGCGCAAGCAATGGCGGCGCAACAGATATCGTTGTACCAGCCCAAATCAGCGCCGCCAAGAGTGCGGTGCGGTTCAGCGCGGAAAGGCGAAGAGTTTTCATGATGAGAGATTACCGCGTCCTGTGCCCAACGTCCACTCCTGCGCCGGCCGGAGCATGTCTACCAGCCGGCACGTGGCAGACGGGGCCAGCTATCGAGGCGCGCGAGGCGAGGAATCGATTATCAGCGTCACAGGCCCATCGTTGATCAGTTCGACTTTCATTTCGGCGCCGAATTCACCGGTCGCGATCGTGATCCCGGATGCACGCAGCTTCGCGACGAATGCCCCGTACAGCGCGGATGCGACGTCCGGAGGAGCGGCGTCAATAAAGGAGGGACGCCGCCCCCTTCGCGTGTCCCCGTAGAGCGTGAACTGAGACACGACGAGCAGCGATCCGGAAATCTCGACCACGGACCGGTTCATTTTCCCAGCGTCATCCGCGAATATCCTCATACCCAACAACTTCTCCGCCATCCAGTCGATCTGATCCGCGTCGCCGGGTGCGAATGCGACAAGCGCCAGCAGGCCATTGCCGATTTTGCCCACGACAACGCCATCGACTTCGACGGAGGCACGAAGTACCCGCTGGAGAACGACTCGCATGCAGGAATCTCGCTTCCCTGTGTCGAACTTCACAGCCCCCTTATATCGGATCGGGCCCCAGCCCTACATTTAGAGTCGATGCGTCCGAAATCCTCAAAGCACACATGAAGCTTCTCCGTGGATACCTGCAGCGCTACTGGAGACTGGTCCTGCTGGCCCTCTTCCTGGCAGCTATCAACCAGATATTCTCCCTGCTCGACCCGCTCATTTTCCGGTACGTAATCGACAATTACGCCACCAAGTTCCGCCAGTACACCACGATGCAGTTCGTTCGCGGTGTGAGCCTCCTGCTTGGCGCTGCTGTCGGCGTTGCGTTCGTCTCGCGCGTGGCGAAGGCGTTCCAGGATTATTTCGTCAACGTTGTGACACAGCGCGTCGGAGCCGACCTGTACTCTGACGGCATCCGCTATTCCCTCGAACTGCCGTATTCTCTATTCGAAGATCAGCGGAGCGGAGAAACGCTCGGCAAAATCCAGCAGGCTCGGCTCGACGCGCAGCGTTTCATTACTGCTGGGGTGAACGTCCTGTTCACGACGATCGTCGGTGTTCTCTTCGTGATGATCTACGCGTACAAGGTTCACTGGTCAATTGCGCCGGCGTTCCTGCTGACTGTACCGCTGCTCGCAATACTCAGCGCTGTGCTGAGTCGCCGGATCAAGCGAGTTCAGCAGGTCATCGTCGCCGAGACAACCGCACTTGCGGGCGCCACAACCGAGTCGCTGCGCAATATAGAACTCGTCAAAAGCCTGGGACTCACGGAACAGGAAGTGACTCGGCTCAACTCAACGACCGAGAAGATCCTCAAGCTCGAGCTCAAGAAGGTGCGCTACCTCAGAAGCCTCAGCTTCATTCAGGGGACATGCGTGAACCTGCTGCGCACGTCGATCCTGTTTCTGATGCTCTATCTCATCTTCGCCCAGCAGATCACCGTCGGTCAATTCTTCGCACTGCTCATCTACTCATTCTTCATCTTCGGCCCGCTGCAGGAGCTGGGGAACGTCATCAATACGTATCGTGAAACCGAAGCATCAATGGCGAATCTGGAGACCGTGTTTGCCATACCGCCAGACCCGCGCCCGGAGCATCCCGTAGAAATTGGGGCGCTCACGAAGTTGGCGTTCGACAACGTGACATTCCAGCATAGGTCGGCGTCATCGCCGGCGCTCTCTGATGTTTCGTTCGTGACAGAACGCGGCCAGACTATCGCATTCGTCGGCCCGTCCGGAGCCGGAAAGTCGACGCTGGTCAAGCTGCTCCTCGGATTGTATCACCCGATGAGCGGAGAAATTCTGTACAACGGCATCTCCGGAACCGAGGTCGAGCTCGACGCGCTGCGAATGCGGATCGGCCTGGTAGCGCAGGATGCGCAGTTGTTCTCCGGTACCATCGCCGAGAACCTGCGGTTTGTGAGTCCCGCTGCCTCCGACGCTGATTGCCTGCGCGTGTTGCACGAGGCCGCGGCGGACAGCCTCCTCAAACGCGCCGATAAAGGACTCGACACGATGATCGGCGAAGGGGGCGTCAAGGTTTCTGGCGGAGAGCGCCAACGCCTCGCCATCGCACGAGCACTGTTACGGCGTCCGTCGTTACTCATTTTTGACGAGGCAACATCCGCGCTCGACTCGATTACCGAAGAGGAAGTGAGCCGCACAATCCGGGACGTCGCAACTCGGCGCGAGGCGATCACGATTCTGATTGCACACAGGCTCTCGACCATCATGCACGCTGATACGATATTCGTTCTGGAGCACGGGCAAATCGTTGAATCCGGCCGTCACGCCGACTTGCTTGAACAGAAAGGCCTCTACTACGCGATGTGGCGGCAGCAGGTCGGCGAGCGGCGGCCCGGTAGTCTGGGTGCGCAACCACACATGCAACCACCTCTCCATGCATCGTTGACTACGCAATCCTGACCCGGCGCCACGCCGTGATGGCTGCAAAAGCCGTAGCGCTTGACAGTATCCCGGGGACGTCTATCTTCGGCTCACCTTCGCAAACCCGAGGAATAAAATGCGCAATCCAGTGCTCCTTGTTGGAGCAATCAGCCTGTGGCTCGGCGCCTGCAGCGGCGCGAAAGATTCGTCAGTCGCCAAGACTGACTCCACAACTCCGGCGGCGTCCGCCAGCATGGCCGCGGCGTCACGTGCGCCAAACGTGATCACGGTGCACGCAAAGGATTTTTCCTTTGCGGCACCAACCCAGATTCCGGCCGGCCTCACCACCATCAACATGATCAACGATGGCCCGAATCTCCACCACGTCGAGATGATCCGACTGGATAGTGGCAAGACCGTCGCTGATCTCGAGAAGGCTTTCGCTCTGCCGGCCGCGCCGCCAGCGTGGGCAGTCTTCACCGGAGGCCCAAATGCCGTCGACCCTGGCAAGACCAGTTCCGCAACGATCGACCTGACGCCCGGCAACTATGTGATGATCTGCCTTGTGGATGTCCCGGGCGGAGTGCCGCATTTCGCAAAGGGCATGCTGATGCCTGTCACCGTAACAGCGGCCCCGGCCGGTTCTCCGGCTGCGGCGCCTACCCCCGATGAGACAATTATTCTCACTGACTACGCGTTCGCCCTCTCTACCCCGCTGACCGCTGGATCTCACGTCTTTGAGGTGAAGAATAGCGCCAGCCAACCGCACGAAGTTACGTTGATCAAACTGGCACCCGGAAAAACCGCCGAGCAGTTTCTGGCGTTTTTAGCCAAACCGTCGGGCCCACCCCCGGCTTCCGCCGTCGGTGGCATCTCGCCCTTCACCAGTGCCGCGACATACTTCACAGCTGATATCACACCAGGCAATTACGTCCTCATCTGCTTCGTTCCTGACGCGAAGGACGGCAAGCCACACTTCATGCACGGTATGACCAAGACAATCACGGTTATGTAGTTCAGCAGCGAGACCGGCGGCCTGGCACTGTTTTGGCTATGGCGCTCTTCGCCGGTCCCCTCTCACGTCGGAGTTCGATGTATGTGGAAAGACTTCAAAGCGTTCATCATGCGTGGCAACGTGCTCGACCTGGCGGTCGCGGTCGTGATTGGCGCGGCCTTCGGCGTAGTGGTCAAGTCGCTGGTGGATGACGTCATCATGCCACCCATCGGGCTCGCGCTCGGACATGTGGACTTCTCGAACCTTTACGTCCTGCTCAAGGACGGTATTAAGTCCGCGCCGCCGTATGCCTCACTCGCAGATGCCAAGGCGGCGGGTGCCGTGACACTCAACTACGGCATGTTCGTGAATAATATCATCACCTTCCTGATCGTAGCGCTGGCGGTATTCATTGTCGTTCAGTCAGCGAACAAGATGCACAAGAAGCCTGTCGCGGCCCCAACCACCAAGCCGTGCCCGTATTGCACGATGGACATTCCGCTCGCGGCCACGCGCTGCCCGAATTGTACATCGGAGCTAAAGGCCGCTTAGCGCCGAGAACTGCCCGCACTCGGAGAAAACAGGAAAGCCGCGTTCCCGCCGAACGCGGCCTTCCTGTTTTACCGAGCGGCAGCGGGACGCCATAAACATCTAAACGGATGTCTTGATCGGAAGAAATCATTAAGATTCCCGCTGAAGCCGGGTCTGGCGGTCCATCCTACTCACAAAGCGCCGACCGAAAGCGTAATCTGTGTGTCGAGAGACTCTTCCCACTACGAGGCACGAACGCATGAAGAACCGCCGAGCCGTTACTGCGGCATTATCAGGAGCTTCAGTCCTCCTGACCGCCATACTAACCATCGCGGCTGTCCCCCCGCGACGCCCGGCGCCAGCGTCACCGCCGCCCGTCAATCCTGATCTCTTTGCAGGACTGGTATGGCGAAATATCGGCCCCTTCCGCGCAGGTCGAGTTGCAGCAGTCAGTGGCGCGATCGGTGAACCCGGGGTTTTCTATGCGGGCCTACCACTCGGCGGCGTATGGAAGACCGCCAATGCTGGTCAGACCTGGTATCCGATCTTCGACGCCATCAAGGAAGCATCGTCGGTAGGATCGATAGAAGTCGCACCGTCTGACACCAACGTCATATACGTCGGGATGGGCGACATGATCACCGGCGGCGGCATCAATGAGGGCAACGGGGTCTACAAGTCCACAGACGCAGGACGCACGTGGACTCACCTCGGCCTCGACGCCACAAAGCAAATCCCGTCAATAATCGTTGATCCGACGAATCCGGATATCGTCATGATTGCTGCACAGGGTAACGTGCACGCAAAGACTGACGTACGCGGTGTGTACCGCAGCACTGACGGTGGCAAGACGTGGACAAAGACGCTTTACGTCGACGACGAAACCGGAATTCAGAAGCTCGCACGCGCGTATGATCGCCCGAACGTCATACTCGCCACAACAGTTCGGCACTACACCGCCCCCGGCATACCGAGCGTTAGCACTCCTCGTCCAACCGACGGCACCGCGTTGTACAAGTCCACGGACGAAGGGCTCACCTGGACAAAGCTATCCGGTGGCGGACTTCCACCACTTTCCGGTCGCACTTCTGTCGCGATCGCGCAAAATACGAATGCGCAGCGGATGTATCTGATCCAGAACTCGGGACTGTATCGCTCAGACGACGGTGGAACTACGTGGCGTCAGATGGATGCGTCGGATCATCGCATCGCGAACGGACAGGGCGGATACAACTGCGGTGTGTATGTCAATTCGCAGAACCCCGACATCGTTTACACTGTGAGCACGTCGAGCTACGTCTCGACCGACGGTGGCAATACTTTCACCGGATTCAAGGGTGCACCAGGCGGCGATGACCCACAGCAGATGTGGATTGATCCCACCAATGGTCAACGTTTGTTCTTCGGCGAGGATCAGGGCGCAACAGTCTCGCTCGATGGCGGCAGGACGTGGAGTCCGTGGTACAACCAGTCGACAGAACAGGTTTATCATCTGTCGACAGATAACTCTGCACCATACTGGGTCTATGCAACCCAACAGGATGCAGGCGCCATCAGAACTCTTAGCCGCGGCAACCTGGGAGAGATAACACCACTCGATTGGAGTCCGGTTCCGGGTTGGGAATGGGGCACCATCGTACCCGATCCGCTCAACCCGAAAATAGTATACGCTAGCGGTTCCGGGATCGTGAAAATCACGTATCCGAGCGAGCAGTGGATAAACGTGAGTCCAGCAGCCGATCCTGGCGAGGAAATTCGTACGACAAGCTCCCAACCGGTCATGTTCTCGCCGGTCAACAAGCGTGAGTTGCTCGCCGCATTCCAGTTTGTAGCCGCATCCACAAACGGCGGCGTGACATGGAAAAAAATCAGCCCCGACCTTACCTATCCCAAAGGCGAGGGCGCGCAGCCTGCGAAAAAGCCGCAGCCGGACGCGAAAGACACCACGCGTGCCACGCCTCCGAACCGCAGTGCTATCGAGTCCATGTCAGCGTCGAGCGTCTCGGCGGGGATCATCTGGGTCGGCACAAATAACGGGCTGATCAAGGTCACCAGAGATAACGGCGCAACATGGCAGGACGCGTCGATACCAGATCTTCCAAACCGCGCTCGCGCAGACATTTCATCGGTCGACGCTTCGCACCAGGATCCGGCCACTGCGTATGTAGCCGTCGACTATCACACGATTGGCGACTATACGCCGTATGTCTACCGCACGCACGACTACGGCAAGACGTGGACGAAGATCGTTAACGGTCTGCAGACAGATCAGCCGAGTGGAAGTTTCGCGCGGGTCGTTCGGAGCGATCCGGAGCGCAAGGGGTTGCTCTTCGCGGGAACCGAAAGTTCAGTGTACGTCTCTTTCGACGACGGAGACAACTGGCAGTCGTTGATGTTGAATCTTCCGAACACATCGTACCGCGACATCACATTTCATGGTAACGATCTCGTCATTGGCACGTACGGCCGCGGGATATGGATCCTCGACGACTACGCCGTGTTGCGTCAGGTGACGCCGGCCGTAGCGAGTCAGCCGGCGCATCTGTTCAAGCCTGATGAAACGATTCGTTATCGACGGAACGTGAGTGCTGATACCCCGTTCCCACCAGAGGTCGTACATGCTCTCAATCCGCCCGATGGTGTAATCGTCTACTATTCGCTCGCGTCGGTTCCGTCGTCACCGATCAGCATCGATGTGCTGGACGCATCGGGCGCCTTGGTGCGCCACATGTCCAGCGTTGCGCAGCCGCCGGTCAAGGAGGCCGCCGATCCGCCGGAACCCAATTTCTGGCTCGCGCCGCCCTTCGCGCTGCCGACTGAAACCGGGATGAACCGAACGACCTGGAACCTGCGCTACGATGCGCCTCCAGCATTGTCGCACAGCTTCGAGATCAATGCGAATCCGGGCCTGACGCCTGCGTCGCCCGAAGGCCCTTTGGCGATGCCGGGTGTTTACACTATCAAGCTTACGGTCGACGGCAAGAGCTATACGCAGACCGTAACCGTGAAAAACGACTCCCGTTCCCCCGCTACGCTTGCCGACCTGCGGGCCCAGCATAACCTGCAGATGAAGATTTACGCTGGTTCGAAGGAATCGTGGGATGGCTACAATCAAGTGGCGGCCATGCGGCCCGCTGTAGCCGCACTCACGGCATCCAGTCAGCCAGCCGAGGTAGTTGCTGCGGCGAAAGCATTTGACGCCAGGCTGGACGCTGTAGGCGGTGGCGAAGCCGGTGGCCGACGCGGTGGATTTCGTGGCGGACCCGCACCACCGCCGACTTTCGAACGTGTGAACGGAAGCATGGCCCGTGAGCTGAACGCGCTCGACAACGGAGACATGGCTCCGACCAGCTCGACTCTGCGCGGCTATGCGGAGGACTGCGCCCAGTTGAAGACGGTGGTGGCCAGCTGGAAGACCACGAACGAAAAGGATCTCGCGACGCTAAACGCTGTACTCAAGCGCAACAATATCGCAAACATTCGTCCGGTGACGACCGCGCTACCCGCTCCGGCCTGCTCAGCAGGTCTGTCACCCGAGGATCTGCGAATAATTGCAACCCATACGGGAACGATGGTGTCTCACTCTCCGTCAGAGGAAGAAGAGGAGGGCGACGACGGGTCTGGCCCCCGTTGACGGCCAGCGTTGACTTCCTTGCGCAGCCGCGTATCATCGCTTGATTAGCGATGATACGCGGCCTGTTGCGCCGCCAACGGAGACCGATGATGGATCGCGACGTACTCGACTTTGCCGGTGTGATGATGGTTTGCCTTTCCACTTTGTGGGGGCTCACCGTTATCTGGACACGTACCCGCCGCGACCTGCACAGCCAGAAGCAACCGCTGCACCTGAAATCGGACAACCTTGACGAGCGATTTGCTCAGCTCCAGCAGTCTGTTGACGCAATCGCTGTCGAAGTTGAGCGGATCGCCGAAGGCCAGCGCTTCAGCGCTCGGCTTCTTGCCGAGTCGAGTCGGCCCTCCAGTTACTCGCCCGAACGATGAGTTACTCAGGCGATATCCACGACTACGAGCCACAGGGGCACCGATACGTGCATCGACGCTATGAGGCCGCCAAGGCCGGAATCAGTTTTGGGTCAGCTCTCGCGATCGCTATTTCGTGGAGCGTACACCACTCGATCATCTGGGCGATAATCCATGGGTTCCTGTCGTGGATCTACGTCGTCTGGTATGCGGTGATGCGATAAATCAGGCAACGTGATCTGACCGAGATCACGATTGCCTGGTTTATCCGTTCTGCATCCCGACTAACTATTCGACTGTTACCGACTTGGCCAGATTTCGCGGCTGATCGACGTTGGACCCACGCTTCACGGCAATGAAGTACGCGAGCAGCTGAAGCGGTATTGATGCCAGAATAGGCGTTACGAGATCGAGCGATTCAGGAATTCTGAATTCGTAGTCGATCAATCCAGCAAGAGATGGTTCGGGTCGGCTCGTGATAGCGATGACCTTCCCCTTGCGCGCCTTCACTTCCTGCACGTTCGACACGACTTTCTCGAAGACCGAATCGTGCGGCGCGATGAACACAACCGGCATCATCTCATCGATCAGCGCGATCGGGCCATGCTTCATCTCCGCCGCAGGATAACCCTCTGCGTGTATGTAGCTGATTTCCTTCAGCTTGAGTGCGCCCTCGAGTGCAGTCGGGAAGTTGTAACCGCGGCCCAGATAAAGGAAATTCGAAGCGCGCTTGAATTCTTCAGCTAGTGCTTCAATCTCGTCGGCGCGATCGAGTATGTTCTGCACTTGCGCCGGCAGCGCATGAAGCGCCTCCACTATTTCCCGGCCCCGCACAGGTGACAATGCACGCAATCTCGCGAGCTTGAGCGTGAACAGCAGCAGCGCTGTTACCTGACTCGAGAACGCCTTGGTCGACGCCACACCAATCTCCGGACCGGCGTGTATATACGAACCGCCGTCCGATTCTCGCGCGATCGTTGAACCAACCACGTTCACGATTCCCAGCGTGCGTGCGCCGCGATGCTTCGCTTCCCGCATCGCCGCCAGGGTATCTGCTGTTTCACCGGATTGTGAAATGACGATGCATAAGGTGCGGTCGGTTACAACCGGATTCCTGTAGCGAAATTCCGACGCGTACTCGACTTTTGTCGGGATGCGCGCGAGGTCTTCGAGCATCATCCCGCCGATCAGCGCGGAATGCCAGCTTGTGCCACACGCAGTCAGCACGATGTTGTCGAAACGAAGCAGCTCCTCATCCGAAAGGTTGAGGCCGCCAAGCTTTGCCGTTCCGGTCTCGTCCAGAAGACGACCGCGCATCGTGTTCTCGATCGTCTGCGGTTGCTCGAAAATTTCCTTGAGCATGAAGTGCGCATAACCGCCGCGCTCGATCTGTCCGAGATCCCAATCGACCTTGCTCACACTGCGCAGCATTTCACGCGCGTCGTTGTCGAGGATGCGATAGCCGTTGCGATCCAGCACCGCAATATCACCATCGTCCAGATAGACTACCTGCCGAGTATGTGCCAGGATCGCTGATACGTCACTCGCAACGTAGTACTCGCCTTCGCCAAGTCCGATCAACAACGGACTTCCTTTCCGAGCCGCAATCAGCTTGTTGGGATCGCGACTCGATATCACCGCGATTCCATATGTTCCTTCGACCTGCGACAGCGCGTCCATCACCGCTTGCTCGAGTGAATCCTCGTACGCCGCTTGTATCAGATGTGCGAGAACTTCAGTGTCCGTCTCCGACACGAACTTGTAACCCAGCGCCTGGAGCTTGCTGCGGAGGGGCGAAAAGTTTTCGATGATTCCGTTATGGACGACCGCCACTGTTCCGTCCATCGACACGTGCGGATGCGCGTTGCATTCGGTGGGTGCACCGTGCGTGGCCCATCTGGTGTGGGCTATGCCCACATTACCGGAGATTGGCAGGGCGCTCAGAACCGCTTCGAGCTTGGAAATCTTCCCCGCGGCTTTCCGGATCTCGACTCCGTTGCCATTCATGACGGCAACACCTGCCGAGTCGTAACCTCTGTATTCCAGACGTCTGAGCCCCTCTACGAGGAGCGCGCTCGCGCCTTTTTCACCGATGTAGCCGACTATTCCACACATGCAATAAGTCTGTGGTTTGGGAAGTTCCTGACCAAATGGGCACCTGGCCTCATGGCCCCCAATTTAGAACCGGGGAGCAGACCGGGCTATGCCGGAACGCGAACGGGCGGAAAACCGGTACGATGACCGGCTTCCCGCCCGCCATGGCGGTTTGGCAAACTAATGCGTTGAGACCGCCTTACGGCTTGGCAGTCGGGGGTGGTTCACGCGGTGCGGACTGTTGCGGCGGCGGTACCCGCATGGATTCCCTCACATTCCTCTGTTGACCTTCATTTCGGGGCGCCGGCGCGGCTGCGTGCGCCGGGCTCAGCCCTGGGTTCGGTGCAAGCTTTGGATTCGGTGCAAGCTGAGGGGAGCCGCCGACTACCTGACCATCCCGCTCCACTGGGCGCCTCCTGTCATTTGCACGGCCGTCCACGTCGCCGCGATCCCGCGGTGTTCGGTGGGCATACGCTCCATCCATTGTTTCAATCTGGACCCCGGGAGCAACCTTCACAGACGAAACCGGAACAGCCTGATCGCCGTTGGCGACGGTGTACATCACAGGCTTTGACCCGCCGTCTCGGGGTACCAAACCACCGCGCTCCGCCTCGGCCATCCGCTTACCGATTATCGTCGGCAGTACAGTGGGCGCATCCAGCCTGCCGGCGTATCTCGCCGCGCCACCCGAAGTAACCGGCGCAACCGCCGCTGCCGGCGCCATAGCGGTCTTCTGAACAACAGGCTTCGGTGCAGTGTTGTCCGCCCGCACACGCAAATCTCCAGCGCAGCCGTTGAACGGATAGTTGTACGGCACAGCTCTGGCGACGCCATTGCTACACACGATAAGCCTGTACTGATCTACAGTTCTACGCTGTCTGTACAAAGGGTCCGGCGGCCAGACCACGTATACGTCCGCATCCCACGATTGATCATCGCCCACCGAAATCGCGTTGTTCACAAGCGCATCGAATGCAACGCTGGCATAAAACGATCGCGCGTCCACCTCACCGATCGTTGACGCGAGTCGCATCGGTCGGTGCACGTACTGAGCTACATCGAGCGGGTGACGCGATGCAATCACATACAAGTATGAAGGGCCGCCAACGCTGGGGCCGAGCACAACGCGGTACGAGTCGTCGTCGAACGATCTGCCGATCAACTCGTTAACGTTATAGCCAGCGCGCTGAAGCCGCTCTGGAGCGTCGACAAGCGGATAAAGTTGCCGCACGCCTGATCCCGGGTACACCATGAATGCCGCTACATACGCAGGCTCACTCAAACGGTACCGCAGCGGTTCATGCGTCTGCGGCGACGGCGGCAAAAGCACTATCTTGAGACCGCGGTCAGACTGATTCGCGAATTTGTCGGTCGTGCTGGTTTGCGCTCCAACCGCAGTAGCCAACATGGACAGACAGGCGAAGAGCGCTGTCTTACGCATGCTTACCTCCTCGGTATTTCCTGCTGGGTTGCCTGCCCTGGCAGCGTGCATGGCGCGTGCCCGCCCGCTCGTTCTCTCCTTTAATTATACGCCGCAAAGAGAGAAATGCTAACAAAAAAATCCTGCTTCGATCGGAGACTATCCGGCTGTCAGCCTCTCGACAGCTTCACGCCCAGCGGTGATCAGATCTCGTGCTCTTTCAACTGTCGGCGCCTCTGCGATCACGCGGACAATAGGCTCCGTACCCGATGGTCGAACGTGCACCCAGCGATCGCTCCATGACAGGCGCATCCCATCCTGTGTATCGACATCGGCATCCGGAAATGCACTGCGCAAGCTGGCGTATACATTATCCAGCGGTGCGTCAGGACGGGCAAGCTTGTCCTTCACGATCGCATAGCGCGGATAGCTGTCCACGATCGCAGACAACGAACGATTCTCCTGATGCAGCAGTTGCAGTATCAGCGCGACTCCAACTGGTGCGTCACGCCCAAGATGCATTTCAGTGAGAATGACCCCACCATTTCCTTCGCCACCGATGGCCGCACCCTCGCTCCGCATGCGTGTTGCCACGTTCACCTCGCCAACTGGTGCGCGTACAACTGTGCGGCCCGCACGAGCGGCGACATCATCGACAATGCGACTGGTTGAAAGATTCGTTACCACCGGACCATCCCGGTGGCCCAGCACAACGCTTGCCGCGAGCGCCAGCGTGTAGTCTTCACCAATCGCCTTTCCTGCATCCGAAACAAGCGCGAGCCGATCGACGTCCGGATCGACGGCGAAACCGACCGCAGCGCCGCACTTCTTCACCAGCGCCTCCAGCTCACCCAGATTCTCGGCGACCGGCTCGGGTGGACGCGGAAAGCGACCGTCCACTTCCATGTTTATGCTGCTAACAACACAGCCAAACCGCTCCAGCAGAATCGGCATGAACAATCCGCCTGCCCCGCGGACACAGTCGAGAGCTACTTTGAACCTGCGAGCGCGAATCCCATCGACATCGATGAACGGAAGCGCCATGATCGCATCAATGTGCCGCTGAATAGCCGCATCGTCACGCTCAACGACGCCGAGTTTGTCCCACGTCACGCGCGAGTAATTGCTCTCTACTACGGCGCGCATTTCACGCGATTCATCACCGTCCAGAAACAGACCCGATGGCCCGATGAATTTGAGCGCATTCCACTCGATCGGATTGTGACTGGCAGTTATTCCGAGTCCGCCGGCCGCATGATGATGCTCCACTGCGAGTTGAATCGTCGGAGTCGGCACAATGCCAATGTCGATGATCGTCGCGCCAACGCTCTCCAGTGCAGCTATCACCGCGTGATGAAACATCGGGCCGCTCACTCGACTGTCGCGACCAAGCACAACCGTTCGACTGCCCGGCGTGCGCGCCAATGCCCAGTGTCCAAAGCCGGCGGCGAACTTGCCAATGACCTCAGGTGTCAACGCTTCCCCGACGCGACCACGCACGCCGGAGACACTTACCATCAAGCCAGGATAGTCCATTGAATAAAAAAAGCTGATGCCCGCGCGGAACGCACGGGCATCAGTCAAATCTAGGCCATCCAGCGACTAACCGAAGTCTCG
>JBDTAW010000254.1:0-2814 GCA_039924445.1 Gemmatimonadaceae bacterium
GCCGTGGGAGCCGCGAAGTGGTGGCGTTCCGTAGTCCGAACCCCCGAAATCCCACTGTCCGCCATACGGAGGCGGCTCGAGTTGCTTCTCGCCGCAACGTACGGCGCGCAATTCGAAATTGCGGCACTGCCCCGCGAAAACAGCTCCACGATGTGGGGCACGCGGAAGCCCGGCACTGTGGCGCGTTTTCAGGACATGGTAATCGAACTGCCTGAATCGCTGCCGGCGGCGAGCGGTAGCGACGCCGCGATAGCGCGCTTCAGGTTGCTGGCGATCGAACAGGCGGCGCGCATCGTACGTGGAAGCTGCGCCCACGCTCCGGGTGAGAATGAGTCAATTGCGGCGGACCTGTTCAATCTCTGCGAGAGTGCGCAGATAGACGCGAGCATTGCGCGAGAATCACCGCCGCTCGTCGTGCTGCTGGTGGAAGAACGGAAACGCGCGATGGTACAACGTCGGGCACACGGGAGGTTGAGCGCACAGGAACGGGCCGTCGAGCGCCTCATCTCTACTGTGCTCGAGTCGAGTCCTGCTGACTTGCCCCGTGACCTGGCGACGGCGACTTCGCCGAAAGCATCGCTCGAGTGGGCTCGAGCCGCGGCCGCGACCATCACGGCACTGAGGGGTAGCTATCGCTCGCGTCCACCTGTTGCAATCTGGGGTGCGACCATGAGTCGCGTGGAAGAGAAGGGACGTGCGGGGCTTCCGCAGGGTTCCATGATTCCACCAAGTCCGGGATGCGGGAGCGGACAATCCACGCTGCCATATGGCGGTGACGAGAATGGACCACAGGAACCCTCGTCCATCGGGAGCGCCGCGTATTCAGCGGGTGATGAGCGCGACACCGATGCGGAGGATGGCACCGATCTGCTAAAGGACGAAACACGCGAAGGAAGGGCAGAGACGTCGGACGAAGGCGCTGGAGGCAAGACAATGCCCGGCGCCGGGAACCTGAACCAGCTCGACGCAGAGATAGTTGCCGCGTGGAGGTCCGATGGTGGTGTTCTATATCCGGAGTGGGATTGCAATGCGTCGAAGTACCGCGAACTGGGCGCAGTCGTACGTCGCGTAATCGCAGCGGAGGGCGACGCGTCATGGTCTGAACACCAACTTGAAGAGCATCCTGCACTCGTGCGCCGGGTACGCGACGAATTTGAGCGACTTCGGGCGCGCCGCACGCGGTTGCTTCGCCAGCGCGACGGCGAGGAGCTCGACCTGGATGCCTGCGTTCGCGCACTCGCCGACGCAGCTACGGGCGACGCATCGAACGATCGACTCTACGCGGCCGTTCGCGCCGCGCGTCGTGCGATTGCCATAACGCTTCTGGTTGATGTAAGTGGTTCGACGAAGGACGAAGTGACACCCGGGCGTCGAGTGATCGATGTCGAGAAGACAACACTGCTTCTGGCAAGCGAGGCATTCGATGCGCTCGGCGATTCGTACTCGATACAGACATTCGCGAGCGGAGGGGCCGCGGACGTGCGTGTGGCGACGCTCAAGGAGTTTCGCGAAAGCAACAGCGAGTCAGTACGCCGCCGGATCGCGGGTATAGCGGCTGGCGGCAACACGCGACTAGGGGCGGCAATCCGGCACGCGTGCGCGACGCTCTCCGCGCAGCCAGCCGGTCACAGATTGCTGCTCATATTGTCTGACGGGAAACCGAACGATGTGGATCGCTATTTCACGACGTACGCAATTGAGGACTCCCGCCAGGCGGTCTTCGAGGCGCGCGCGGCAGGCATTTATCCCTACTGCCTCACAATCGATTCCCACGACCCTGACCCATACCTGGCGCGGGTGTTCGGCAGCGCGGGTCACACGATTCTCAGGCGACCGGAGCAGTTGCCGGTGGCACTGCTCGATCTTGTCCGGATGCTCCTGAGGGGCGGCCCGGGGATCTAGCTCCGGCCTCCAGGGGCCGCTGGCTGACCCGTCGCCGCGACGTGTATTCTCCGTTGCCGACGCCTAGATTTATCCGTCAATACTTGCAGGGCGCTGTTCGGTTCGTTTGACTCTTCTACCCGGGTGTGACAATGGATAAGCGGCAGCTGGAAGCTTTGGTGAAGAAGAACGCTGCAAAGGCGGCGTCGGCAACTTCGGTCGTCAAGGGTTTCGGTAAGAAGTACGATGTGAATCTCAAGGACGATCCCATCGACGAAGCGAGCCTCAAGGAGCGTGAGCGCGCCGAGATGTTCTTCAAGGAAATGAGAAAACGCGAGTTCTGATCCAGCTGTGACAAAGCAGTTTATCGCCGGGCGCGGCGCCTGCGTCGTCGCACCCGTAAGCGCCGTGCTTTAGTCTTTTCCCGCTGCGAGTTACCTTTTGGGGGCCTTGATGCGGACACGAAGGCACTGTTTCGTCCTCGTCTTTTCAGCCCTGCTCATAACTACCGCATGTGCGCCTGTATTCGCGGGCGGAGCCATGCGCGAAGCCGCAGCAACCGCCAGCTCGACTGTAGCGGCGCAGGGTCTGAGCACGGATCGGCAGCATTGGCTAACCGACTCGGATTCGACCGCTCGCAGCCAACCAGTTGTTCATGACGCCGACGGCGACGATCCCGTGGGACGCGTGATCGTATATCCTCTCGTGATCCTTGCGGCGATAGTACTGATCGCAGCTACTGTTGGAGTCGTCAGCCTGGCGACGGGGCATCATTAAGACTGGCTCATAGTGACGACTCCCGCCGAAGCCATTCGGTCGATGGCGCCGAAATCCATCCGTGCTTGACAAACGTGACAGCGACGCTTGACATGTCCCCTCGACGTCATTAACGTCTACTGACAATCGTTGTCCCGTGGTGATTTGCCGCCTATT
>JBDTAW010000255.1:0-4013 GCA_039924445.1 Gemmatimonadaceae bacterium
CGTGTTATCGCGCTCCGCTGTTTCGATGGCGACCGCCAGTGCATCGG
Source organism: Gemmatimonadaceae bacterium (assembly GCA_039924445.1). GTDB lineage: Bacteria > Gemmatimonadota > Gemmatimonadetes > Gemmatimonadales > Gemmatimonadaceae > Fen-1247. The sequence goes on from JBDTAW010000255.1 coordinate 48, forward strand.
TATCCATTCGATAAGTTCGTGAAGGCACCGTGCGAAGACTCGCGGTACCAAGCCCCAGTTGACCGAGCGCACGGGAAACAGCGTAGTGCGCATGCTCACCGCAAATTACTACCGGCGCCATCTCACCAACGCCGTTGATCCATGCATCCGGGATGATTGTATTTCGCGCGGCGAGCAGCGCAGTAAATGTCGCTTCCGTACCGCCGGATGTGAGTGTGCCGCCGCTCGCCTCGCCCCAGCCGACAAGTTCAGTCATCCACCGGACTACGCGATGTTCAATCACTGTTGCCGTTGGCGACATCTCCCACACGGCGACCGATTGATTCATGGCACTGATCAACGAATCGGTCCAGACGGATACGGGCAGCGGGGGCGCAACCTGATGCCCCATGTACATTGGATGGTAGAGTCGATTCGCGTCGGACATCACGTCGGCGCGAAGTCGGCCTGCGACCGCCGCCATCGACATCCCGCCTCGGGGAAGCGGCTCGTCGAATCGCTGCGATATCTGCTCTGGTGTCAGTGCAGTCGATACACGCCCCTCGCCGTTGCGCGTCGCGGTAAAGTACTCCGACACAAGTGCTACGATCTCCGCACCAGCGTCAGCGGAAGTGTCAGCCTCCAGCACGTCAAGAATCGAATCGTTCATCCGTTGAATTTAGCCAGACAGGATCACGAGCCCTAACTAGTTTTGATAACCCCTAATTCCTGAAGATGCATCCTGCGATTGACCTTCTCCTGACGCGGCGCTCTGTTCCCCCGCGCCTCATGACTGCTCCAGCTCCGACCGCTGCTGAAGTCGAAACCATGCTTACGATTGCGGCGCGTGTTCCCGACCATGGACGCGCGGTGCCGTGGCGCTTCATCGTTATCGGACCCGAGGGCGGCGCAAACCTCGGCGAGGTCATTGCCGCGACATACCAAGCGGATCACCCGGACGCGCCCGCCGAAACAATCGAATCCGAACGGTCGCGCCTACTCCGCGCTCCCCTCGTAATCGCCGTTATCTCGCACACGCATGCGCACCCCAAGGCTCCGGAGTGGGAGCAGATATTATCCGCCGGTGCGGCGGCCATGAGCCTTGTAGTTGCTGCAAACGCGTTGGGATATTGCGCGAACTGGCACACCGAGTGGTACGCCTACGACCGGAGAGTCACATCCGAACTGGGGCTTGATAACACCGAGCGGGTCGCCGGCTTCGTGCACATTGGAACTCCAGCCGAACAACCGCTCGATCGTCCCCGACCCTCGCTCGCGGATGTCGTCACGCGATACGGATCAACCGGCGTCGCACCTTATGCGGTGGGTGGCGACGAGTAGCGTCAACCACCCGGTCGGTGCCGGAATGCCAGGAACTCGTCGAGTATCCGGCCGGTCAGGCCCCACAACGGATACCCGTGCATCTGAAACGCACGGACATGCAGTGGGCGACCATCACCGATTGCTATTGGGACGGTGGACCACGCATCGGCCCGTTCAAACTCGGCGACGGAGACCCACCAGGCTTCGACGATCTCGGTGGACAATCTCAAGCTCTTGTCTCCCCTGTACCTGAATACGAAAGGCGCGACCGAGACGAGCGGCGCACCGATTGACTGCGGCGCCACTGTGTCCAGCTCACAGAGACAGTCGCTACCGAACAGGTCTATTCCCGTTTCTTCCAGCGTTTCCCGGCGTGCTGTGGCTTCCAGGGACCCGTCTGTAGACTCGGCGCCCCCGCCGGGAAGCGCTATGTGGCCGCTCCATGGATCGCCCGGATATGTTGCGCGCCTCACGACCAGCAGTTCATCGCCGAGATCTCCGGGCCGCACGACCACTGCCACTGCGGCTTTACGTCCATCCCGGCGATCGGGAACCTGAGACGAACCGTGGTCATCCTCGAGAGAGCGACGATCCATGTTTTCCGCGGGTGCGATTGAGAATGGATTCTCGCCTTCGCCGGATTGACGCGGGGGCGGGGTATCTGGCATCCTGAACTCTACCATGTGGGACGCCGGTATTGAACGTAGGAAAGCGATCGTCGAACGGTAGTCCTGCTGCCTCGCCGTGTAGCCGGCACACGAATGCTTGGCATTCGGAGGAACCGTTCCGCTCAGGCAAGGAGTATGCAGCGCCGGTCGACGTCAGTGACCCGGATGCCATAAGAGGGCGGCACAACGAATTTTTGCGCCGTCCGTACATGTTCGGGTCGTGAATAGCAGGTCGTGTCCGACGGTCGGGCGAAAAACCAACTCTCCAAGAGGTAGCAGACATGCGACGAATGAATATTGCAGCCTTCTCTTTCATGCTTCTCGCGGCAGCCAGCGCTCCCGCGATGGCGCAGGGTGGCGGAATGGGTGGTGGCGGCGGTCGGATGATGGATCCCGCACAGATGGCCACCCGTACCTCCGATCGCTTGATGACGGGAATTACCTTATCGGCCTCTCAGAGTGACTCTGTCAAGGCGATCGACGCGCGTTTCGCGGCATCGATGAAAGACGCAATGGGCGGGACCGACGCTCGGACCAAGATGACGGAAATGCGCACCAAGCAGCAGGCGGATCTGCGCGCCGTACTGAAAGCTGATCAACAGGCCACGTTCGATAAAAACGTCGCCGACATGGAGAAGGCACGCGGTAATCGTACTCCTCGACCATAACGTCGGAGTCCGATACCACAGATAAAGAGAGGGACAGCAAACCGCTGTCCCTCTCTTTATCTGTGCCTGCTAACCTTGGTTACCGGGATCCGCGCTTGAAAATCATGACCGGTAGTGTCCGCACCATGATCTTGATGTCCTCGGCGAGTGACTGACGCGCCAGGTATTCCAGATCAAGTTGGATCTTTACTTTCACGTCCTCGATTGACGAATCGTATGCGTGATTGATCTGCGCCCATCCGGTGATCCCGGGCCGAGCCTGTTGCCGGAGTTGGTAGCCGTCGATATTCTGTCGGAGCTCTGCGAAAATGCTTGGGCGTTCTGGGCGGGGCCCCACAATGTTCATGTCGCCCAGGACCACGTTGATCAGCTGCGGAAGCTCATCCAGACGAGTGGTGCGCAGAAACTGCCCGACCGAAGTAACGCGCGGATCGTGCTGTGCCGCCCAGACTGCGCCCGTTCCCTTTTCCGCATCCTGTCGCATCGATCGAAATTTGAGGATGCGAAATGGACGGCCACCGACATTGGATTTTCGACGATCCTCGGTGGGTGCAGTGGAGCGTCGGCGACGATCCACTCCGACACGATCCTGCACGTAGAATACGGGGCCCCGTGATGTCAGTTTGACGACGATCGCGATCAGCAACATGACCGGCGCGAGGATCGCCAAGGCAAGCACGGCGATCACGAGATTCAGCAGGCGGTTGAGCGCCTCCGATCTCTGCGCGGCGACTACGCGTGGATGCTTTTGCGGCTGCGCCGAGTGTTGAGAATTGTTGTTCGGTGGAACGCCACTGCTACCGCCGCTGGATGTACCACGCGGTGGCCCATTCGGCAACTCTTCAGCCGCCTCCGCTTGCACGGCGAACTGATCAGTGCTCATAGCGGATGAATTCGGACAAGGATATTCTATAATTTCGCAAGAGTATACAGACCTACGAGTAACAACTCAACCCCAACGAACGCCGCCCACAAACTTCGCTGCGTGACCGCATACGCGAGGAGCGCTCCCGATACTGGGAGCCAGAGCGCCACATAGAATTTGACGCTTGTCTCCGGACGTCTCGGAGGTTCTGGGTCGTCTGGTTTTCTCTCCCGAACGATCTCGCGCAAGCCGTAGCTCTCCTCGTCAAGCTCAGATGACTGCATTGACTGGTTCACAGATGCTCCAGAGATGGGTCTAACGGTACGTCCACTGCCATATAGTATCACGTCCCGCCTCGGTGCGCACTACCGGAAGTGGTATTTCCACAAGTGCAGTTGCGAACTGGCGGGCCGGCTGGCGATTCCAAGGGTCGTCGATGCCACCCTACGTGCTGGAGGTCATT
>JBDTAW010000256.1:0-2515 GCA_039924445.1 Gemmatimonadaceae bacterium
GTTGGCCATTCTTTGCGTTCTGTGCGCTCATGGCGTTCCCGATCATCCGCATTGCTTTCGGAGACCAGTGGGATGCTGCTGTTCCGTTGATGCGCTGGTTGTGCGGTGCTGCGATTGTCTGGGCACTCACCTTCCAGTGCAATTCCTTCTTTACCGCGGTAGGGCGCTACCGCGAAGTGACCCGGGTAGAGCTTCAATACCAGCTGTTGCGGATACCGCTTACCATCCTTGCAGCGTTTTACAGCCTGGAAGCCGTGGCCGCTGCCCAAGTTCTGGTGTACACGAGTTCTGCGGTGCTCTACTACCGGAAGGTGGTGCAATATGAGTCGCTGCGGTTAGGCCGCGTTGTGACTGCGCTGGTGCCGAGTGGACTGGTGACGCTCAGCACGTGCGCGGTTCCTGTGGGGGTCCTGCTTCTGTGGCCGGGATCGCTAATGCACCAATATTTTGCTGCTTTCGCAGTCGCAGCGACTGGGGGAGGGCTTGGATGGCTCCTGGGAATTGTTCTCTTCAGACATCCGCTGCTGGCGGAGATGCTGCGCGTCGTATCTTCGCTCACTCGCCGATTTGGTTGGGCGTCGCAAGAACGCTGACTTTTATTGTCGGCAAAACGACGCTTGTCCTGGGCGCGTAGGTCGGCCTGGACGTGCTTGAAGTCAGCTGGTTCAGTTTCCGCTTCTACTCACCTGTTCGGAAAACAAGGCGAAGAAATACCGCTCGTCACAGCGTACGTTTTGAAAAGGCGCCATTCAGTGCGATTGATGTGTCCGCTCAAATTCCGCTACCGGCGCGGGACGCCGTGCAACGGGAGAAGCAGAAGACGCAACCTTCGCAGCTTATAGCTGTGTCTGGCCCGATCGAGCGCGTAGCCTACTGGGCCAAGCGTCGCACGGGGCGGGTTGCTCGGCCAATCTTGCCAATTTACACCGCGTTCCCGCAGCGAGTATTCCCATATGCTCCTGTTCTTGTGGTACGAGCCCGGCAACAGCGTCACCGGGATCCCGAGCACCGAACCCAAAATCGCCGAGTGAGTTCGATTGGTGATGATGGAACGACTGTAGGCATGAATGCGCATCCAGTGGTCCAACGAAGTCGCATAATGCGGTGGGTCGAGTCTTACGCCGCGGGAATGATTGAACAACAGCCGATCTGTGGGTTTCTCGACGTCTTCACGGAGTGCGAGCAGCTCATAACGAGACGGGTACGTCGCGCTTCCCAGAATGTCCGGTTTCGTCAAATACAGTGCAGTATCGTGGTTAAGCCGAATATGTATTTTGCTATTGCGAAGTATTCCTTGTAGATTGCGCCAAGTCGTAAGTTCACGCGCAAACAAGTAGAAGTGTTCATTTGTGCAGGCTTGGACACGCGACGCAAACAAGCCAAGATACTCGGGGCTGTCTTCTGTCGTGCAGGGACCCTGGATGATCGGTCCGGTGTAGCGGCGGAGAGCGTGACACAGGGCATCGAGATCCTCGCCCCGATACCAAGAATTGAGACCACCACCGCCGTGTAGATAAACTGCATCGTCAGCCTCGGGCGGTCGCGCCATAAACTGGCGATAACTCAGGCTGACGAAGTCGAGGCCTAGTCGTCGCGCCAGGTGATCTGCGCCGCGGTAAATGAGGTAATCTCCCCAATTGCCCCCTTGCTCGACAAAAAGAAAACGTCGATCCCGATGGCGTTCGAATACTGCGGTCAGACTCTCGTCATCATTCATGGTTCAGTCTCAACATTCGGAACAAAGCTATATCCGTGGGCAGTGATTGGAAACGGTTACTTGCGCCTTCGAGTACGATTTTAGAATATCGTTCTCCGTTGTGGGTGTTCGCGCGCCGCCCGCTCGCGCCGCGTTGATTCTTGTTATTCCGATTCATTGTGAAACGTTTCTATCCCGCGTGGCCCGATGATCACCAGCACCTACCCGACGAGCGGGGCGGTTGTGAGGCGTTTGCTCTTTTTCGGGCACTGCACCTATGAATGCTTGCTTTGCGAGAAGCGCAAGGGGCTAACAAGATAGCGCCCTAACGCCTTCGCAAAGCAATAGAAGCTGATTCGCCTTTCGCGCAGGAGCCGGCATGCCAACTGAACAGTTGTGCGCGCCCCTCCCCTTGATGCGCAATAGACCCAGGATGCAGCCAGGGACCTTTGCGCAGCAAACACGCATTCAAGTTCTCGGGAATCAAGATGCCACCGCTCGCGGTTGTCCACGAGTCTGCCCAAGATACGATCGGAGTAGAAGTAGTTCTTCAGCGAATTGCTTGGAGACGTCAAGTTGTTGTCATGCCGTTGCCAAGTCCCGAGCGGTCTGTTGACGTAGCCGAAGACACCTTTTCGTTTGATGAGGCGAAGCAGGAATAGGCGATCTTCGCCATAACGGAGATCTTCGTCAAAGTAGCCGGTGGCGCCAATTTCCGCACGGCGGAACAAGATCGTCATTGGAATGAGGTTTCCGGCGGCCATTTTGCAAAATAGATCCGGATCGGACAGCTCCCAGAAATCGTTGCCCACATGACGC
>JBDTAW010000257.1:0-8004 GCA_039924445.1 Gemmatimonadaceae bacterium
GCCGGCCTTCGGGCGCAGGCAGATCAGCTCAACATCTGCACTACCCGGGATCAATGTTCCTCGGTTCATGCATCTACATCTACACCCGCAAACGCCTCATCACCAAAAGCGTGCCAGAACCCACATATTTCCAAAAACGACAAATCTTACGAACGACAGGATAGGCAAACCTTTTATTTTCAGCGATTCAATTCTACAGATTTGGGAATAACGACATAGCCAGAAGCGACTTCCACACTCTGAGACCCTTGCGGTTCCCAACGTAACGCATGTCCCCGTACACTCAGGCAGTTGCGCACCCTTGACCTTCAAGGGGTGCGGAATTTAGTTAGGCTTGGTCATCATCTCGAGTTGGGCCATGTACAGACCCTTTTCAAGAAACATGACCTCACCATTGAGCGTCACTGAGAATACTCTCCCCGATTGGTTGGGAACGGACTTCACCGCAACGACTACCTTTTGATCGTGTGTCCTCAGATCAAAACGAATGATGTAATCCTCGGCCTCATCCTTACCGCGACTCACATAGAAGATCGCATCTTTGCTTACACTCCAATCGCTCCAGTCTCCAGAGCTGATCTGCGGTAGAACAATCGTGGTTTTTCTAGGACCGTCCAAACGCAGCGATATCTCCTCCAGCCCGGTAAGACGTGGTCCGCGATGAACATAGAGTGAGTGTCCATCTATGGCTTCAACAGCACGAATTCCGCCATCAACTGTCATCTGGCGAGGAGAGGATCCATCGAGATCCTGTCGATAGATCTGATATTCGCCCGACTTATTCGACGCGTAGTAGATGCTCTTACCGTCGTTTGCCCATGTCGGTAGAATGCAATTGAAGTGGCCATCTGTGACCTGCGAGATCTCCCCACCAACTGAGGGAATGATACAAATGCCATTCTGATCTTTGGTGTGGCACTCAAAGGCGATGCGCTGACCATCGGCCGACCAACTGGCATACTTTCCGGCTACCGTGGAAACGTCGGCGAGTCGTCTCGTATTTGTTCCGTTTCTTTCGCTAATCCATAGCTCGTTATTGCCGGAGCGATCGCTACTGTAAAGAAGAAACCTGCCGTCTGGGGATACGGTTACGTCTGAGTTATCGCTTCCATCGGAGATGACCTCAGTCTCGCTCTGATTCTCCCACCTCACGATGGTGACGACGTTGCGGTAGTCCGTAAAGACAACGCGATTGCCATCTGGGGAGATGGCGGGAAAGGCGACTGCGGAACTCCCGTCCGTCCACTGGTTCTCTGTACCGTCACGCGCAACTTTCCATAGGCGCAAAATTCCGTCACCCCTCCTGGATGCTGCAAGTAAAGCTTCTCCGGTAGGTTCCCATGCGAAGCCGAGATTGTCAGTATCGTCGTGCGTTATGCGGTGCGCCGGTCCACCTGTGGCAGAAATGGCGAAGAGATCGCTTCTCCGGTAGCTGATGTTTCGAAGGAATGCGATCTCATCCCCGCGCGGTGACACCGCAGCTTCCACATCTCCGAGGGCGCCATTCCCAGGTGTAGTAAGAGTACGGATCGTACGGCTCTTCAAATCGATAGATACTAGGCCACAAGCCTGCGTTCCAGGAGACGCGGCGGTCGTAATGAGAGAGCGTCCATCTGTGGTCCACGAGATTTTTGGTGTTCGGCAGAGCCAAGTTGCTGGTTCCTGCAGGAAACTTACGCTCGTTTCGTTGCCCGTTCCTGCATCTGCGAGCAGTATTTCGACCGAGTTACCACCGGCTTGGCGTACGAATGCGATTTGCTTTCCATTTGGCGACCAGGCTGGGCGGCTGTCGTTGCCGCCTTTGCGTGTCAAAGGCCGAGGAATGTCGCCTGACTCCAGAGTTTCAAGGAAAATGCGATTTTCACCGGTATTGGGTTGTAACCAGACGAAAGCCAACCGCTTGCCGTCGGGAGAGAAGCTGGCGAAGTTCTGGGCTCCACTGCGACGCGTCATGGGCCGTGCGCGCCACAGGCTGTCAGTAGAAAATTTAGTTATCCGCAACAGGCCAACCGAGGTGGCTACCAGTATGACCATGCACAGGACCGAGGCCACGACAATCCATTCCCGCCGCAGGGCACTTCCCACATGTTTCGTTGACGGGGTGTCAGAAGAGAATACCCCATCAGAAACCTCTGGCGGTTTTACCTGCTCGAAGGCGGTGATGGCCAATTGAGATTCCGCCAGGGCACTTCTGTTCTTCCCTTCAGGCGAGAAGGTGTAATGAGGGATGTACGAGCCCTTTTCGATTGCAATTTGGACATCCGGGGACGCTCTGGTTCGGTAGTGCTCCTCAAGGCGAAGACGGAGGCGATTCGCATTCACCCGAACGATCGCGTCTTCCTTTGTGTCATAGGTCGGCGACCTGCCATAGAGGCCGTTTCCAATGGTGGCCTCTTTCAGCTGAGAGCTTCGTCCGGCGAGATCTTCATCCACTAGAAAAGATAGCAGTCGAGCCGCTGCTGGCGATCGGACAAAAAGAGCATCCGCGATCAAGCAATCCACTTCCTGTCGGACTCGCACTGCAAGTTCCCGCGGCAGAACTTGCGTAGTGGTCACATCGCTAGTGGCAGAAGGAAGGCTAAGGGCATCCATACATTGACATAAGTTCCAACGACACTGAGAATCCTGTAACGCCCGAGGTAGCAACTCTTCAAAGATCTCTAACTTGGCCAGCGCCTCATTCTAAACGGCAATTCCGACGTTACAAGTCCCCGTAACCCATAGAAGCTGTTCACAAAAGCACATCCATGCTTAAATACAGTCTCTATTTTAGTACGGTCTGGGAGTTCTGTTGGATTCGTTCGCGATTACACCGCAAGGAGCCGTTGTGTCGAAGTTCTTTTATTGCCTTTTCAACTGGATCACCGCAGCGATATTGTTTGGTGTTTGGGCACTCACGGCACCGTCCTGCGCGGCTCAGTCCACAAGCCCTAATGCCGACCCGAATACAGCTAATGACGTCTTGCAGGGATCGAACTATCTGATGCGTGCCGACGATCTAGTCTATTTCAACGTCACTTCCGACCCCAACGGAAACTACACGACAACGCTGACCACTGAATTCACCCAAAATTCGATGGGGGAGTCTTCGACTACAACTAATCTTTCCTTACCTTCTTATTTCCCCACGTCAGTCAATACATCACCCTCAAGTGGAGGAAACGGCGGCTCTATGGCCACAGGCCGGATCTTCGACGTCAAGAACGACCAGATTGTAACTTCCTCCCTTCTTGCGTATCCGAATAACGGTCAGGTGAACTGGCTCATCAGCTTCTTTGATCCCCTGACGGGGTTCCAATATAGCCATAACCTATCCCCCGCGGGCAACCCGCAATACCTTCCAGGAGCAACGATTGCCAGTCAATTGGTGATGGGAGACTTCAATGGAGATCATTTTTCAGACGTGCTGTTCTTCGCCTCCGGCTCGAACACGATCTTCACATCTCACCCCTCGTGGCAATTCGACACGTATTACAGCTCAACGCCGAGCGCCCCAACAGCACTTTCGCAGGGGCCTGAATACTTCCAATACGACAATTACGGGGGGAGTCAGTACGTTCATCCAATCGCCAGTTCGATTACCACCGGAGACTTCAACGGTGATGGTCGCGACGAGATAGCTGTCCTTATGAATGATGGTCAGACCATTCAGGTCTTTGCCGTGGATCCCAAAAGCTTTGCAATCTCTAGTCTCGCCACCCTCACGCTTCCCCAGGCTCTTGATCCGGCCCAGGCAGCGATGACGGCTGGCCACTTCACGTCGGGAGAGATCAACTCCCAGCTTGTCGTCGTCGGCCAGGTGCAGGGAGGCAACTCAGGGATCTCCATCTTTCCAATCGATTTTACAACCAATGCGAGCGTCTTGACCCCAAGCGTCCTGATGTCGGGATTGAATGGCACATCGTATTACCAGCTGCCTTCTCGTGCCCATGCATTCGGCGTTCAGGCCGCTGCAACTTCGTTCTTTCCAGGAAGCTCGCCGGACGCTGCACCACAGCAACTGGTGATCTTTACGAAGACGCGTGATGATGCTTATATCGACATCGGTCTTTTCGATCTTACCGGCACCTCATCCGCTACCAGCTGGGGCTTCGATTATCAGTCGTTCACCGATCTTGAAATTAATACACAATTGCCATTCGAGACAATCAATTTGGAGAACATGCAGATCGGGAATTTCAACCAGGCGCAAAGCTCCAGTTCAACTCCAAGTGGTCAGGCTGGCCTGATCCCGCAGATAGCGATTTTCTTTAACTCGACCATGGACAACTTTGAAAATCAGCCTAGCCAGACTCGCATGGAGACACAAATCTACAACATTACGGCAGCGCCGATCCCCCTCTCACAAAACCCAAACCCAGTCACAGATTGGCTTGCCAATGGACAGGTGTACAAGAACGATCAGACTACCTATATCAACGTCCCGTACAGTTATGTCAGTCCTTCGGTATCGTATCTCCTACCCGGCGATCTCCAGGGCAACTCGTTGCGTCTGGGAAATCCATTCATCGTGCGTGTAGCGCAGCAGGATCAACCGACGCTCGTTCTGAGCCTTCCACCCATGCATGTCGATTACTTGACGCCATTGAGCCCCATTGCAAGCTACTTCACCAAGGAATGCGAGCAATCGCTTCCTGAGTGCTTAATCAATATTTCAGTGGCCCCCACAACCAATACAAGTTCTGTGAACGCCTTTGCCAGTGGGCTGAATTTTCAGTCCAGCGGGACTATGAGCCAAAGCTCCTCCAGCACAACGAGTTGGGGAATCTCCTCAGGTTTCTCCATCTCCGAGGAGGCCGCCGGGAACGATGCTGAAGCCAATGTTTCAAGCGCGTTCAGCTTTAGTGCCCAATACAAACACGATAGCGTTGTGAAGAAAACTTACAGCAACTATTCAACAACCAAGCAACAAGTTACGGCGGCAACAGGACTGGGTGACATGCTGGCCTTCACCGAGCAGCAGATGAATATCTTTTACTATCCTGTCATTGGACAGTTCACCTGCACAAACCAGACCAACTGCCAGCAGCTCTATGTCGAGTTTTCCGTCCCCGGTTCTCCACAGCCACAGCAGTATGCCGACGGAACGAATCAGGACTGGTATCAGCCAGTTCATGAACCTGGGAATGTCTTCTCCTACCCGGCAAACAAGGCTCTCCTGCAGAAGGAATATACCCAAAGTGCCAATCCTGTCACGACAGGCTCCTGCTTTGGAGTCAACTCCAACAGCATTACGAGTACGGCCAGTTGGGCGAGCGGATCAACATCTGGCAACACAGTAGGCTCCTCCAACTCATTCACTGAAGATGCCTCCATGAGTTACTCCGCAGGCGTGGGAGAGATTGCCCTTGGCGATGGCGCCGAGGTAACTACCACTTTGAACTTCGGTTCCAGTCAATCATTGAGTTCGCTGAACGAAAGCACAACCGCGTTGAGTTCTTCGCTCGGTATCCTTACCACCAAGCCTGCAATCGACTCCTACATCTCAGACTGCTGTTCCTATGGATTCGAGAACTACGCCTTCACTGTCAACGCGAACTCTCCGTCGAGTCAAAACAATACCGTCATCAATGATCCAGACAGCGGCAACCCGGTAACGTTGCCTTTTCAAGGTGGTCCACTCTTTGTCGGCTATACCGCTGCGGTAACCGATGCGGGTAGCAACGCTGACTGCAGTGGAATCGCGGGGAATGGAACCGTATGGGGAGGCACGTATAACCTTCCCGATATTGGGCTAAATCATCCCGCGCGTTGGAACTGGTCTACGACCTCACTGTCCGTTACTTTCCAGCCTCCCGACAAAAAGCAGCCACCTAACGACCAGTTTTTCTACATGATGAAGGGCTTTTTCGTCACCAAGCATCAGCAAGCCACGACCAGCCCTGCTTTAGGCGTCGTTCAACCAGGTGACGATCTGGATCTTACGGCACGGGTCTATAACTACAGCCTCGCGCCAACTACCGGCAACGTTCACGTTCGCTTCTACGGTCAGCTTTTCTGCTACGCGCAAGGCTCTTCTGAGGGTAGCTGTCTGCAGGGCTGCAGCAGTTCGGCGTTGTGTGGCAATGGTTTCCAGATTGGTACCGACCAGATCATTCAGTCCATACCAGGATTCGAGCAGAGCGCGACCGCGGCAAACTGGTCCACAGCGACGCAGGAGTTCAAACCTGCTGACTATCCGCAGCTCAAAAATGGAAATCTTTACATGGTCTTCTGGGTTGTAACGTGGATGGACGGCGGCAGCGGATCACCCAATGCTCTTGGCGCAGAGATGCCGGGACACGGTGTTTCCAGTCAGTTCGACCCCAAAGCAAACTATCTGCAGATCAACGACATACCCGTGGAATCCTACAGCAACAATGTGGGAATGTACCCAGTTCACAACCCGCTCTACATCATGCCCCTCCCTGCGCCTGGATCCACTCTGGCTGGATCCTCACCGGGAGCCTTACAGTATATTCAACTGCAGATTCCTTCGCAGATGTTTGTTGATCAACAAGCGAAGATCGTTGCATCCGTGAGCGCGAACGGTGGCGTCATCAATGGTGTCCGCATCAAATACTTCGACGGACAACCGCAGAATGGCAGATTGATCGACACGCAGTTGATCGCGCACATGGAGCCTGGCGTTCCATATCCACATCACACCTTGTTCGTACCGACAGGCTGCGGAACCCACACACTCGTTGCCAGCGCTGGTTTACCAGGCGGGTCAACTATCACGAGCCCTGCCGCATCGACGACGATCACGCTGGTGCCGGCGGATTACGTTAGTCTTCTGATGGCAAGATCCAAATCAATTGACCTGGTCGATCCAAGCATCCGTTCGAATCTGCTTGCAATGCTAAGCACTTCGCTTTCCGCTTTTCAGGCCAGCCAGACCGCCGCAGGTCTGCAGGGTTTGCAGTTGTTTGAACAAGCGGTGCTCGCCGTTCGTGGCAGCAAAATCAGCATGCAGAACGCTGGACGCCTCCTGACTGTTTCGGACGCGGTGCTCGGCTGCACCCCGATCAGCGGTACGACTAAGACTTTCCAGATCGCTGCCAGTCCGTCGTCGAAGACAGTCGCTGCCGGTGGAGCAGCGTCTTATTCCGTGAATGTCTTTCCTGCGGGTGGCTATTCAGGAACTCTGACGGTGACGTGTTCCGGCAACGTGCCTTCCGGTATCTGCTCATCGACGCCCGCAACGCTTAACCTAAGTGGCAATGCGGCTGCAACGGCGACGATAAAGATTACTACCAGTGCGAAAGGAATCTCCGCAGCAGGCTTTGCTTCCAGCAGCTCAGAATGCCGCCCGATCTGGTGGTCCTTCTCTTTATGTTGGTTTGGACTAGCCGCAACTCTATCCCGCCGCGCGAGGTGGCGAGCCACAATCCCACACTACCTCGCTACACTTTTCGTCTGTGTATTCGCTCTCTTTTCAACTGGCTGCGGTTCCGCGTCTAACGCGAAGTCAACCCCCAAAGGTTCGTATGTGCTGACTGTCATGGTTTCAGACGCTGCAATAACGCAGAGCACCCAGCTAAAGCTTCAAGTGCAGTAAACATTGGCCTATACCGGTATAGACATAGATCGTTCCAGTGGCTTGAGGCGGTAGCTGTCGCCGTTCATCTCCAGGATGTGGACATGATGGTGAGGCGGTCGAGCAGGGCTCCGGTGAGTCGTTCGGAGCCGAGGACCTCGGTCTACTCCTGCAACGGCAGGTTCGAAGTCACCATGGTTGAGCCGCGTTCGTAGCGTTGGCCGAGCTTTAGCTTGAGAAATTATGTGGGTTCTGGCACGCTTTTGGTGATGAGGCGTTTGCGGGTGTAGAGTAAGCGTCCAGTGTTGACCGTGTATACATAGCAGTCTTCGGCCATGATGATGTTTGGATGGTAGGAGATGAGTTGGTAGATGGATTGACGGTAGCTCCTCGTCGGCGTCGCAGTGCTGAGGAGCGGCGACGGATCGTGGAGGAGACTCTGGAATCGGGATCTTCGGTCGCTCGTGTTGCACGGAAGTATG
>JBDTAW010000258.1:0-8239 GCA_039924445.1 Gemmatimonadaceae bacterium
AATTGCGCGTCGCAGCCTCCAGATCCTTTCGCGCCGAATCAAGCAAAGCCTTCGCCTTGACCGGATTGGGCTCCGTCGCCATGAGCCAGCTCCAGTATCGCAGCGTTCCTCTAAGCTCCAGCGCATCGGCATCCTGTGGTGCAAGAGCCAGGGCTGCATCAGCCTGCGTCATGCCACTGTCAACCCACTGGACAACGCGCAGCTGATCGCCACTGTAGAAGCGCGAGAGCTGATAATAGTTCCCGCCACGCTGGATCGGGATTGCGGGCCAGTGCGAATCAACCTCAGCCGCAGCCACCAGTGCGGAGTCGGATTTCGCGAACCCGCGCAGCATCGCAGCCGTGTCTCCGGCCGTCGCAGCAGCTTCTCCCGCTCGGGTGGACAATTTCGCCTGTTGAAGGAGGGTCCACGCGTTCGCGTTGCTCGTTCCGGCACGCTCATCCCGGAGGCTGATCTCCTGCCCGAGTCGCTCGCGCAAGAACCGTGTTACCTGCGCTGCGAGTGTATCCCTGAGTGCTAGCGGGTTTGACGCGAGCGCTTCGAATGTTGCGCGCTGGAAGTCCGTGCCTGTCGCGTCCTTCAACCTGACGCTCACACTCACCTTGTCGCCGTCCTGCTCGACGCTGCCATCGACCAGCGTGCCAACGTTCAACTCGCGCGCGACACTGTCGAGCGGAATGTCCTTATTCTGGAACTGTGCCGTTCCGTTCTTCGATGCTACCTGTAACTCCGGTATCGCCGAGAGTCGATCTATGAGGCCTTCCGTAAGGCCGCTCGCGAGATAGCCGAGTTTCTTGCCGGTGCTCTGATCGCTGAAATACATGACGGCGATTCGGCGCGGATCGGGACCCGTCGCACCGAGCGGGCCCGCCGCGGAGTGCCTCGCTCGCCACACGCCGTAGCCACCCACTGCCACCACCGCGACACCCGCAGCTCCGATCAACGCCCGCTTCCAAAGGGCCATCGGCGCCTTCGCCACGCGCGGCGCCTGAATCGCCCGGAACGTCTGAGTCTCGGGATGCCGCAGCGCCG
Organism: Gemmatimonadaceae bacterium; assembly: GCA_039924445.1. Taxonomy (GTDB): domain Bacteria; phylum Gemmatimonadota; class Gemmatimonadetes; order Gemmatimonadales; family Gemmatimonadaceae; genus Fen-1247. The sequence goes on from JBDTAW010000258.1 coordinate 1,033, forward strand.
ATGTGAATTCACCGGATGTGTTGTAACGATCAGCGGGAACTTTGGCCAGCGCCTTCATGAGAATTTGTTCGATCTGCGGCGGCACTGTGTTACGCAGAATCGTCAGCGATGGAACTGACTCAAGCATGTGTCGCGCTATGACAGACTGCGCGGTGGGGCCGGTAAATGGCGGTTGCCCGCCGATCATCTCGTATGCGACGCAGGCAAGACTGTACACGTCGCTGCGGCCGTCAATAATGCGCTCTGCAGCGGCCTGCTCGGGACTCATGTATGTCGGTGTGCCAAGCGATATGCCCGTCTGCGTCAATCGCTGTTCGCCGACGGCGGCCATTGCGTGTGCAATTCCAAAATCGGCAAGCACCGCCTTGTCGCCGTCCAGCAGAATGTTTTCCGGCTTGATATCCCGATGAACTATTCCGGACTGATGCGCAAATTCCAGCGCATCGCCGATTTCTTCCGTGATGCGGAGCGACTCGTCCATCGACAGATTGCGTTCGCGGTCGAGTTTGGCGCGGAGCGACTCTCCCGCGACATACGGCATCACGTAGTACAGCGAGTTTCCGGCCTGGCCGGAATCAAGTATTGGAAGAATGTTGGGATGACTCAGCCGCGTTGTCAGCTCGATCTCGCGCTTGAACCGTTCGGCGCCAAGCACTATCGATACATCCGTGTTGAGTACCTTGACGGCAACATCCCGGTCGTGCGCAATGTCCCGTGCCAGATACACGGTAGCCATGCCACCTTGACCAACCTCGCGGTCGACGAGGTATTGTTCACTGATGGCGGTACGAAGTTGCTCGATCTGGTTGGACACTGGTCTGGATTTATTCCTTGGGGAATCAGCCAGTATGCCGCTAAACATCCGCTCCCGCTAGCCTTCAGAGCGCTTTTTTCCGCCTTTCAGACGATCTCTGCGTGACCTTCCGGCGTGTGAATCGTCACCAGCCGCGCAAAGTACTTATTAATACGGTCGCGGAGCGCCTGGTCGCGGCTTCTGGGTGCGAAGGATTGCCCTGAAATGCGGGTCAGGCGAGCCAACGCCGCTCCCGAGGGAGGTCCAGGTCGCGCGGCTAGCTCCTGGATACGGGATCGCGAGATATTGCGGGGGCGGCCACGAAGGCCCGAATTCCGTCGCTGAGGGGGTGGTCGACTTGTGCCTCAGCGGCGAGACACGTTGTATTTCTTCAAGATCGCTTTCAGTCGGTCCAACGGGATCGCGTCCATGGTGCGGCCTCGGTAGGTCACAGGAGTGGCCATGAACAGCGAATTGTAAATCGCTTCTTCCGTCGACTCTATCACAGCTTCAAACAGAGGTGACATGTCGTCGTTCGTCAGTTCGGATGTGTTGAGCAGCACCGGAGTTCGATTTTCCTGGCGATAGTTCGAGACATTCACTTTTCGGCGCACGTTTTCAGCCGTCGAAAACGCGATCACATAGTCTCCGGACCCGTTGGACTCACTCGAGCCGGTACGCGCCAGACCCATCATTGCGCGCGATGCCAGTCGTTCGAGATTACGGTCGGATAGCGGAGCGTCAGTCGCAACAACAATCATTACGGAGCCATCTCCCGGGGCCGGCTCGACGTCGCTCCTGTATGCGTAACGACCCAGCTCACGACCAACCGGCGCACCGAGCACCTGTAGCACGCCGCCAAAGTTGGTCTGAACGAGCACTCCGATTGTCCAGCCGCCCAACTTCGTCGGGAGCACCCTCGAAGATGTACCGATGCCGCCCTTCCACTGGAAAGCGATCGTTCCCGTACCAGCACCGACGCTTCCCTCCGCGACGGGGCCGCGCCTTGCTGAACTGAGCGCGTCGTGCACGTCCGCTGGACTGATAGGTCGCGAGCGAATCGCATTCAGCGAGCCGTCGTTCGTCTCTCCGACAACTGGATTGATCGACTGAACACCTTCCATGCCTGGCATTGCAAGCAGTTCCGCCGTTAGCGCGTCCGCCGCTCGCCAGACGCAAAGCGTACAGGTTAGAAGGATCGGTGTTTCAAGCTCGCCGAGTTCCTTTACCTGTGTAGCGCCGACAAGCTTTCCGAATGCATTACCCACGAACACAGCGGCGGGCACACGGTCGAAGAACATGTTGCCGGGATGCGGAAGGATCGCCGTGATCCCAGTGTTGACCGAGTCGCCCTCAATCACGGTTTTCTGTCCCACAAGAACACCCGCGACGTCGGTAATGGCGTTGTTCGCTCCCGGCGTAAAAATTCCCGGGGCGACGCCGAGAGCTCGGGCACGCATCCGCGGCTCCTGAGCACGAACGGTAACGAGGGCTGCGTTGCCGCACGTGAGAAGCGCGGCCGCATATGCGAAGCGGAGGCGAAAGTTCATGACCTGAATTTTACACTTCCGTGACGCGCTTGGAGTCGCGAGCTGTCGTGCGGTTCGTTCCAATTGCTATTGCTTGCTATTGCGCCCGGGGCACGTCAGATTTATGGCAGCAATGCAGGTTGCACCCCGTCCGCGGAAAGGGATTATCCCACCTGAACGCTTTGCTGTCTACTGAGCGTTAACCTCTCTTCTGCCTGGATGAAGCGGACATCGGGCGTAACGGAAGGAGGAGTAATGTCTCGTAGCTTGCCTGCACATCCCGACCTCGAGCACTTGAAGAAGCAGGCCAGGCGTCTGCTGCGCGAGTATGTCGATGGCGACCCCACAGCGCGCAAGGCATTCGGCGGAGTCCGCGTCGGCGGTCCGGTCCCCAAGCTTGCAGACGCGCAACACGTTTTCGCGCGCGAGTATGGCTTTCCCAACTGGTCAGCGTTGCGGAATCATGTCCTGTCCTTGAGCGCGCCCGAGGGGCCGGCCGCACTCGAAGCCGCGATTCGTATGGACGACGCACAACGCGTACGCGATGTTCTCGCGCGCTTCCCGTCGCTCACCGACCGTCTTGACGACGCTCTGCCGACGGGCGCATTCGGTGCCACCGCGTTGATCGCCGCCGCGAATTTGCACAACCGCGCAATGATTGACGTACTCCTGGACGCAGGGGCCAATGTGAATCAGCGATCGCACTGGTGGGCAGGCGGTTTTGGCGTTCTGGACAGTGCTCCGGAAATCGACGAACATCTGGTGACGCGCGGAGCGACGGTCGATGCGCACGATGCTTCACGCTTTGGATTACTGGATCGCCTCAGCGAGTTGGTAACAGCGGATCCCAGCGTCGTCGATGCGCGTTTCGGCGATGGCCAGACGCCACTGCACGTTGCCGCATCGGTCCAGATTGCGGAGTTTCTGCTCGAAAATGGCGCACACATCGACGCGCTTGACATCGACCACGAGTCGACGCCGGCACAGTATCTGGTGGGTGAAACGCAGGATGTCGTTCGCTTCCTCATTTCAAAAGGCTGCAAGACCGATATCCTGATGGCTGCGGCATTGGGCGATATGGAGCTGGTTCGGTCCATACTCGCCGAGAACCCACAGGCGATCCGGACTGTCGTATCCCCGCACTATTTCCCGATGACGGATTCGCGAGCCGGCGGCACCATCTACATCTGGTCACTCGGCAAATCAAAAGCTCCGCACGCCATTGCCAGACAGTTCGGGCATGAGGATGTCGTCGCGCTTCTGCTCGAACACACACCTCCGCCGTTGCTGCTCGCGCTGGCCTGCGAAGCGGGAGACGATGGGGAAGTCGCGCGACTCATTGCTTCAGATCCGCATATCGGAGAGCAGGTTGATGCCGACTTGCTCGCACGGCTTCCTGCGCTAGCTGAGTTGAATAATGCGCGCGGAGTGAAGCTGATGCTGGACGCTGGTTGGAATTCGAGAACCCCGAATGACGCCGGCGTCCCGGCGCTGCACTGGGCCGCGTTCCATGGCAACCTGGGAATGGTTCAGGAACTGCTGAGCCATGGCGCGGATTTCCGTGCGACTGACAGGAAGTTTGGCGGAACAGCGTTTGGCTGGGCTCAACACGGCGAGCAAAACAGCTGGCACAGGGAAAAAGGCAATTATCCGGCGGTCCTTGCGGCGATTTCAGCCGCGGGCGGGGCGTGAAATTGAGTATCTTCCGTGAACGCACTATCGAAGCCAACTCCGCGGCGAACATGGCCGGGGCAGGAGGGTGTCCGCGATGATACGGTGGAAGGCAGCAATCGGAATGCTATCTGGACTCGCCGCGGTGATTCTGGCCGCGGGGGCATCCGGTGGTATCGCGACTGCGCAGACGGCGCGGCCAGCAGGGTTCGTTGCGGAGGTCAGCCTGGATGGCGTTATCGGTCCCGCGGCCGCCGAATATTTCGACGATGCATCAGCACGTGCCACCAAGGACGGCGCGGATGCGATTATCCTGCGTCTCGATACACCGGGTGGTCTATCTGAGTCGATGCGACGAATTATCAGCACCATAATCGGTTCCAGGATTCCGGTTCTCTGCTATGTCGCCCCAGGCGGAGCACGTGCCGCGTCTGCTGGCACGTACATCCTCTATGCATGCCAGATTGCAGCGATGGCGCCGGCTACGCATCTTGGTGCCGCGACCCCTGTGTCTCTCACAGGTTCGACGCCCATGCCACGTCCTGCGGCGCTTGATTCCGTGGGGAAGCCTGCAACGCCGTTACCCACGGCCGCACCGGCGGCTTCACGAGCCCCTGTCGGTGATGCGGAAGCGAACAAGGTTCTCAACGACGCGGTCGCATACATTCGATCGCTCGCGCAACTGCGTGGCCGCAATGCTGATTGGGCCGAGCAGGCTGTTCGCGGTGCTTCGACTCTCACCGCGACAGAAGCCGCTCAGGCTCATGTTATCGACTTTGTTGCAGCAGACGCAGCGGATGTACTAAGGCAGGCAAGCGGGCGTCAGGTTCGCGTCGGGGAACAGCCAGTGACTCTCGCACTTGAGAGCCAGCCGGTTCGCGACTACGCTCCCAACTGGCGCACGAATTTTCTCGCAATCATCACAAATCCGACGATTGCCTTCGTCCTTCTCCTCGCTGGTTTGTATGGGCTGATACTTGAAGCGTTTCACCCGGGTGCGATGTTTCCGGGCATTGCAGGTGCAATCTGTCTTTTGATCGGTATGTATGCTCTACAGATGTTGCCGGTGAACTATGCCGGATTGGCGCTCATGACCCTCGGGGTTGGGCTGCTTATCGCGGAGATGGTTTCGCCCACGATTGGGGTCATTGGTGTGGGTGGTGTCATTGCGTTTGTCCTTGGTTCGGTAATGCTCATGAACACGAATGTGCCGGGTTTCTCTGTCAATCTTGGGATTATCGCGGGAATCGCCTTCGCAGGAATCGGAGTGCTGGCGATGATACTCTGGCTCGTCATGCGCGCGCGGCGTGTTGGACGAACGACAAGCGACCCGGAAATGCTGGGCGCCGGTGGCGTGCTCCTCGGACCCACAAACGCTCGCGGCGAGGGATGGGCGCGCATCAACGGCGAACGATGGCAGGTGTTTGCGGATTCTCCGCTCGCCGCCGGGAGCCACGTCCGCGTTGTCCGGCGCGAGGGCCTGCAGCTCTGGGTAATTCCAGAATCTTTGTCACTCTAGGGAGAAAACATCATGCTGGGATTCACTGGTGCACTGATTGTCATCTTGGCATTCCTGCTCTTTTCATCAATAAAGGTCCTCCCGGAGTTCCAGCGCGGCGTAGTACTGACGCTCGGCCGCTATACCGGCACCAAGGGACCCGGCCTCGTGCTGCTCGTGCCTGTCATGCAGCGCATGATCCGTGTGGATCTTCGTGTCAACGTCATGGATGTTCCGCCTCAGGACGTCATCTCACGTGACAACGTTTCTGTTCGCGTCAATGCTGTGGTCTATTTTCGCGTCGTAGATCCTGACAAGTCTGTACTCGAAGTCGCCGACTTCTATCAGGCTACGAGCCAGCTCGCTCAGACGCGACTTCGCTCGGTGCTCGGCCAGCATGAGCTCGACGAAATTCTATCGCAAAGAGACTCTATCAATCACGTCTTGCAGACGATTCTCGACGAGGCTACCGATCCGTGGGGAATCAAGATCGCGAACGTTGAGATCAAGGACGTTGACATCAACGAAACGATGGTGCGTGCGATCGCACGTCAGGCCGAGGCTGAACGCGAGCGTCGAGCCAAGGTCATTCATGCAGAAGGAGAAATGCAGGCCGCCGAGAAGTTGCGTGATGCCGCAGCGATGCTCTCCCAGCAACCCCAAGCGCTTCAGCTCAGATATTTGCAGACCATGGCCGACATGGCGAGCAACGGCAAATCGTCGACGATTGTGTTCCCGTTGCCGATCGACATCATCCAGCCGCTGCTGGCAGCGATCGCACCCAAGTCGGTGTAGCGACGACGCGCAGACTCGGTACTGCTATGCAGGCCCGAGTCTGCGCTCTTGCTCTAGAAGTTCGCCACCCAGTGCATGAAGTATGTCTTCGTCGGTGCGACGGGGGTGCCGTTCGCTGGGGTCGCGTCCTGGTAATCAAACGAAATCGACGACTTCGTGTTCAGATCCCAGCTCAGTCCAGCGATAAATCTGTTGATCTTTGGACTCGTCGATGTATTGGGGGTAACCTGGTCGTAGCGCAGCAGGATGCCGACCGGTATTGTTGATTTGGAATCAACAATCCTGAAGGGTTTGGCCACCACGTAGGCGGCGACAAGCCGACCCGTACTGTCGGCGGCTCCGCGCGGTGATGCAACGGTGTTCGCACCCGTGTCTCCACCGTCATTGCGCTGAGCATAGTCCACTCCGACGACTAGCCGCGGATCCCTGATTCCGGCGAATGCTCCGTAACGGTTGCGATCGAGGCCACTTCCGATCGGACCGATCTCGCCCGCTCCACCGTTTACAAATTTGCTTGCAATAGCACCACGATAAACCCAACCGTCAATCGCCAAAGTGCGAAGGTAACTCAGCTGGGCGGTTGTAAGCGGGGTCAGTGTCAGCCGAGCCTGATAGTCCTTGAACCGATCGGTTTCGCGCGACGCGTAGCCAGATCCGTTAGTGATCGCGGTATACAGCTCACCGGTCTTGTGGGGTAGCGTGAGGATGCCGACAATTCCTGCATCCGCTGATGAGAAGTAGCCAGCGCGCTCTACGGGCGTTTGCGAAATCCAGCGCGGCCAGAAATTCTCCTCATGATCGATCAGCATCGTGTGGACCAATCCAATGCGGCTTGTGAACGCCCAGTCACCCGGTCGCGTAGCCTTGAGGAAGTCGTACTGCAGGTACGCGTACTTCGCGCGCAACATCCAGCCTTTGTAA
>JBDTAW010000259.1:0-11808 GCA_039924445.1 Gemmatimonadaceae bacterium
GGCTGCACGAAGCAGCCGAGCCCCTTCTGGTGTTACTGAGCCTTCCGAATCAGGGTACGAGAAGTATCAGATACGGTGATGGTCTCCAGAACGTCTTGGGATCGGTAATGTGGATCGGACCCTTGAAGACACGTCCCTTGGCGTCGGTTCGATCTGCGCCGCTCAGATCCTGCGACGAAATGACCTCGTATGTCTTGGTGGTGTCAACCGGCACTGTGGAGAGAGCTGTCATGTCGAACGCCCTGAACAACGTGGTATCAGGATGTGTATTCGCCGGACGGATGGTCTCTCCGATCTTGACGATGAATGGGAATCTGGTGCCGCCAACCTTGTTGACGATTCCGTGCTTGACCAGATAGTCTGCCGTACCGCTGATGACGAACACGCGGTGATTTTCATACGCGGTAGAATCGATTGTGTAGCCTAGCAGCTGCGTCTTGTAGGCGAGCGAGTCTATCCGGATATTCGCGGCGTAAAGCTGGCGTACCAGCGAATCGGCGCGAGTTTGCGATGCACCCAGCTGTGTCTGAAGGGCCGCGACAGTGCGAGTGAATTCATCCACCTGCGCTTGGAGCTGTGTATTTTCGCCGCCAAGCGTCTTGACGCGCTCGGAAATCGTGTTGAGTCGCGCCCGTGTGGCGCGAAGGCTCTTCAAGGCGGCCACGGTACGATCACGCACGTCGTTCTCGTACGACTTGATCGGTTCACCCTTCTCCTTTGCCTTCATCCCGGCGAGCGAGGTCGCCGAGTCGATCGACGCCATCGCGGCCAGCAGGCTGCGAGTTGCACCGAAGAGCGAATCCTTCTGCGCCTGAAGCTCCGCAAGTTGCGTGTTAGCCGTCGAATCGTGTCTCGCAACCGAATCCGTAACAGCAGTTCCTCCCTTGTTCGCCGCCGTATCTCCCTTGCCGCAAGCGACGAACAATGTAGCCAGTACTACAATCGGCGATATCCATTTGTTGGCACGTCTCATAGGTCTTGTCTCTCCCAGGTGTTTGGTGCCCTGCAGAGGCAGGGGCGTCCCTCATGGAACAGGCGGTCCAGCGATTGAGTGCGAGTCGCACGCGAAACCAGTAATCAAATGTTTACAGGTGCTTGTTCGGAACTGTCCAGCTCAACTAGACGCAGGTTTTTGCCGCCATCGATATTTCTCCCTCATCTCCCGCATCTCCCTGCAGTCCTGAGGCCACAATCCGCGTCGACCCACAGACACCCTCGCCCGATTGCCGAACGATCGATGTCTCGATCACATTTCTGCTGCCGACCGACCGTACTGGCCGAGACTTGCCTACGCAAACTGCGGACCCAATCCGTCGCGAAGCGCACAAAAGCGGCTCCGTGGCGCACAACGTAACGAGAACTTCATTGACGCTCTCGATTGCCGTGGTTCGCTGTGAACACGAGCCGCGTGAGCGGGTACCATGGCGCGGCAAATTCATCCAGGTGCACGACACCGGAAATTTCAATCCGGCATGCGCGCGCTCTGCGGATGCGCTTGTATCAGCATACCAGGATCTGCGTTACGGCTCCTGCACGATCGTAGAAATTCCGCGCGGAGTGAAGTGCGATGTGGTCCAACGTTTCAAACCTGTCGCCGCAGCGAATCTCGACTGAAACTGACGAGACGAACCATGCATATGCGCATCGCGCTGCATGGTGGAGCCCACTCGCATTCGTTGCGTTTGTGCTCGTCATGCTGACCGTGACTCCGATTTTTGTGAGTTTCCAGGTGCGCAAACTGAGAGACCAACTCACAGACGGTAGTGTCGCGGGACGCGTAATCGTCAATGATCTGGACGCGGCCGTCACCCGGCAATTGCTGGTACAGGAACGCGGACGCCAGGGAATGGGCGACTCGGCGGCGGCAGCCCAGCGCGCAACGAATGATTCCGTTGCACTGTCCCGTGAAGTGAAGGATGAAGTTGCGTTGGACAGTGTCGTACGACGGATCGGCCCCGATGCTGTAGAGAGATTCGTCGAGCTTCGCACGCAGGCGCGATCATGGCACTCCGGTCTCGATGCTGCCAGCATCGCTTTTGCGAATAGCGGGCCCCATTCCCGAACGTCCTCCGTATCGATCGCACGAGCACAGGACGATCTCGACGCAAAGGCCGAGGAGGTCCTCGCCAGCGCAAGGTCACTTGACGATTATCTACGACTGCGTTCGCTCGACCAGAGATCACGAATTCAGCGAATATCGCGCTTCAATTTGATCTCGGCTGTGATTCTCGCGCCCCTCGCGCTTGCGGCGGCGCTGGTGCTGTTCTGGACTGGACGCCGAATTTTGTTCTATGCCAGCGCAGCTGAGCGAGACAGATTGGCACTGTCAAGGGCGATGGTGTCGAAGGCCGCGCTCGTTCGCGGGCTGACGCACGATCTGAAGAACCCGCTTGGCGCAGCATACGGGTATGCCGAACTGCTTGAAGACCAGGTGGTGGGACCTGTCGCGCCGGAGCAGCGCGAGATGCTTGGGAGAATCAAGGGGCTGGTAACGCTATCCGTGACGACTGTCGACGATCTTCTGGATCTGTACCACGACGGTTCCGATGGGTTGCATGTGAACCTCGTAGAGACCGACATCACGCAACTTGCTGCGGGAATCGTCGCCGACTTTCGCGGACGTGCGCAGCAGGCACATCTGGTACTCACGGTGGAACCGCCGGAGTTGACAGCGTCGGCCGATGAACCAACGGCACCCTACGGGGCGATCATGACCCGCACAGATCCGGCTCGGGTGTGCCAGATTCTCGGCAATCTTGTGACAAACGCCATCAAGTACACACCCGCTGGTGGACACGTCTGGCTATCGGTCAAGCCGCCCATTGGAGCGGAGCAGCGAATCGCGATAAATGTACGCGATACGGGGCCAGGGATCCCGCCGACGGATCAGGAGCGTGTGTTCGAGGAATTCTTCCGGCTGCCAAGCAGCATGGGGATCGCTGGCACTGGTGTCGGGCTTGCGATCAGTCGCCGCTTCGCGCGCCTGCTTGGCGGAGACATCACAGTGACAGACTGGTTCGAAGGCGGATCGGTATTCACTCTCTGGTTGCCGCCCGATGCCGTTGGGACGGACGCGCACGCGTCCCCGCCTGAGCGGGTTGCGTGAGTCGTGACGCAAAGAGCGGTCATCGACTCACGCCAGTTTCCGCACTGCTAGTACTTCGTCAGTTGGCGGCAGACATCGTCATCGACTGCGTTGCGACAGAGGGACGGCGGTCCATGTGGCTCTGCAGCAAATCACGCGTTGCAGCCGCAATTGACGGCTCAAGCTCAAGCCGCGGTGGTCGGACATAGGCGGTACCGCAACCTAGTTCCTGCTGAACGAACTTGATGTACTGCACGAACTCGGGTACCGTATCGAGTCGAAGCAGCGGTAGAAACCAATCATACAATTCGCGCGCTTCCTTTATCCGTCCTTCCTTTGCGAGTCTGACGAGCTCGACAGACTCGGCGGGCAGCGCGTTGACAAGGCCTGCGATCCATCCACTAGCGCCCATGAACATCGCTTCGACGATCATGTCGTCCATACCGGCGAATACATTCAGCCTGCCGCCAAAGCGGGCAACAACGTTTGTGACACGACGGACATCTCCGCTCGACTCCTTCACGGCGTGGAGATTCTCGTGGTCCAGAAGATCTTCGAGTTGATCGGGAGTCACGTCGGTGCCATAAGCGATCGGATTATTGTACAACATGCATGACAGGTCCGTCGCATCGATCACAGCACTGAAGTGAGCGTGCATTTCACGCCATGAACCTTTGTGGACATATGGCGGAAGCGCCATGATTCCCTCGCAGCCAACTCCTTCTGCGCGGCGCGCAAGCGCGACACACTCCGCTGTGCCGAGGCCAGCAATTCCGGCAATGACCGGAACTCGCTTGCCCACAGCTGCGACACACGATTCGAGGACTTCAACCTTCTCCTCAAAGTCCAGCGTCGCACTTTCACCGAGCGAACCGAGTGCAACGATGCCGGTGCAACCGTGGTCGACGAGCCAGGAGACATGACGGCCAATGAATTCGTGATCGACAGTCAGATCCTGCGTGAAAGGAGTTGTGATTGCCGGGAACACTCCTGTCCATTGCGACTTCTTCATTGGTACGCTTCTCCGACGGAGGAAGTAAGAGGAAAAGAGGAAGTCGCATCGTCAGCGACTTCCGAGGATAGAACGGACACCAAAGCAGGTTCGACTGGAGGACGGACTGAGTCGACATGCCACGCAAGTAGAAAATCGAGCGCCGGCATGCAGGTTCGTCCCTGGCACGGGCCCATTCCAACTCGCGTATACAACTTCGCCTGACGCGCACATGCCGCGCCTTGTACTGCACCGTACGGCACGTCCTCGCACCGACACACGATCGTGTCAGCAAGTGGAAGTGACCGCAACTCTTCGCGGGGTGCGAACACGTCGAGCATTCGACCTGCAGCAACTACCAGGGCAGCGCGACGTCGCGACAGTTGACCGGACGGGGGTTCAATCGAGCCAACCGTACTCCCGGCAATTGCGCCCTCGATCAACGAAAGCGGGGCCCCACCAATTCCGGTCGCTTCACCAACCGCGAGAACGTGGTCCATGTTCGTCCGCTGACGTATATCTACAGCAATCGCACCGTCTCGAATTTCGCAACCGATCAGCCGTGCGATCTCTACGTTGGGAATCAAACCATACCCGGTGCAGAGCACATCGACGTCCTGGCTCCACGTACGTCGACCATCCGTGATGGTGATACTCTCCAGTCTATCGACACCGTGCGCGGCGGTTACCCAGGTACCGGTGACGTAGCTCGATGTAAGGAATCGAACGCGATATTTGGCCGCCTGCAGCAGGAGTGACGGCGTTTTCCAGAGACCGGACGCGAACCGCGCAACGGCGGCACGGCGCGCCTGCTCTGCGACGAGGAGCAGTTTTGCGCCGGAGTCGGCAAGTGACGCTGCAACCGGGAGCATCAGTGGGCCGGAGCCAGCAATGACTACGCGTTTCCCGGCGAATGATGCACCGGATTTGAGGAGCGCCTGAGTACCGCCAATCCCCATGACTCCGGGGAGGGTCCATCCATCAAACGGGATGAACAGCTCGCGCGCTCCAGTTGCCAGTATGATATCCGCAGCCCATATGCGAAGAGGACGGCCCGAAGATTCGGCGAGAATTTCGAAGCCATCTGCATCAGGTCGGACGTCCACGACGGAGGTTCCGTTAATGATTCGCGCACTTGAGGCAGCAAGGCGCGTGAGCCAAGGTTGCGCTTCAGGCGCTGCTGCTGCACCGATCTTGTGGCGCCAGATCTGACCGCCTGGTTCCAGCCCGCGATCAATTACCACGACCCTGAGGCCCCTCTCTGCAGCGCAAACGGCAGCGGCGATGCCGCCAGGGCCGGCCCCGATGACAGCGACATCCGCCGCAACAATCTCCGGAAACGATTCGAAGCGCAGGCCAGTCATGAACTAATCGCTGTCTGGATGTGCATTCCATCTACGGCAGCGGTCAGGCAAGCGCGCTGATGCGGCCGGCTGTCAATCGTCACTCTGCATTCGAAACAGACACCCATCGCGCAGACCGGGCCGCGCGGTTCACCGGATACGGATGTGCGTAATGCAGTGACGCCGAGGTTGAACAACGCAGCTGCAACGGTGATTCCAGCTGGTACCTCGACGCGGTCGCCGTTGATGACGATCGAGATGCTTGAGTGCCCCCCGCGCGGCATCAGTGCGCACCCACCGGGGAGTGTACGCGCGACGGCGCAAACGGGGCCGGATCGATCGCCGGCGTCGCGCCAACGATCAGATCGGCAATGAGTTGGCCGGTGCCAAGCGATGTCGTGATGCCCAATCCCTCATGACCCGCCGCAATCCAGAGGCCGGGAATGTCTTCCCAGACGCCGATCAATGGAAGTTTGTCCGGAGTCGCGGGCCGAAAGCCTGTCCATGTCCTGATGGCCGATGTAAGCGCCAGGCCAGGCATGAAGTCGAGCGCGCGATCGAGCATCTTTTGGACGATTGCGCGATTCACCGTTCCGTCCCATCCTACAAGCTCGCGCGATGACCCGATGAGGAGCTGTCCCGTTGCGCGTGGTTGCACATTGAATGCGACGGACTCCGCATTCATGGTATGTGCGCTTGTGAGATAGCCCAGCTCGACAAGTTGATGGTGGCAGAACCCGGGATAGCGATCCGTGATGACCAGATGTCCTTTGCGAGGGACGATTGGAAGGCCGGGAGTCAGCCGTGCAGCCTCCGCGCCAGCAGCATTGATCACGCAGTCGCACGAAATCCGCTCATGCCCGATGAGTAGTTCGCGAGGCCCGATAGCATCGACGCGGGTTCCTTCCCGTAAATGAGCACCGTTTTCAATGGCGCGCCGAACCAGTGCGAGCGCAGCATTTGGCGGATATATGACACCGTCTGCCGGCACGTGTAGCGCACCAGACAGCCCGGGTCTCAAGTGGGGCTCGGCCTCCGCAAGTTGTGTTGGTGAAAGTGTCTCTGCCTCGATGCCAAAAGCAGAATACGTGCGCTGCTTGTCGCGAACCGCGTTCAGTTGCTCTTCGTCTTCGGCGACCCAGAGAGTGCCACAAGGCTCGTACTCGACATTGCGCGGAAGATCGTGCACGAGTTCAGTCCAGAGCTTACCGGAATACGCAGTAAGAGCCAACTGTGCGGGCGAATCGTCCATCGCCACCAGATGCCCCATGCCGGCCGCGGTTGTGCCGCCGCCAGTGAAGCTCGCATCAAGTATGAGCACGCGTTGTCCAGCGCGCGCCAGCGCTTCAGCACAGGAGGCACCCACTATTCCGGCACCAATAACCACTGCGTCGGGACACTGGCTCATCGCATTTCGCTGTGCGATGGTGCGGTAATCACGACACTCACGCCGACGGAGTTCCGCCGCGGAACGGGTCCGCTACGTCAAACAGCAATGTTGCTTCGGACGTCACGTACGCAGAACCGCGCACATGTGGAATGAGTTCCCCACGCGCATTCATGGTCAGCCATCCTGTGAACAGGCTACCGGTAATGCTCTCCTGGCGCCAGCGTGTGTCGAGCGCGATCTCTCCCTTTGCGTACAGAACGGCCAGCTTGGCTGATGTTCCGGTACCGCAGGGCGACCTGTCGTATTCTCCACCAGAACACAACACAAAATTCCTGCAGTCAGCATCCGGGCGCGTCGGTGGCGCAGAAATTTCGATATGGTCGATCGGTTCACTGTTGGCGCCAGTAATACCGGCGGCGTTTAGCGCATCCTGTATTGCCTGCGTGACTCGAGTGAGTTCCTTTGCATTCCCGCTCCTGACTTGAACCGGCGTGTCGTGAGTGATGAAGAACCAGTTTCCACCCCATGCCACATCACCCGTCACCTTGCCGATAGCGGGGACATCCACGGTGACGTTGCGTGCATGAAGGAATGATGGAACGTTCTCGATTGTCACACTACCATCGATTCCCAGCTCTGCAGAAACAGTCCCCACCGGAGTATCGAGCCGGATCGTGCCGGGGGTAATGCGGCCCAGGTGCTGCAGCGTACGCACCACACCGATAGCGCCGTGTCCGCACATGCCGAGGTATGTGCCGTTATTGAAGAAGATCACACCGGTTGTCGAGTCCGCGTTTACTGCTGGCGTAAGGAGTGCGCCGACCACGGCGTCGTAGCCGCGAGGTTCGCAAACAACGGCGCGGCGCAGATGATCGAAGTTGGCGCGAACATCTTCCAGTCGCTCAGCCATCGTGTTGCCGCGAGGTTGTGGCCATCCATCGAGTACGACGCGAGTCGGCTCTCCCTCAGTGTGAGAGTCCACAATATGCATGGAAGCGGGAAACACTGAAAATGCCGACGGGTCGGTCGAATGCATTTCGCCAACAGTTGCAATGTTGCTCAAGGGTTCACCTGAACTGTCTTGATTTCGGTATAGAACTCACGAGCAGCCGGCCCCTGCTCCCGGCTTCCGGAACTGGAGCCCTTCATTCCGCCAAATGGCGCGTGCGGATCAACTCCGGTCGTGTCACCGTTCACGCGAACGAGACCAACGTGGATACGATTGATGTAGTGGAGTGCTGTCCGTAAATCAGCCGTGAACAGAGATGCGCTCAAGCCATACGCTGTGCGATTCGCAATATCGATTGCGTGATCCAGGTCTTCAGAAGTAAATGCCGCGAGCACGGGTCCGAACAATTCGCGCTGCGCAAGTATTCCGTCAGGATCGCCGCCGCGGACCACCGTCGGCGGGAAGAAATTGCCGTTGCTGAATTCCGCCGAAGCCGGCACTGGATTCACGAACAACGACTCAGCGTTCGCATCAGCCAGCGCCTTCGTGATAGAATCATGTGAAGCGCGGCTGATAAGTGGGCCGATCGCAGCGCGAACATCCGTGACAGGACCTATTGGTAGAGATTCGATCTGCGAACGCAGTTGCCGCATGAAATCCGCTTCCACCTCACTGGCAACAATCACGCGACTGGTCGCGGTGCATTTCTGACCGGCGTAGCGCATTGCGCCGGCTGCTGTGAGCGACGCGGCCTTTGCAACATCAGCATCGGGCATCACTATCACGACGTTCTTGCCGCCCATCTCCGTCTGATACCGAATGTTCCGCGCAGCAGCGGACGCCGCGACTCTGGCACCGACGGCACCCGAACCCGTGAAACTCACGGCGCGAACCTCTGGCGCTTCCAGCAACGCAGCGCCAACAGTGCTCCCCGACCCGAGAAGAACGTTGAACACGCCGGCAGGGATCCCCGCAGCAAGTGCAGTCGCTGCAAGCAATGTCGCCAGATACGACGACGACTCCGCCGGTTTGAGCACCACCGTGTTTCCGAACGCAATTGCCGGAGCAACCTTCCAGAGTGGGATCGCCAGTGGAAAATTCCAGGGCGTAATCATGGCGACAACGCCGAGCGGCTCGCGCAGGCTGAACTGCAGGGAGCCCGCAGATTGTGCCGGTATGACCTGTCCGATTTCGCGTACAGCCTCGCCAGCGTAGTAACGGAGGATCACCACGCAGCGTCCAACTTCACCGCGCGACTCGCCGATCGGCTTCCCCACTTCGCGCGCCATCACCTGCGCGAGTTCCTCGGCGCGATCGCTGATCGCGCCGGCCCAGCGGTAGAGGTGTTCCGCGCGCGCCGGACCCGATAGTCCACTCCAACCCGGGAAGGCAGCCGCTGCTGCTGCGCTTGCAGCCAGTGCGTCATCCGCTGATCCTGCCGGAACAAATGCAATTATGTCACGCACATCCGATGGATTGAGGTCATCTATCCATTGATCACCGTGACTCTTGCGCCATTCATTGTTGATGAAGTGCTGCAGTTGGGAAGGTGTTGCACTTGTCATGTTCGTCGTGATTTAAGAGAGCCGTTTTTCGCCGCCTGCCGCTCCGTACTTACGAAGCGAACCAGTTGACGTCCCGCTCCGACTATGTGTTGTCGCATGAGAGCTGCGGCCAGTTTGGTATCGTGCGCGGCGACAGCTGCGAGTATGCCGCGGTGTTCGTCGATCGCACGCGACTGTCCATGCGTGAGAACGAGTTGCATGCGTAGATATCGATCGCTCTGCTGGTGCAGCCGTTGAATGATCGCCATTGTGAATGGCCGGTCAGCGGGCGCATACAGAGTGGAGTGGAACTCCCAGTTGAGCTTGCCCCACTCGGCCACTTCGGCCGCTCTGAATGCTGCCTCATACGCCTTGAGGATTTCCTTCGCGCGAGACACATCCTCCGCAGTTGTGCGACTGACAGCACGACGCACAAGATCGCTTTCGATCTGCGAGCGAAGTTCAAAGAGTTCGTCGATTTCATCGAGCGATAGCGATGAGACGACCGCACCGCGGTGCGGGTTGAAGACAACCAGGCCCTCGGCCTCGAGTTGCCGGAGTGCTTCACGAATTGGAATGCGACTTACACCCAGTTCGGCGGCCAGAGCATCCTGCCTCAGCGGTGTATCATCGGGGTACATCCCCCGGAGTATCCGTTCACGCAACGCCTCTGTCGCCTGATGCGTGACAGTCTGCCGTGTTATCGGCAAAACCATCATGGCATCTGAAGCGGTGCGCGATGCTGGCGTTTTGGAAGCTGATGTGACGGTTCGGCCCATTTTGTGGATTCTCCGGAGCGGGGATTAAGTGCCAACAAGTCAAGCGACCCGTAGAAATACGCCGACTCCCAGGCAGCCGCCACCGGCTCGAGTAGATTGGATACAATATCCCATTTCTCTGCTCAGGGCAAGGGTGGCCATGATAGCCCGAACTCTCTCCCAGAGCTCGGGCTATCAAGCGGCTACCGCCTAATGTTTCTTCTCGGCGGAAATTTCTCCGACCCGACCTTTCATGGATCTGTTGAAGGCTGGAACTGTGTCATGGATCAGGCTCGCGTAGCTGGTCCGGGCAGCGGCCAAGCCGGCCTCCAACCGTTCCAGAGTTGCCATCGCCTGTGTGGTCGGGTGGTATCCGGCCCCTCCGGCAACGTCACCAGCTCCGCTCCCAATCTCTCCCGATAGCCAGAGCAGCCCAGTGTAAACCTTGCTCGGCTCCACAAAATATTTATCGTCGCTCTGGAGATCCGACCGCGAAAGCAGTTGATGCTCGACACCCAGCATCTGCGTTTCCAGCCGGTCCAGCGCCGAGATAACGTCTGCCTTCCCGGCGTTGGCAGCCTTTTCGTCCTCTATTGATTTACGCATGATCTCGATCGCGTTGATCATGCCGGCGGCATCGTTCATGTCATTGCGAACTCGAACCTGCGCCTTGGTCGAAGCAACAAGGTCGGCATCCGACGAGGGCATTGCCGGATCCCGGATCACAACGAATGGCTCGTTGAAGGTCTTGCCATCGACAATGAGCCGCACCGTGTAGCGGCCGGGTGCCGCAATCGGCCCCGTCCGAACAGGTGCCTCGATGCCCCAGTGCAGTATCGGGCGCGTAGGCTGACCGTCGAAACGAGGCTCGTCAAATATGAAGGGGTTGTCCGGCGCAACAGTCCGCAGAGCAACCTGCTCTGCGGGTTCGTAGCGAAGATCCCATGGAACTCGGTTGAGACCGGCATGCCCACGCATCGTATACGCACGCACTTCGCTACCCGATTCGTCGAGCACGGTCACCTGGACGTTATTCACTGCGCGCGGCAACTCGAACGTGAAGTCAGCGTGACCTGTCCGGGGCTGTCGGAACGCGAGGTGCGGCGCGAAGAGTCGCGGCTCACTTGCAGGCGTTGCGGTAGCACCTTCCGCCAGAGCCGTAACATCACGAAGTATGTAGAGCCCGCGGCCATACGTCGACACAACTACGTCGTTCCATCGCTTCGGAACAACGACCCATGACACTGGCGCCGCGGGGAGTCCCGCCTGGAATTGTGTCCAGTGGGCACCATCGTTCAGTGAGTAGTAGAAGGCATGGCCCGTCCCGGCGAACAACATCCCCTTCCTGTTGGGATTCTCCGTGACGGCCATTACATAGTCGAGCGGGCCGTCAGCCGGTAGGTCGCCGGTGATGTTGGACCACGTCTTACCGTAGTCCGTTGTCTTGTAGACGTACGGCTTCCGGTTGTCCATGATGTGGAAATCGATCGCAATGTAGGCCGTGGCTGGATCAAAGTGCGATGGCTCGATCTTGCGAATCGTTCCCCATGTTGGCAGACCGGTCATGTTCTTCGTTACATCAGTCCACGCGGTACCGCCGTTGCGCGTGTACCAGAGCTTACCGTCGTTCGTGCCGGCCCAGATCAAGCCCTTGCTGATCTCCGATGGAGCAATTGCGAACACAACCTCACCGTAGAACTGACCGAGATTGTCACCAACGATTCCGCCAGACGAGACGATGCGCGACG
>JBDTAW010000260.1:0-4337 GCA_039924445.1 Gemmatimonadaceae bacterium
TGCCAAACGCCACCACTTTGCAGCCGCGACCAGCGGCCGGCTCCATCTTCGCGACGACTTTATCAGGAGCGCGCGCGCGCGATTCATCGGTGCACCGTTACATCGTCGTATCGATGATATCACCGATTGCAGCGAGCAGATCGGGATCATCTGTCAGCGCGGCCGCGATCGCGACCTGGCATGCCTGCCTCGGGCTGATCCCCTCGGCGATCAGCCGGCCGGCTGAAACCAGCAGCCGCGTTCCCGGGCCCTCGGAGAGTCCCTGATCCCGGAGGCGGCGGACACGGTGCGCAGTTTCAACGAGCGCAGATGCAATCGATTGCTTGACCCCCGTCTCGTGCCCGACAACCCTGGCTTCAACCGCAGCCTCTGGAAAGTCGAAATCGAGGGCGACAAATCGCTGCCGAGTGCTGGGTTTGAGATTCTTGATTGCGTGCTGGTAACCAGGATTATATGAGGCCACCAGCTGGAATCCGGGCGCGGCGACGATAGTCTCGCCCGTCTTGTCGATCGGGAGTACCCGCCGATCATCGGTGAGGGGATGGATTACTATGACCGTATCCTCGCGTGCCTCCACAAGCTCGTCCATGTAGCATATCGCACCGAGCCGTGCCGCGACGGCAAGTGGACCGTCTACCCAGACGGTCTCGGCACCACGAATCAGATACCGACCCGTTAGATCGCTTGCCGAGAGGTCGTCGTGGCAGACGATTGTCACGAGGGGACGGCCCAGTCGCCAAGCCATGTATTCGACGAAGCGCGTCTTGCCGCAGCCTGTGGGCCCTTTGAGGAGGACCGGGAGCCCACGTTTGTGACAACCCTCGAAAATCGCCACCTCGCCGCCAATCGGGAGGTAATATGGCTCATCGGTAGGCATGGCAGCGACCGTCCGCGCCGCCTGGCGCGCTTCTGGAGTAAGCATAGTTCCAACCAAAATATCGCCCGATCCACGCGGTCGGAACGGCGAAGACTCCTGCCGGTCCGTCATTTACGACAGCATTACATTCTTTATAATGGCGGAAAACGCGCTCGACACAAAAAAACGAAGCTTTGAACGTGCTCTGGCGCGGGTTCTGGAAGTAATCGAAGCAACGTGGAACGGTATCACGGCGTGGTTCAACGGCAAGGCGTTGAGCGAGAACGCAGTGCTGCTGATATTCGCCGTAGTGACGGGATTGCTCTGCGCTCTCGGTGTCGTGGCATTCTACGCAAGCATCGACTTTGCCTACTGGGCATTCTACAAGTTCCCCACCAGGTCATTCCCACGCATCGCGCTGCTGACGTATCGCCCGGTCATCACCGCGGCCGGACTGGCGGTGGCATGGTGGGTGATGCGTCACGTGGGACGTGGCAACGATGGTATGAACGTCCCGGATGTACAACTCGCGGTCGTCAGGCGAGGCGGAGACATCGAGCCGCGTCCGGCGCTGGCACGCACAGCGGCAAGCGCGATTACGATCGGGGCTGGTGGTTCGGCTGGAAACGAGGGTCCCGTCGTCGTACTCGGCGCGGCCATCGGTTCGTGGCTCGGGCGCACTTTCAGATTCGCACCGGGGCGCGTGGTCGTGCTGGTCGGGTGCGCGACGGGCGCTGCAATAAGCGCCGCATTCAATGCACCGCTCGCAGGTGCATTCTTCGCACTTGAGGAAGTTGTCGGCACTCTCGCGGCAGGATCATTCGCACCGGTCGTCGTATCAAGTGTCGTCGCCGCCGTCGTCTCGCGCGCGTTCCTCGGCAATCACCCTGCATTCGCGATACCGGAACAGTACGGCTATGCGCACGGAAGCGAGTTGGTGCTGCTTTACCCGCTCCTCGGCGTGGTCTGCGGGCTAATGGCGGCGCTCTACGTCCGCACGTACTTCTACTCCGGCGACGTCGAGAAGAAGCTTCCCTTCCCGGACGCGGTTAAACCGTGGGTGGGTGGCGGACTTGTTGGCCTGCTGGTCTTCTTCTCCGGTGGCATTCTCGTAGGGTATGGTCACCTCGCGATCGGCGCCGACATCTTCGGAAAGATGGCCTGGTACGGCCTGCTTGCACTGGCGCTCGGCAAGATTCTCGCAACCTCGATCACACTCAACATGGGTGGGTCGGGAGGCGTATTCACACCGTCGCTTTACATCGGTGCCGCGACCGGCGGCGCGTTCGGAGCCGCACTAGCGCAGGCGTTTCCCTCGATGGGATTGCACCCGGAGGCGTACGCACTTGTCGGCATGGGGGCGGTTGTTGCTGGCGCTACAGACGCACCGATCACGGGAATTCTTCTCGTCTTCGAGATGACGAACGACTACGCAATCGTTCTCCCGCTCATGCTCACCGTTGTGATTGCCCACACAATTGCGCGGAGATTGAGCCCCGATTCGCTCTATAGCGGTTGGCTGCGACGACGAGGCGAGTCGATCGAAAAGGGCACCGACCGCGATGTGCTCGACGGGTTGCACGTATCCGACGCGTACGAGGCTGCGCCGCAAGTCATCGATGAAGTCGCGCGTGTTGACGAACTGCTGGCGCATCTTGGTCAGACCAAACAGCTCTATTTCCCAGTCGTGGATGATGCGCACTCACTCATCGGTGTGATAACCGTGAGCGAGCTGGGTCAGATCGCCCGCAATGATGAGCATCTTGGATTGCTGCTCCTCGCCGGCGATATCGCGCAGGAGTCGGAGACGGTATCACCCAACGATTCGCTTCTCGACGCAATTCGTAAGATGGGTGTGCGCGGAGCCGAATCAATCCCGGTCGTGGACAGAAAGACCAACCGCCTGCTAGGCCTGATCAATCGAAGCCACATTCTGAATCTTTACGAGCGCGCAGTCTCTGCACCGCACAAACACCGTCCTCAACCCGCCAGCAGTTCGAGCGCCTCAGCAACCGGAACGTCGCCGAAGTAGTCGTCCAGGTTGACACCCGCCAGCGCGGCCGAGATCGAGTCGAAGTCGTAGTGAAGGCCGGTCATGAGTGTTTCCAGTTCTGTGACATCCTCGCGTCCCATGAAGTCGCCAAAGATGCGCACGCCGACAATACACCCGCCTTCGACGTTGACGCGGACGTCGATCTCTCCAGCCGGAAACCGGTGCGCGCGCTGCACGTTGCAGCGCGGATTCTCGCCATAGTTCCAATCCCAAGAGCCATACTTCCGCTCAACGAGCGCGTTCACCTCCGTCCAATCGGCGTCGGTCAGCTCCAGCGTCGGCACGCGTGATCTGTCGCGCGTGCCGAAGATCTTCTCGATGATTCGTTCGCGCAATTCCGTGACCGTGATTGGTTCCGCAAGAAACTCGGAGATATTTACTACGCGGCTGCGAATCGACTTCACTCCCTTCGACTCCACCTTTCCCGCCTTGGGGACCAGCGCAGCAGTGACGTCATCAAGGTTCGAATCAAACAGCAGCGTTCCGTGACTGAACATCCGGTCGGGGCGAGCGAATTGAGCATTGCCCGAGATCTTGCGTCCGCCGGCGAGTATGTCGTTCCTGCCACCCAATTCGGCCGGCACGCCAAGATCATGCAGCACATCCACAACCGGTCGCGTGAAAGATTCATAACGGTTGAACCGGCCATGCACCGAGGGCGTCATGAAGCTGAAGTTGAGATTGCCAAGATCGTGGTAAACCGCGCCACCGCCAGAAATGCGTCGGACAACAGTAATCCCGCGCGCCGCAACAACACCAGGATTCACTTCCTCGATAGTGTTCTGGTTCCGCCCAATGATGATCGACGGCGCGTTGATATAGAACAGCAGGTAGTCCTCCGTGCCCATGCGGGTACGAAGGACGTGCTCTTCCAGAGCGAGATTTACGCGTGCGTCTGTGATATCACGGTTATCAATGAAAAGCATGAGGGTGGCGCGGCGAGGGAGATCGAGTGTCTGACTCTCCAAGATAACGGAGCGGGCTGCTCGGTCGAAGTCGTAGGCGAAACGACCACTCGGCCGAATGACGACATTTCGGCATCTGCGGTAAGGGGTCTGACAGGTGACATGCTTAGCCTCCATTTATGCAGTTTCACTCCCATTTACTCCAGGAGAACAAAATGAAGACGACGCACACCGCCGCCCTGATTGCACTCTGCAGCTTCGCCGCGGTCGCTGCGGCCGGCGCTCAGTCGACGAACCCAAAGTCCGACGTCCCAGCGAAGCTCGCTCGTGAAGCGAAAATTTCGCTCGATTCCGCCCGGACAATCGCAAAGGCTCGGCTGCCAAACGCGACCGTTAAGTCGGAGGAGCTTGAGCGCGAAGGCGGCAAGCTCATCTATTCCTTCGACATGAAGACCGCTGGGAAATCCGGCATCGACGAAGTGAATGTGAATGCCCTGAACGGTAAGCTCGTCGGCAAGGTTGG
>JBDTAW010000261.1:0-7234 GCA_039924445.1 Gemmatimonadaceae bacterium
GGCGCAATACCAGAGATCATCGAGATGTAGTTATCCAGGCTGGAGTGTCCTGTTCCGTAGTATTGCCTGAGAAATGCACCCGCTTTCGTCAGAGTGTCAGCAAGGTAAGGCGCGGGCGAACCGGCACCGAACGTGGTCTCAAAGCTCTCGTTCTCGAGCACGATGATGAAAACGTGTCGTATCGGCGGTGGCGTATGTACACGATTAACTGGAACGAATGCCGAGAAAGCGCAGGTCGTTCCTGCAAGTGCGCGACGAATCGTGTGTCGTAGCATGGCGAGAGGGGTCGATGTGGATGGAGGAACGGTCGCCCAGAACGATTGCAATATCGTGCAGTCTCCAGGCGAGGGCAATTCTTGAGGGCGGCATCGTACCGGTTTGCGTCGCCCCGGTATCCAGGTAGCTAACGGGATGCTACAACGCCGCAATCGCACGCCAGACGAACAATCTTGGAAAGAAAAACCCCGCTCAGTCGGTTAGGACCAAGCGGGGCAAGCACTTCCGAAAAGATCGCGTTCTTGCTACCAGCGATAGTGCGCGAACGCCTTGTTCGCTTCTGCCATCCGGTGTGTGTCTTCCTTCTTCTTCACGGCGTTTCCCTCGCCCTTGCTCGCCGCGATCACTTCGGCAGCCAGCTTGTCGGCCATCGACTTTTCGTTGCGGCCGCGCGAGTAAAGGATCAACCAGCGCATCGCGAGTGCTGTGCGACGCTCCGGACGGACTTCGACAGGAACCTGGTACGTGGCACCACCAACTCGGCGGCTCTTCACTTCGACCATCGGCTTCAGGTTGGCGAGCGCCTGCTTGAAGACGGTGACACCGGGCTGAGCTGTCTTGGCTTCGACACTGTCCATCGCGTGATTGAAGATGCGCTCTGCGGTGCTCTTCTTCCCCTGATACATCATCACGTTGATGAACTTCGCCACTGTCTGGCTCTCATAGCGCGAATCCGGAAGGATGGTGCGCTTGACTGACTTCTTGCGACGGCTCATTTACTTCTTCCCCTTGGGCGCGCCCTTGGTAGCCACGGCCTTACCGCCGACCTTTGGCTTCTTGGTTCCATACTTGGAGCGGCTGCGATTGCGACCGTTCACGCCCGAGGCGTCCAGCGTACCGCGAACGATATGATAACGAACGCCGGGTAGATCCTTGACACGACCACCGCGAATGAGCACGATCGAGTGCTCCTGCAGGTTGTGTCCCTCGCCCGGGATATATGCGGTTACTTCGAAGCCGTTGGTGAGACGAACGCGCGCGACCTTGCGGAGTGCGGAGTTGGGCTTCTTCGGGGTAGTGGTGTACACGCGAGTGCAAACACCACGCTTCTGCGGATTGGACTTGAGCGCCGGCGCCTTTTCCTTCTTGGCCACATCGCTGCGACTCTGGCGTACCAGCTGATTAATTGTCGGCATTTACCATGGATCGACACGGATAGGCCGCTCCACAACGGAGTGGCCACAGCCTGAGAAATCTAGAGAGCTGACGCCCCTCAGGCAAGCTGCTCGGACCCGCCATGTTCAGTAAACCCTAAGAAAGCGTTAAATTGAAGGTGCGATGACCCGCCTGATCCTCACTCTTGCGTGCCTTGCGGCCTTCTCTGGCGTTCCAGCCAGCGCTGCGCCAGCGAGCCCGCAAACGTCTTCGGTCAGGTCGGCGGCAGCGCAGACCGCACTTGCGTCACGGGACGAGGCTGCGGTCGATCCGAACTGGGCTCCCGTTGCCCCAATCGTTCTTGCTCCGGCACAGCGAGAGCCGGCGCCGAGCAACGGACAGAATCACCCCGCCCCGGGGGTCCGCACGATCAGGCTACCCATTGGGGGTCACGCATCGGAGGCGGTTCACGCAAACGGTCGGCACGCCGGCTGGGCAGTCGCGATTCGCGGCTATCGGGCTACTGGGCCTCCAATCGACGCGATCACGTCTCCTGCTTCTACCCCAAGAGCGCGCCTTGCCTGACCATCTGAATTGATGGAAGGGGGCTCGCCCCTACTCATCAATTCTCAAATGCCTCAACAGCCAGATTCCGCCACGACTGCCGGCGCACAAACCATCCAAGCCGCCGATCGACCCTTCCACCGACGCGAGCCAGGCATTGCCACGCTTTTCCTCGGCCTTGCAATCATGCTCCTTACATTGATTCTGCCGATGGAGCATCGTACGTTCGCCTTCTACCCCGCGCTTGCCGTAATCGGCGTTGGAGTCTTTCTAACTCTCCGCCATGGACCGGACCGGTCGAAAAACGACTGAGATTTACGCAGGCTCTGTAAGAAAGCCTGACGCGCCGGCTATCGTTCCTGCGGTAGCCGGCGCCGCGCAGCGCCACTCGACTCCGCGCTGGAACCGATGAACGCACCGATTGCAATCGCAGTGATTCTCGCCACCGTCGGAATTCTGCTCGGCGGCTCGGTCATTCTCACCCGGTTCACTTCCCGCATCGGCATTCCCATAGCGCTCGGCTTCATTGCGGTCGGGATGCTCGCGGGGTCCGAGGGTCTCGGACACATCAATCTCGACAGCTACTCGTTCGCATTCCGAGCGGGCGTTGTTGCTCTGGTTCTTATTCTTTTTGATGGCGGCCTGAACACACCGCTCGCGGTGCTTCGTCCCGTTGCCGCACCCTCACTCGCACTCGCCACAATCGGCGTGGTAGCCACCGCCGCCATCGTGGGAGCGGTTGCACACTTCGGCGGCGGCATTGCATGGCCAATCGGCTTGCTCATTGGCTCCGTTGTCTCTTCCACGGATGCAGCTGCTGTCTTCGCGACGCTTCGCGGAAGCGGCATCACGCTCAAGCAGCGCGTCGGACGAACTTTGGAAGCCGAGTCCGGGCTGAATGATCCGGTAGCGATTCTGCTCACAATCTCGCTCACCGCGTTTGTACTGAGCAGGGATATCAACAACGGCCAGAGCGTCTGGTTGCTACCGGTCTTCGCGATCCTTCAAATAGCAACTGGAGGCCTGGTAGGTTGGCTAGCCGGTACGCTTGCGGGAAAACTTCTGATAGAAGTTCGCCTCGAGTCAGCAGGCTTGTATCCGGTACTCACGCTGGCAATCGCACTCGCCGTGTTCGGAGTTACGACACTGATTCATGGCAGCGGATTCATGGCAGTGTACGTCGCTGGCGTTGTGCTCGCCGGGACACATCAACTGCCCCACAGGCCGGCCATCCTCCGCGTGCACGATGCGTTTGGTTGGCTTGCGCAGATAGGGATGTTCCTGGTACTTGGACTGCTCGCAATCCCCACGCGACTCGCCGGCGCCGCGCTGCCGGGCCTGGGAATCGCGATTGTCCTTACTCTGATCGCACGACCGGCTGCAGTGGCCCTCTGCCTCGCGCCATTCCGATATTCACTGCGCGAAACTCTCTTCATAAGCATCGTCGGGCTTCGCGGCGCAGTGCCGGTAGTCCTCGCGACGATCCCCGTAATGGCCGGCGTGACTGGCGCTCGACACATCTTTGACGTCGTCTTCTTCGTTGTCGTCGTCAACACATTGATGCCGGGGACGGTCGTCGCATGGCTCGCACGAAAGTTTGGCGTGGTTGGTGTGACACCACCGCCTGCTGCGGCCACCATTCTGGTCGAATCGAATGAACCGATGCGGAGTTCGCTACGATCCTACTTCATTGATCGCGCCCTTCCAGTCTGCGGCGTTTCACTCTCCGATATTCCGTTCCCGGATGGCGCAGCTGTAACAATGATTGTGCGAGGGTCATCGCTCCTCGTCGCGGACGGAGCCACGACTCTTGAATCTGGAGATCACGTGTATGTACTTGCTTCACCCGAAGCGGAGTCGACGGTGCAACTCCTCTTCGGCCGGCCGGAAATTCTGGAGTGAAGATTGATCTTTCTACATTCCCAAGGTGATCGACAGCTCCTCGCCACCAGGAGGCTGTCCGGTCGCGGCGCCATCAGGTGACCGACGTGTTGCTCGGGCGCCAGCACTCCCGGCGCCGTAACCCGGATTCGCACTCCGGGCTGCATCTGCCGGTGTCGGCCGACATCCAACCAAAACCAAAACGGCGCATCCGAATCGGATGCGCCGTTTTGGTTTAACTCCATTGTGGCGGGCTACTCAAGCTCACCAAGAAGCTTCGCGATTCCCGGAGGACTTGCCGCTACACCAACGGCGGCCCCAGCCTTGCCCGGACGGAAATCCTCGTCCTCATCGCCAGCGGCGAGAATCTCTTCCATCGTCGGCTCCGGTGCCTCCTCAACAATCGGAGCTGGTACCGATACGCCTTCGATGTCCACTTCCTGATAACGATACACACCGGTACCGGCCGGAATCAGGTGGCCGATGATGATGTTCTCCTTCAGTCCCATGAGGTCGTCCTTCGCGCCGCGGATGGCTGCATCCGTCAACACTCTGGTCGTCTCCTGGAATGAGGCAGCGGAGATGAACGACTGCGTCGTAAGCGACGCCTTCGTGATACCGAGAAGCAGAGGCTCCGATGTGGCCGGCCTCTTTCCCTTCTTCTCCACGCGCGCATTCATCTCGCGGAACAACGCCCGATCAACATGCTCGGCTTCGAGATACTCGGTATCACCGGAGTCGAGAATGCGTTCCTTCTGAAGCATCTGGCGCACGATCACGCCGATGTGCTTGTCGCTGATCTTAACGCCCTGCAGGCGATACACTTCCTGCACTTCGTTCAGCAGATATTCCTGCACAGCGCGTGGGCCCTTGATTCGCAGAATGTCGTGCGGATTGACAGGTCCTTCAGACAGACGATCACCAGCGCGTACGCGGTCGCCTTCGTGAACGCGGAGGTGCTTGCCGGCCGCAACCTCGTAAACCTGCGCTTCCATTGCATCATCGATCACAGCGACGCCGTTTTCCATGCGCATCGGCTGCACAAAGATCTCGCGCTTGCCGCGCTTGATGTCACCGAAGCGAACGACACCATCGATCTCCGAGATCGTGGCTGGATCCTTCGGCCTTCGTGCCTCGAATAACTCAGCAACACGCGGCAGACCGCCGGTGATGTCACGAGTCTTGTATGCTTCGCGGCTGATCTTCGCGATGATGGTACCAGGCGTAACCTGATCGCCATCATTGATGATCAACTGCGCGCCAACCGGAATCACGAAGTCGCGGACTCGCTGGTCCGTACCACTCTTCGCGCTCCAGATCTCGATGTGCGGATGCAGCTTCTTCTCGCGATCATCGATGACGACGCGCTGGCGTAGACCGGTGAGCTCATCGAGCTCCTCGGACACCGACTCCTCCTCGACGAGATCCACGAACTTCACTGCGCCCTTGACGTCTGCAATGATTGGCGTCGTGTACGGATCCCAGGTAAAGATCACCTGGTCCTTCTTCACCTCATCTCCGTCCTTCACCATCATTGTGGCACCGAGCGGCACCTGAAGACGCGCACCGACTGCGGTTGAACGGTCGGTTGCCGCGCGAATCGTGAGCTCGCCCTCGTACGACGTGACGATCTTGCCACCTTCCGTATTCGTAACTGTGACGAGGCGATCGCCGAACTCGACCACACCTGCCACCTTGCTCTTGCGTGCAGTCTGCTCAGCGATACGTGCCGCGGTACCACCGATGTGGAACGTCCGCAGCGTCAGCTGCGTACCCGGCTCGCCAATCGACTGCGCCGCGATGATACCGACAGCCTCTCCCTTGTCCACCATTCCCATGGTAGCCAGGTTCCGGCCGTAGCACATCTGACACAGTCCGTGTCTCGCTTCGCATGTAAGGACAGAACGGATTCTGATCGTCTCAAGACCCGATTCTTCAATGGCTTGTGCCACTTCCTCGCTGATCAACTGACCAGCTTCGACCAGCAGCGTCGGGCGATCGCTCGAATCCCGTTCCTGCGGATCGAACACGTCCTCTGCTGCGACGGTGCCGATGATGCGCTCCGACAGCGGCTCGATGACGTCCTCGCCTTCCTTCAGCGCGCCGACCTCGAGTCCATGTACGGTTCCGCAGTCCTCTTCGGTAATCGTCACGTCCTGCGCAACGTCGACCAGACGACGCGTGAGATATCCGGCGTCGGCGGTCTTCAGTGCTGTATCAGCCAGGCCCTTGCGAGCGCCGTGCGTCGAAATAAAGTACTCGAGCACCGACAGTCCTTCACGGAAATTGGACTTGATCGGGCTTTCAATGATTTCGCCAATACCACCGGTCAGTTTCTTCTGCGGCTTGGCCATCAGTCCGCGCATTCCTGCGAGCTGACGGATCTGGTCGCGCGAACCGCGCGAGCCAGAGTCGAACATCATGAATACAGGGTTGAAGCCCTGATGTGACTCACGCATTGCCTTCACCATGGCGTCCGCGACATCGTTGTTCGCGTGCGTCCAGGTGTCGATGACTTTGTTGTAGCGCTCGCCGTTCGTGATGTTACCAGTCTGGTACGCGCGCTCAAAACGCTCGACACGCGACTCAGCTTCCAGTAGAATCGTTTCCTTCTCCGCCGGGATGTGCAGATCCTCAATACCGATCGACACGCCGCCCCGAGTTGCATTCCGGAATCCGAATTCCTTGAGGCGATCCAGCAACTGCACGGTCGTGCTCAATCCTGCGTGACGGTACGACTGGAATACCAGCTCACCGAGAGCCTTCTTCTTCATGTCCTTGTTCTGGAAGCCGAGCTCCGGCGGAACGATCGCATTGAACATTGCGCGTCCGGCCGTCGTGTACTCCCAGCGTGCGCCGTCGTTGTCGTCCACCCAGTAAAGAATGGGCGTGCTGTATCCAACGCGGCGGCGCGACATCGCCATTTCGACTTCAGCGATCGTCGAGAATGTCTTGGCGGTATTTCTGATGTTCTCGAAATTCGGCGGTGCCTTGGTTGCGAAGTAGCAGCCGAGTACAATGTCCTGGCTGGGCTCCGCGACGGGGCGACCGTCGGACGGCTTGAGAATGTTGTTGCTCGATAACAGGAGCAGACGGCACTCGAGCTGCGCCTCGAATGAGAGCGGCACGTGCACTGCCATCTGATCGCCGTCGAAGTCTGCGTTGAAAGCAGCGCAGACTAGCGGGTGAATACGAATCGCCTTGCCTTCGACCAGCACCGGCTCGAACGCCTGGATGCCGAGTCTGTGCAGTGTCGGTGCGCGGTTCAGCATCACCGGATGGTCGCGGATGATCTCCTCGAGGATCTCGTACACCTCGGGCGACTCCTTCTCCACGATCTTCTTGGCGCGCTTCACCGTCTCGGCGATTCCCTTCTCGACGAGCTTGTGAATGATGAACGGCTTGAACAATTCAAGCG
>JBDTAW010000262.1:0-3960 GCA_039924445.1 Gemmatimonadaceae bacterium
AGGTTGAGAAGTCTTTCGAAGTCGGCAAGAAGATCGCGGCGCGCGCGAAGGATGCGGGCGTTAAGAGCGTCGTCTTTGACCGTGGTGGATACTTGTATCACGGCCGCGTGAAAGCGGTGGCCGACGGCGCCCGCGAAGGCGGGTTGGAGTTCTAATGGCTGACGAACAGAACGAAGGAAACGCGCCAGCCTCGGGCGGCGCAAGCAATACTACGAGCAACACTACCAGCAACACTACCGGCAGTACGTCCAGTAGTACGTTTGGAAGCACGTCGAACAGCGGTGGACCTGGTCGGAGCGCACGCTCTGGCGGTGGTCAGCAGCGCGGGCGTGGTGGCCAGGGTGGTGGCGGACGCGGCGGCTCAGGCGGTGGACGTGGCGGTCAGGGCGGCGGCCAGAACCGCGGCGGCCCGGGCGGCGGCCGTGGACCTGGTGGCGGACGTGACGGCGGCCGCGGTGCGGAGCGCGAAGGCAGCGATCTCATCGAAAATGTTGTCGCGATCAACCGTGTTGCGAAAGTTGTGAAGGGCGGTCGCCGGTTCTCGTTCAATGCGCTTGTCGCAGTTGGCGACGGACAGGGTCGAGTCGGTTTCTCGACTGGTAAGGCAAATGAGGTTTCCGAGGCGGTCCGCAAGGCCGTCGAGGCAGCTCGTCGCCATATGGTCGCCGTCCCGATGACTGGTGGCACCATTCCTCACGCGATTGTTGGTCAGCATGGCGCTGGGAAGGTGCTCATGAAGCCAGCCGCGCCGGGTGCTGGTGTAATCGCCGGTGGTGCCGTGCGCGCTATCATGGAATGCGTCGGAATCACGGACATTCTCACCAAGAGTCTCGGCTCGACGAATCCGCACAATATGGTTCTCGCGGCGCTGGATGCGCTGCAGAATCTGACAACAGTAGAACAGATTGCGCGTGAGCGTGGAGTGGAGCAGAGCTCGCTCGGCTACCGCTCGCGTGCCAAGACCAAGGTGGTTGCGTAATGGCCCGTACATTCGTGTGGCACCCGACTCGGGGGCCCAAGTCTACAGATAAGCTCCAGCCGGCTGGAAGTGGCAAGCTGGAGATCAAGCAGGTTCGCAGCAAGATCGGGCATTCGTGGCGCATGCGTCGCACGCTCGAGGCGCTCGGACTTCGGCATCCGCATGACGTGGTGATCCACCAGGATTCGCCGTCGTTGCGCGGTCAGATAAAGCGCGTGCGTCACCTTGTGACGATCGCGCCGGCAAAGAAGGGGGCGTAACGAAATGGCAAACAAGATCGGCCTGCACAACCTGTCGTCGGCACCGGGGTCATCGCGCAATCGTAA
This sequence comes from Gemmatimonadaceae bacterium, assembly GCA_039924445.1. Classification (GTDB taxonomy): domain Bacteria; phylum Gemmatimonadota; class Gemmatimonadetes; order Gemmatimonadales; family Gemmatimonadaceae; genus Fen-1247. The sequence continues at coordinate 1,306 of JBDTAW010000262.1, forward strand.
GCGGATTGGACGTGGACCTGGTTCTGGCACTGGTAAGACGTCGGGCAAGGATCACAAGGGAATCAAGGCTCGTTCGGGGCACCATGGACCGGGCGGTGGCAAGCCGCATTTCGAGGGCGGCCAGATGCCGCTCACGCGACGGTTGCCGAAGCGCGGCTTTACGCCGCCTTTCCGAGTTGAGAGTCAGGTAGTCCGCTTGGGCGACCTGGCCCAGTTCGAGGGCAAGGAGATAACGACCGAGTTGCTGGTGGAAGCTGGGATGATCCATGGCGGCAAGGGTCCGGCAAAGGTGCTGGCCAATGGCGAGATCACGCAGGCCGTGAACGTCAAGGGCCTCAAAGTGAGCAACGGCGCGCGCGAGAAGATTGTCGCCGCCGGCGGTACCGTCGCGTAAATTTCTGGAGGAGACCGAGGTTCGGGTTTCCATCATTCAATATGGCGTCGGGGGCGATTGGCTTCTGCCAGTCGCACCGACGCTTCGCGAATCCGGAGTGATTTCGTTAGTGATCGCATTACGGATTCGACTTTTTAGCAGTTTTGGGTGGCCCGGCCACCGTCTGAGGAGATTCTTCTAATGGCGCAGACAAATCCCGCATCGGCCGTCGCGGATATCACGCGGAACACCGAGCTGTGGGATAAGATCAAGTTCACATTCCTCTGCCTTGTTCTCTACAGGCTGGGTTCGCATATCACAGCTCCAGGCATCGACGTCGTGGCGCTTACAGACTTCTTTGCGAACAAGGGTGGTGGTGGACTGCTCGGCCTTTATGACCTGTTCGTGGGCGGCGGACTGTCTCGCGCAACGGTCTTTGCGCTGGGCATCATGCCGTACATCTCGGCGTCCATCTTCATTCAGATCGCCGGTGCAGTGTTGCCGCAGGTCGAGAAGATGCAGAAGGACGAGGAAGGGCGGAAGACAGTCAACCAGTGGACGCGCTACATCACCATCGCACTCGCGGTAGTGCAGGGGTGGGGTTTCGCTCTGTTCACGTCGTCGCTGCAGAACGCCGTCATCACACCGGGTCTTGAATTCAAGTTGCAGATGGTTCTGTTCCTCACCACGGGAGCAATCTTCGTCATGTGGCTCGGTGAGCAGATCACGGAACGCGGACTTGGAAACGGCGCTTCGCTCATCATCTTTTTCTCGATCGTCGAGCGGTTCTGGCCGGGTATTCTTGACACGTTCAAATTCGTAACCACGCAGGCAATCGGACCATTCTCGCTTATTCTGCTGGGAATCGTCATGGTTGCGGTGGTTGCCGGAACGATCGCGATTACGATTGCCGCTCGCCGCATCATGATTCAGATACCGCAGCGCACGATGTCGCGCGGTCGACAGAGAGAGGCGTCGCGCAATTTCATTCCGCTGCGCATCAATACGGCCGGCGTCATGCCGATCATCTTTGCGCAGTCGGTGATCGTGATTCCGGGTGCGTTCGCGCAGTTCAGCGGCAACCCATTCATGCAGCGCGTTTCCGAGATGGTTCAGCCTGGTACATGGCTTTACCTGCTTATGCTCGGCGTGCTCATCATCTTCTTCACGTATTTCTACACTGCGATCATCTTCAATCCCGTTGATATCGCCGAGAATCTGAAGAAGCAGGGTGGTTTCATACCGGGTGTCAAGCCGGGTGCGAAGACCGCAGAGTATGTGGATGCTGTGATTTCGCGAATTACACTTCCTGGCGCATTCTTCCTCACATTCATCGCGTTGCTGCCAATCTTCATCGCTGGGATGATCAACGTCCCGTTCGTGTTTGGCGGTACATCGTTGCTGATCGTCGTCGGTGTTGCGCTCGACACCATGGCGCAGATCAACCAGCACATGCTGTTGCGCAAGTATGATGGCTTCATGAAGAAGGGTCGTGTCCGTTTCCGGGGGCAGAGCTCCTTCGCCGGTTACTGAGGCGCAGGCCGGTTGTGATAATCGTTTTGCTCGGACCTCCGGGCGCAGGCAAGGGAACCCAGGGCGAGCTGCTAGCGGCTCGCCTTGGTATTCCCAAGATCGCGACCGGCGATCTTTTCAGGGCGGCAGTACGTGACTCGACGCCGCTTGGGATCGAAGCCAAGAAGTACATGGACCGCGGGGACCTCGTCCCTGATTCCGTGATACTCGGCATTCTGCGCGATGCGATGGCGTCCGCGGAAGCCGCTCACGGCGCGATACTCGACGGTGCGGTTCGCACGGTGCCGCAGGCAGAAGGGTTGGCGCAGGTGCTGAAGTCGATCGATCGCAAGGTTGATGCGGTGCTGCTGTTTGACGCAAACCACGCTGAACTGATTCGACGATTGAGTTCGCGCACTACATGTGATATATGCCAGACCCCGTTCAAGGCGTTTGAGCCTGGCACCGCATGCCCGCGTAACGACGGTGGACGGTTGATTCGCAGAAAGGATGACGAGCCGGAAGCAATTCAGAATCGTCTCAGCATCTACGAAGAACTCACCGCGCCAGTTGTTGCGTGGTATCAGACGCACGGCGTTCCAGTAGAACGTATCGACGCGATCGGAGATGTGACAGATGTTACAATGCGCGCGGCGGAGGCTCTAAAGCACGTTCCGCGCGCTGACTGACGCACAACGGCGTCGGGAGCGGTAAATGATACAACTCAAGTCAGCACGAGAAATTGAAATAATGGCGCGCGGCGGACAGAT
>JBDTAW010000263.1:0-7623 GCA_039924445.1 Gemmatimonadaceae bacterium
GGTGCTTCCAGTATAGCTATTGAGGTTAACCTATCTAGAAGCGGGCGTCCAGATACAGACTGGCCTGGACCCCGCCCCTCGGCCGGATTCCCTTGGCCAGATCGAGCCTTATCAGGCCGTCCATAAAGGAAGTACCCACCCCGGCGCCACTCACGGGGACCACTCCTTCATTCCAGTTCCGCCGGTCGCCAGCCCAGCCCATATCGCCGAAAATCACGGGTCTGGCGATGACGCTGCCGAGTCCGAGTTCCGCGCGGGTCATCCAGTACGCGTTGCCCACGGCCGCCCCGACGTCCTGGCCGCGAATTGTGGACGTGCCACCCAGGTACCAGAGCCGTTGCACGGGGACGGTGCCGCCCGAGGTCCCGCCGCTCAGGGTCAATGCTCCCGTTAGCGGACCGCCAAGCGGGTGCGACACGGTGACATCGGCCATCGCGCGGGTGTAATCAAACGTGCCCGCTGCGCCGTCGATGCGGATGTCCGAGAACGCGCGCAATCCGTCCGGATCTTCGCCGTACGTGCCGCGTTTGACGAGCGACAAACCGATTTCGGTTGCTTTCTGCACGTCGATGTTATCCGGGAAATAGCCGCCGCCCAGTTTGCCGCCGAGTGAGAAGTGCGTTTTTGTTGTGGCACCGAATTGTTGTTCGCCAAAGAGACGCCAGCTGTCGAGCAGACCACTCTGCTGCTGGTGCATCAGTTCCCCGCCCCACGATCTGTAGTACACACCGTCGTCGCGACCGAACATCAATGCGGATAGGGACGAGCTCAGTCCGAACGGATCGCGTCCGAGGTCGTTTGCAGAATTCAAACGCCGATACACATTCACGCCGTAAGTCTCGCGCCCGTTCGTGCGCGCGACGCCAAGTTCAGCGTTGGGTGAGAGATCAAACCCGATTCGCGCGATCGCGTGACTTGAATATCCGCCACCCATGTCGTCGTCAACGCGCAGGCCTGTGGACAATCCTTCAATTCTATTGTAGCGCGACATCGCGATGCCGGACTGAAATACTGGCGGTGCGAATCCCCTGCTGCCTGCCTGGCGTTGCAGCGACAGTGCACTCGCAACGAGTGCGTCGACATCGGCGTCGCCGAACAGCGAGTCCGGTGCGTCGTATATCGACTTTGGAAGTGTTGGCGATGTTGCGAGCGCAAGTGTATCGCATGGAATGCGGACCACCATGTTGACCGAATTCTCGTGTGACGAACGCGTCGTCTCGCGATACGTAGCACCGCTCGTGCACGCGCTATCGCGTATCGCGCGACGTTCCTTGCGCGCCTCAACTCCGCGCGCGGTATCGAGAACGCTCAACGCGATCGTCGGGAGCTTGAGATCAGCGTTGACGGATTCGTAATCGAAGCGCTGACGCAATTCAAACGGGAAGCGCATGATACCGGCACGCCCCTTTCCTTCCACTGTCTGCGTGCGCGGTAGCCAGAACCGGTTATCGTACAGACCGTAATCGACGGTCATGACATCGATCGAGCCGGTGATGGGAAGAATCATCGGCTTGATCCAGCCGGGTATATCCTTCTTCGGATCTTCGCCGTCTTCCTCTTTCGCGACTTTCATCGCATCGAGCGGTTCTGCCATGCGATACACGCCGCGCACGAGCTGTCCGGTCGCGACGTCGAACCAGAGGGATCCTACAACAAGATTCCAGCTTGTAGTACGCGGTTGCACGCGCAGTTCGCGCACAAGTATCGATTTTCCGCCCGGCAATCTGAACGACACCGAGTCGCCGCTCTGATACGTATAGTACGCCTCGGCGCCGTTGCCGAGTGGGTGGATCATTGCTTCGGCATCAGCGTCGGCCTTTGCAACCGCGGAACCGAACCACAGAGTTTCGCGGCCGGGATAATATGGAATCGGAACACTGCCCGCGCCGAGGTCGACTTCTGCATCACCGGCGCCCTTGAACATTGGTAGAGCGGATCGCGCGCCGGTTACATCGACAACGGCGCCGTTACCGCGTTCCCATTTTACGTGTGTTGCGCGTTCGGTGCGGAACATGAGTCGATCGCGGCCGAGGCTTGTGATCTTGGAATTGACGGAGATGCGCTCGTATGTAGTAGCGTCGTATGATTGGAGCGCGGAGTCCTGTGTGAAGCGTGCAGCGCGTGCGCGATCGAGGAGCGTGCGCGCGTTGGGGTCCTTGAATGCGGTCGCGAGAAGTTGTGGTGTGAGCGGAATGTGGCGTTCTTCGCGACGCTTGACGTGGAAGGAATCGCGGGCTGCCTGGATGGAATCGCGGCGCACCATGAGAGTGTCCTGGCGCGCGAGTCGCTCGGCGCGCTTGAGGCTGTCCGCGTGGGAGGGCTTGGCACTGCCGACGGTGACGGTGACTTGGGCGAAGATCAGCAGTGCGGATAGCATGCCGGGTTGGTCACCGAGGGGGTGGGATTGGTTCCCGTAGTTCGGCTACGTCGAGGGCGGAGGTGCAGCGGTAGAGCGCGGCGGCGGGTCAAAAGACGCGGGGTGCTGTCGCGCGTACAGACGGCGCGGATAAATCCGCGCCATACGGCGCGCACGACCTGCACTGCGCGCACGACGGGCTTAGCGTTATTTGTGGATGAGCGGTTGGAGATCCGCGGGGTTCCAGGGCGTCGTCTGCGTTTTGGTTGCGGCGCGGACGGACGCGACCTGCTCGGCGGTGATCTTGGATGCGGAGTTGCCGAAGCTCGAGCGTTCGTAGGTAATGATCGCTGCGATCTCGGCGTCAGAGAGCTGATCGCCGAACGGTGTCATCGCGTTATTGAACTTGGTGTTCTTGACCGTGATCTCGCCCTGGAGTCCGTGGAGTACGATGCGGATCGGGACTTCGGGGTTGTTGTCGAGCCATTCGGATCCTGCGAGCGGCGGATAGGCGCCGGGGACGCCAAGTCCGCTTGCCTGGTGGCAGGCAGCACATCGCGTGAAGAGCTCAGCGCCGTTGGGGGCAGCGGCTGCTGTACCGCCGGCAGCGGATGCGACAGCAGCGCCGGGAATGACCGCCTTGGTCGAATCGAAGTACATGACGCTGGAGGGCTCATTGGCGGCGACTGACATGCGATCAGTGTCGCGGCTGTCGGCGCCACCGCAGGCGGCGAAGGTAGTACAGGCCGCGAGGGCCGCGAGAGTGGAAATGCGTCTGCTGTTCATCGATTGAAAATATGTCAGACCCTACTGTCTCACCAAATTGGTGAAGGTGATATAGACATTGGAGCCGGTTCTTCCCCCGGAGGCGCAGTCGCGACCGTTGGCAGCGCCGGAGAGTTCGCCGTTGGAAACGGTGAACGAGCCGTAGAGGGCACCGGGGCACGGTGCTGGAACGACGAAGGTGAAGTCTGCACCGGTATTCGTGGTTTTACCGGTGACACTACCGGAATAGACCCGCGTTCCGGTGGAATCGGCGACAAGGAAGGTGCCGGTGATGTTCTGACCGAGTTGGGACAGGGTCATGGAGATGCGGAAGGTTGGCGCCGGCGGTGTGGAGAGGTCTGCGCTGGGGGGCGTGGGCGGGGAGACGGAGAGAGCGGGGGTGTAGAACGGGAGGGAGAAGGACGCCGCGCCGGAGTAGGTGGCGTTGTAGACGGCCTGGTCGAGGCCGGTGATGTTCTCGCCGGAGCAGGCGGCTAGGGAGAGGAGGGTTAGGAGGAGGAGGCGTTTGCGCATTGCTCAGGGCAATATAACGGAGGCGGATCGGGCCGTTCCCGCACAGCGCGATAGGAGAGTGCGCCACGTACCTCCGTGATTCGCAACCCAAGACGTCCGTTCACCGATTTGCGCCTGTTTGTGTGATATGACAGAGAATTCCGTGTTAAAATTGCGCCTCTTGATCGATGGATGAGTCACCCTGCCTTGTGAAGGCGCCAATCCCTCTCATCTTACGCTGCATGTTTGCTATGGATTTGACTCATACCTTTGGAAGCTCGGAGGTCTGGATGGGCTCGAGACGGAGATTTACCAGGGAGTACAACCAGGAAGCCGGTGTTGACAGCGAAACGGGCGGGGTAGACACGTATCTCACGGTCATGGGTATTCCTGTCACACTGTCCCTTTCCGGCTGCACCGTCCCTGTTGGCGTTAACACAATCGTCATCACTGAGGAAAAAAGGGGGTCAGAGTGCCCTTCTTTGCGTCAGTTCCAACACGCCGGATCAGGAAACTCACTCTGACCCCGCTTCCCCCCGGCTTCCCCCGCTTCCCCCGCTTCACTCGACAGTTCCCCTGTTTTCGTCACTCACTGAACCGCCTGCGTAGAAAGCCTGGCAACGGCAACACCGATTACGACAATCGCAGCAATCCATTCGAATCGACGTGATCTGAAAAACAATGCTCCCGCTACGACCACCAGCGTAATCGTTCGCGTCAGACTTGCAAGATCAAAAACTATGGCGCCGCGTGTGGCGATTACGACAATCCACGTAGCTGTCTGGTTCAGTACGAAAATGGTGAGGAATACATCTCTGTTCCGGGCCCATTCGGCACGCATGTCGAGTTGGCCTGCTTCGGAAATGGACCTCGGCAGCACGCTCGCTGACATGAGGAACAGAAGGATCGGAAGAACGGCAAGAAGTACATAATCGCCAACTACATGCACAGTCCGGGAACCGTCGAGGCCGGCGCCAACGGCCCACCAATAGTTGAACAACCACAGCAACGCAATCGCAGCCCAGAGAAGCGGCAGTGCATCCCACTTCACGTGCTTCCGAGCGTGGATCAGCTTGTGCAAATTGATGAGCAGATCGGCTATTCCAAGACCGATGATGATCGAAACGAGAGTCGTCCAGTGTTCTGTCATGTCAGGCATGGCAGCCAAGATGCTATTGAACGGGAAAGCGCGCGAGAGGCAAATGGTTCCCACTGCCTTATGGAACAGGGGTCAGAGTGCCCTTCTTTCCGTCAGCTCCAACACGTCGGATCAGGAAACTGCACTCTGACCCCGCTTTCGCGACCCCGCTTCCGCGCCTCCGCCGCGATCCCGCGCAACATCCCGCTGAACACCAACTGGTGCACCGGAAACAGCGCGTACCAATACGCCCGCCCAAGCCAACCAACCGGATCGAAGATCGCAGTCTGTCGAATCGTTGAGCTCGACGGCCCCTCTCCCGTGACCTCGAATTCCAGCCACGCGCGCCCTGGCACCTTCATCTCGGCGGCCAATCGCAGCAGTCGACCTGGTTCGAAGGCTTCGACGCGCCAGAAATCAATTGTGTCACCCACGCGCAGCGTGGTCGGATGCGCGCGTCCTCGTCGCATACCGACACCACCATATAGAAGGTCGAGCGTACCGCGCAGTGTCCACAACCAGTCCCAACCGTACCATCCCGTATCTCCGCCGATGCTCTGAATCGGCGCGAACGCTTCCGCTGGCGTCGCCTCGACGGTGACTGTGCGCGAATCCACGAGACGCGTTCCGAATCGCACGCCGCCCCATGACCGTGGCTCGCCAGACGATGACAGTGCATCGGACCAGCGGGTCTCCGCAAACTCCCGCTCTTCGCGTGCGAGGCTTCGACGGATTGCGTCCACGATTCCCATTGGACGAGCAGCGAATACTTCGAGCGCGCTTTTGTCACGGACCACGGTGGGATGAATAATGCTCTCGATGAGCTTGCGTCCGATGCGCGCGTATAGCGGCGTGATGAGTCCCAGCCACAGGCTCGACAGATACGGCGTGAGAGCTGGCACGGGGATCATCCGAGGATGCAATCCACGCTGTCGCGCATACTCGCGCATGATGTCCGCGTAGCTTACCTGATCGGCGCCACCGATCTCGTACACGCGATACTGCGAGACAGGCAAGCGAAGTGCAGCGACCAGATATTGCAGAAGATCTTCAATGGAGATTGGCTGCGCCATGACGCTCACCCAGCGCGGCAGGAGCATGATCGGCAGGCGCTCCACCAGCGACCGGATCATTTCGAACGACAGACTTCCTGATCCGATCACGACAGACGCTCGAAACTCGAGTACCGGCACGCCCGATTCCCGCAGAATGCGCCCGACTTCCTGCCGACTGCGCAGGTGCGGTGAGAGTTCTTCTTCCTCGCCGCCGAGTCCACCGAGGTAGATGATGCGACTGACTCCGGCTGCTTTTGCTGCGTCGCCAAAATTCTGTGCGGCCTCTCGATCCATTTTCTCGAACGAGGCGTCGGAGCCCATCGAGTGCACCAGGTAGTAGGCGGCATCCATCCCGGAGAGTGCAGCATCGAGACTGGCGCGATCGAGGACATCGCCGGCGACTACTTCCGTAGTCGGGCCGACCTTGTGCGTGAGTGCTTCTGGACGCCGCGCGAGGCACCGAACGCGATAACCCTGCTTCTCCAGCAGCGGCAACAGGCGTCCGCCGACGTAGCCGGTGGCGCCCGTCAGGAGTATGTGCGCTGCTTCGGGCGACGGCGTTTCGCTTGCCGTCATGCGAGTTGCATATGGGACATTACAGCATCAGCTATGCACAAACGCGGCCTGAGATCGGCGAACTCTCTTCAGGTGCACGGATCGCCGTCGTCAGCAAGATCTCCTATGCCGGCTTCCCCGCCGCGAGCGCACGAACATCCCGCATCATGTCGCACAGCACCGGCGTCCTGTCGTAAACGTCCCGCATGGGCTCGAGCAACTCCAACGCTCGCTGCGCAGATGCCGCTACAGTGAATCCATTTCGCTCGACTTCGGCCTGGTACCGGTCGCCCACTTCCTTCACGAAATCCAGGCTACGATCCGCTGTGCCATCGCCATGCTTCTGCTCAAATGCGATCCGCATCTCGGACTCGATCGCGTCGAAACCCTGCGCGAATTCGTCCTTGATCTTTGGCAGGAGATACCCCAGCTCGCCCCACATTCTCGCATTGAGAGCGATCTTGATTGCGGTGTTCGCGGGTTCTGACTTGTTTCCCTTCATCGTCGCGCCTGTCTGATATCGCGTCAACTGATGTTGACCGTCTTCATAGGTGTAAATCAGCCGATGTACTTCCTTGGACAGGAAACCAGCCGGCTCGACCTGATACTCGATGTCGACCAGACTCACGCCCGGCAACATTACCGCTCCCCGGCTTTCCAGTGCCTTGGCCTGATCGCCGTATGTCATCTGTCCGTGATGCTTCGGTTCATTGATTTTTTCACCCACTTTTTCGAGCAATATTTCGCCGCCTTTCTCGACGAACGTGGACAGGGCTCCAGCCATCTCACCAAGGCCGGGGAGAATGAATCCGGCGCTCAGTGCGGCACCTTCGAAAAGCTGCGCCGCAGCCGTTTTAGCCTCATCGTAGACGTATAGCTGACCGTGCTTGAAATAGTAGATCGCACCACGCTTCTGCATTGCAAACGTCGAACCTGCCTCGCCGCTTGCACGGAAGAGCGGCATCGCGGTGCCGGCGGCTTTGCCATCGGGCGACTTGAGCAAGGTGCCGGAAAGCAGGATGTCCAGCACCGACGGTTCCGGAATTACGGGGTTACGTGGAATGGAGTACTTCTGCTCGGTCCGGGCGACTGCAGCGCTCATGTGATCTCCAGAAGGGAAAATGGGGTCAGATACCGTCTTGAAATGCAAGGCCGCGCATTGGGATTTGCATATCGAAGTAGGTTCCTGACTTGATGACGCCGTAAATCAGATGGACGAGTTTGCGCATGCTTGCACCGAC
>JBDTAW010000264.1:0-9232 GCA_039924445.1 Gemmatimonadaceae bacterium
GTATCCGTCTCAAACGCCTTCAAGGATCTAGAATCCCAGCCCGAGGGTCGCATACGCGGTCAGATCCGAGGCGCCGGCATACTCTCGACCGTGCACCGGGTGGGCCACTCCAAGCCGAAAACGGTACGGCACATCGAACTGCAGAGCGGAATCCAGGTTGAGCTCCCCACCGACGGACGCAAGCGTCGGTCCGTCGTTCGATGACGGAGAACAGGCAGGCACCGCGCTGGCGGGACACCACGCACGTGCGGCGTCGCTGAACACAGCGAGCGACGCGCGATCGAGGAAGAACGGGAACAGCCCCAGCGAGCGCGATGGCGCAATCAGCGGTACTCGATATTCCGCGCTGACTGACGAGGCACTGACCCCCGTTTCGGCTCCGGACGCAAAACCGCGAACGGGGAAAGTTCGCGCGGCGCTGCCAAACGTTATTCCGGGTACGATCTCCACCGAGGAGCCGCTCACTCCCCCCACCTCAAACTCGCTCGGCGATCGGCGGTCAGCGCCACCGATCGCCGCACGGACTGCGATTACATGGTGAGCAAACCCCGGCAGGTCGAGCGACTTGTACGCTGAGCCGATCATGACGCCGCTGCGCCCGGACGCACCTGACGATTCCTCCCACCGCTGTCGAATGGACCCGGTGAGGGTAACACCGTCTTCGGGTGAGATGCTCAGCGTGGGCCGCTGGGTGTTGGAAAACACTGCGGCCGCAACCAGCGTCGGATACCGGTGGCTCTCCTGGTAAAACGAATTCAGGCGAGGCAGCAAGGAACCGGGTGTCGTGCCGTAGTCGCGTTGCTCGTACTCTGCGCCGACAGTAAGGGCCGAATAGGTTCGGACCCGCGGACGAGCGAAGGTCGCATGAAGACTCGCAAACCGACTTCGTCGATCAAGATCGCCAACCTTGGTGCTGCCGCTCGTAATGTTTGAGTACGACCACGATTGATCAAGCGATGCCGAGAGCAGCGGGTTTATCCAGCGGTTGTACGCATAGGATAGCGATGCATCGACGTTACTGTTGTGAAGATTCACTGCGGCCTGCGCGACATAGCTGTGGCGCCCGATCGCATCCGACGCGCCGGTGAGCGCCCCGATCAGATTTCCCCGGCCGGCTCCTGCCTGCGCGAACGTGGGCGACCAGTAGGCCGGCATCAGCGTTCGCCATGGAGAGTATGATCGCGCGCGGCTGGTATCGTCAGTTACACGCCAACCTGGATCAGCAGCGCGGCGACCTGCTGCGGAGTCCACTGCCGTTGTTGACGCGACCCGAGCAGGTGAACCTTTCCCGATGTTCGCTGCAACATCCAGTGCGGCTCGCGGTGCAGTCCAGACGAGCAGATGATAACCATCACCGCGTAATGCAGTTGTGGCAACGCGTATGGAATCGGCGCCCTCAGCAACGACATCCACACCGTACACACCGCCGGGCTCCGCAGTAAGCCGAGTTGGCGCGTCGCGTGCGAAGTCTGCGGCCGCGCGCACCTTGGAAAGCTGCGCGGTTCCATCGAGGTCGGAAGTGAACAGAATCGCCAATCCATCGGGTGACCACGCGGGTGACCGCAGGACAGCCCGCATGCGAACAGGGGTGGAGAGCACGTTTCCGGCGGTGTCGAGTACGACTATCTCGTTGACAGCCCCGGAGATCCTGACCGCGACGATACGGCTTCCGTCGGGTGACCAACGCGGCGCGGTCCATTGTGTATCGAGAGACGTACGGGTGATGGGGACAACTTGTCTTCCATCGCGGGATACCACGACAAGCCTCGTAGTGCTCGGCACTGTCTGGACGGCGACTATTCTACCGTCGTCACGAACGCCAGGCTCGCTGAGCCGTTGATTGTCCGTAAGCCGTGTTTCGCGATCACCTCTTGCGACATACAGGTCACCACGCGTATGGAATCGATCGATGTAATCACCCTGTGAAAACACGATCGATCCGTCTGGCGACGGGTCGTTGGTGTCGAGAGAATTGCGACGCGCAATCCTCCTGGGTGTGCCGCCAAGTTTCACCGTGTAAAGTCCTGCCGTGCTACGCCCGTCATTGCCCGCAAAAAGCAGTGTCGAATCGCTCAGCCAGCGGGGCTCCAGGATGTAGCGCCCTCCATTCGCAATGACCGTCGCCGTGGAGGCAGCGAACGCAACCGGGTTGGTTCTCGATTGAATACCCAATGCCACGGAATCGTTGACGGCGTCGATCAGCGAATCGCGCCAGTGGTTCCAGGCGTGGGTAAACGTCTCGCCGAAAGCCTGCTTCGCTTCACGATCGAGGAAAAATGGTATCGGTTCACCGCTGGATAGTTCTATATACGCCGGCACCGATGCGGCGCCATGAGACTTCGCAAGCTCGTCCCACACGAATGAGCCATACACATAAACCGACTGACCGTATGGGAAGCGTGACGTCGCAAGCGATAGCTGGCCGAGTCGCGGAATCTCTCTGTCAATCGCAGCCGACGTTGCGATTGCCGAATCGAAACTTCCATGCAGCCGGCCGCCATCTGTGAATCGAGACTCGTAGTACACCGCTAACCCTTCGGTCAACCAGGATGGCGTGTAATAATTGGGGAACAGGACTGGATTTCGCCCGAACACTGATTGAGCAGTTCGCCACCATCCGCGGCTTCTGTCCAGATGGAATATGTGAGTCAGCTCGTGTTGCAGAACAAGTACGGTCCAGTCGTCGTAGCTTTCCAGCGACGGTTCGTCGACCGGTGGGCGCGCGAAGATAATAACAACTGGCCTGGGAACTACCGTCGCCGAGCCGTTGGATGCATCTGTGCCGTCGCTGAGCACAATGTCAATCGGACCCCGCGGAGTTGCCAGTTCAGTCGCGAGATTCGCGTAGGCGCGCTCGGCCACCGATGCAGCGTGGCGAGCCTGTGTCTCCAACGGAGCTGTGAAGTGGACTCTGAAATGTGGTGTGGAAATGGTTTTCCACTGTTCATTGAGCGGTATCTGCGCGTTCGCCACGCGCGATGCAGGACCGATTGCGATCACTAGTGCTATAACGAGCAGCTGCTGAGCGATTCTGTCCCATCTTGAATGGTGGTGCATTCTAATGGACGAATGTTGCGAAATATTTCTCGAGTCCGTCCACAATTCCTCTTGCGTATGCTTCCTGGTATTCCGGCGTTCGGATCGCAGCTTCCTGATCCGGCATTATGATGAACAACCCCTCAGCGAGAACCGACGGAAACCAGGTCGGGCGGCAGACAGCAAGGTTCTGATAGAACACGCCACGACTATGCAATCCGAGTGCCGGAACGAGCGCGTCCTGCATCGTTTGGGCAAACAACTTCGACTGCGGATGAAAGTAGTATGTGCCGGTTCCGTTGTCACGGAATGGATTCTGACCGTCGGCGACAGCGTTGAGATGGATCGAGATGAACGCGTTTGCGTTGGCACGACGGGCCACGATGGGGCGGTCGCCCAACCCAACCGGATCGGCGTTGGTCCGAGTCATTACAACATGCGCCCCTCGTGCTTTGAGTAACTGCTCAACGCGCAACCCCACCGCGAGGGTCGCAACAGGCTCCCACAAACCAGTGGGGCCGGTTGCGCCGATGGGTGGATGACCGGGATCGACAACTATCGTCATCCCGCGGAGCGGCTCGGCAGCGTCGACTGAAGGGGGGCGACGGATAGCCAATGTGAAGACGCCATCCCGATACGTAACCTGGTAACCGTAGAGCGGCCGTGATAGCGCAAAGTGATAGACCGTACGGGTGGCGTCTGTTGATTGACTTGCGCTGTCCACCAGGGAATCGCGAGGCGGTTCGAAGGTCGCGCCAGTAGTAGTGTTGTAAAGCGTAAGAGTAAGATCGCGCTCTCCCTCGGCGATTACATAGGCAGGTGGCGAAGCGACGTGAACTTCAATGTCCACGGTAGCCTCAGAAGGATGTACCCTCGCGCTCGTGACGTTGAGTGGGCGAATCGGCGCGCGCGAAGCTGACGGTTTTATTTCGGTCTTTGCGACCCAGATGTCCTGACCCGGATCAAGCTGGACCCGCGCCATGTTGTCGCGGTATTCGAGCAAGCGCACCGGAGTGCCCGGCAGCAGGAACCACTTGTAATCGCCGGTCGGAGTCGGCCGACCGATGATGATGTTGTCCGTGTCGCTCACGGCGCGATCAAGTGAATCGTTGCGCAGCTTCGCATCCACGGCCGGATCGAAGCGCGTGATTTCGGGCTTGGTGGGTGGGCGCGGTCCTTCAAGGGCGAGTCCGGCCCTCGTGCGCACGGGGTAGCGCAATTTCGCCGTATCCGTTGCCGTGTAGGCCTCGAGGTCGTACCACTGTGATTGCGCCGGTGGGTTAGGGATCCATCCGAGGAATGCGCCATTCGGCCAGACGGGAACAAGTTCACCATTTATAGTCAGACCTGCTTCACCGCTACCCACAGTGCCAAATATGAAATTGGAATCACGCGATGCGATGAGGGCGCCGCGCGTCGGGTAGACGACCCGAATCGCGAGCGGTCCGTCGGCCTGCGGAACTGGCGGAAGGTTCGGGTTGGCTGGAGGAAGCACCGCCTTGTTGATGCCCGAACGAACCGGCGTCGGCACTGCACGCGGCGGTTTGCGCGGTACAGAAGCAGGCTCCGGTGCCGAGGCTGGGGGTGTACGGGCGCAGGCAACGCCGAGTAGCGCGCCGGCGAGCAACAGCCCCGAAAATCCGGGGGCCTTGGTGGTGATCCGCAGGAACATGACACATAAGCTAGCAGCGCGCCCAGTAACGGTCAGCATCCATAGGGTGTATTCTTAGCGCGATGCCAGAACTTGAACTTCCTGCGGCCAACGAGCCCTCGCGCCGCCTGATGCTGGTTGCGGGCGGTCGCACAGATATCGGCCGCGTCCGGACGCTCAATGAGGACTCGTATCTCGTGGCCGCGCTTGGACGGGACGCTTTAGTCATGAAGGGGACGACCACGACGATCACGATCCCTCATACCCCTGCACTTCTGGTGGTGGCGGATGGAGTCGGCGGAGCGGCCTCTGGCGAGATTGCGAGCCTGATGGCGACAGATACCATGTTCATCGAGCTGCGCCGGCGCTACGAAACGGAGTGGCCTCACTCGCAATCGGGAGTGGAGGCCGCGCTCAAGGCGGCGATCGTGGCGGCGAACCACGTAATCTTCACGTACTCGTCCGGGAACCCGCAGCATAGAGGCATGGCCACCACAGCAACGCTCGCCCTCGTACACAACTCGACGATCTCCATCGCTCAGGTCGGAGACAGTCGAGCGTATCTTGTTCGCGCGGGCGTCGCACGCCAGATCACCAAGGATCAGTCGCTCATTCAGCGATTGATTGACGCTGGCGAGATGACTGAAAGCGAAGCCGCACACAGCGATCGTCGCAACATCATTCTCCAGGCGCTTGGCTCGGAGCCGACAGTCGCCCCCGATGTTTACCGCGAAGCGGCAGAAGTTGGTGACGTGCTGCTGTTGTGCAGCGATGGCTTGTCGAACTTCGTCAACCCGATCGACATGGCTCGCATTGCGCTCGCGGATGACAACATGGAAACGGTCTGCGAACGTCTGGTCGCGGCGGCAAATGCGCACGGCGGCAATGACAACATCACCGTAGTAGCGGCGCGATTTGAGCCGGCTGATCCCAACCTGCCCGACGAGCCCCCTCCGCCTACAAAGCGGGAGTCAACTTCCCAAGGACTCTCGGACCGCGTGCGGCGGTGGCTCCGATAACGTTGCCGGGCCGCCGCGCAAGATGCAGCAGCCCCAGTAGCGCAAACGCGACCGCTTCTTTCGCTTCGCCGTTGTAATAGACATCGTCGAACCGTTCGACCCGGATCGGCGCAATCGATGCGGTTAGCACTGCGCTTAGCGCTGCACTTAGCGCACCCATCAGCGCATCATTCCTGGCGCCGCCGCCTGAGACGACGATAGTCTTGCACGGCTCCGATACAAACCGTTGCACTGCATCTGCAATTGACCGCGCTGTCAATGCCACGGCAGTGGCGATTACATCGGCGTTCGAAGATTCGGGCGGCATCAATCCGCGAAGCCGGTCCGCGAATGCAACCCCGAAATATTCCCGACCCGTGGATTTGGGGGGAGGCGCTGCGAAGTAGTCGTCCTGAAGCAGAGCGTTCACTACGGCTGCGTGCACGCGCCCCGATCTCGCGATGTCACCCCGATCGTCAAATCGCGTTCCTGGAAAAAGTGCGCGCACGAGGTGATCAACAAGCACAACACCAGGACCAGTATCGAATGCACGCACGCGAGAAACGTCCCCGCCGGGCGGCACCACGGTGAGGTTGCCGATACCACCAATGTTCTGCAGCAAACGCCATTCGGTGCCGCTGTAGAGCAGCGAATCGGCAATGGGGACGAGCGGCGCACCCTCGCCGCCCGCAGCAACGTCGCGGACGCGAAAGTCAGATATCACGTCGATGCCGGTGCGTTCGGCAATGACTGCGGATTCCCCGATCTGCCATGTTGCGCGCCGCGGCGTGTGCCAGATTGTCTGCCCGTGTGAGGCAATCGCGCGTACTTC
The DNA here is from genome assembly GCA_039924445.1 of Gemmatimonadaceae bacterium. GTDB lineage: Bacteria > Gemmatimonadota > Gemmatimonadetes > Gemmatimonadales > Gemmatimonadaceae > Fen-1247. Next base: position 6,518 of record JBDTAW010000264.1, read on the forward strand.
AGACTTGTCAACCTGCGCGACGCTCAACGCCTCTCTCGCAGCATCCGCCAGCCACTCTCCGAGATCAAAATTGAGCGCCGAGTACTCTGCGGCGGTGCCGCGCTCCATTGCATTTGCAAGCCGCGAGCGTCGTGTGTCGGAATAAGGCAGCGATACGTACGCGAGCAACTCGTGACGTAATGATGTTCCGGTGTCGTCGAATCGCACAACTGCCGCAGAGATTCCGTCAAGCGAGGTTCCCGACATCAACCCAACGAAGATCCCGCTTGCGTCACTCATTCCGGGATCGGCGGTGATGCACCTGGTATTACTCGTCGAATGACGCCGCCGGTTTCCTCGAGCCGCTTTTCCGCTGTAGCGCGGTCGACTCCGGCCATCTGCATCACGATCGCGACCTTGACGATCCCGCCAGCAAGTGCGAGTTGATTCCGTGCCGCTTCGCGCGTTACGCCGGCGACCTCCATGACAATGCGTTCGGCGCGATCCGTGAGTTTCGCGTTCGAAGCGCGCATATCAACCATGAGATTGCCATACGTCTTGCCCAGAAGGATCATCGCCCCGGTGCTGATCGTGTTGAGGACCAGCTTCGTCGCGGTGCCGGCTTTCAGCCGCGTGGAACCCGTCACGACTTCCGGACCAACCACGGTGACAATTGCGACGTCGCAGTCTTCGAGTAGCGATGCGGGGGGCACGGTGCATGTAATTACGCCTGTGTGCGCTCCGATCTCCCGTGCACGGTGAATCGCACCATGCACGTATGGCGTGGTCCCGGACGCAGCGATTCCGATGACGAAGTCTCTGGAAGTCACATGCCGATCGTCCAATTCTTTCGCGCCACTTTCGGGCCGGTCCTCGGCACCTTCCTGTGACCGCGTGAGAGCTGCAACTCCTCCTGCGATGATCCCCTGCACCATCTCCGGATCAGTGCCGAAGGTTGGAGGGCACTCGCTGGCGTCAAGCACGCCGAGCCGCCCAGATGTGCCAGCTCCGACATAGAACAGTCGGCCGCCGGAGCGGAGGGTTGAGGCGGCAAGTTCGACCGCGCGCGCGATTGCGCCTCCCTGAGCGGCGACGACTGCGGCGACGGAGGCATCCTCGCGATTCATCAGATCAACGATTTCGCGCGCTGAAGCGAGATCGATATCTGCCGTTCGAGGATTGCGTTGCTCGGTAGCTCTTGAATCCTGCACGAGCAATAACTTACCGCTCCGAGCCCGAACCCGCGACGCCGCTCATGGAGCAGTTGGGCGATTACAACGGAAGAGCCCCGCTCGATTCCGAGCGGGGCTCTTCCGTGATCGCGATGAATAGCGACGGTTCAGCTATGCACCTGGACCGAGTTGTCCAGCCTCACCGAGATATTGCCACCACTCGGGACACAGCCTTCGTAGTTGGACGTCGCGGCCGCAGTACCGGCACCAGCAGCTGCGCCAATGGCACCGCCAATGACCGTGGACTTGGTGTTTTTTCCTAGAATCTGTCCAACGACTGCTCCAACGGCAGCGCCGGTTGCAACCTTCTGGGCGTCCTTGCTGCCAGGCTGATTCTTGACACGATCAACGTGCGCAGAAGCAACGCTTGCGCTGAGCGGGTACGTACGACCGCCGAACGTTACAGACTTGACGCGGAAGTCCATCTCGATCTTGTCGTTGATGTTTTCACTCCGCTTGAGCCTGGTGATCTCGAGCGCCACCTTCGCGCCAGCGGGAATTGTTGCGCCATTCGATCCTGCGACGGACTGGGCAACGGTTCCTTCAATGGTCTGACCAACCTGATTGGTGTTGGTGCAGACGCGTGAATCAGACGTCAATGCGATCGTCGATCCGGCTGCGATTGTTCCCAGTGCAGTCTCTTTCCCGCCGGTGTTTTTTGTGACCGTGTTGCCGCTGGCCGTCGTTGATGATTTGGCCGGCGAAGGAGAAGTAGCCCGCGATGGCGTGGGTGTGCGGGTCACGGGCTTCGTAGCCGCCGCGGCGGGAGTCGGCGTCGTAGTGGCCGGCACGTCGGTCAGCTGCGGCTGCGCGGTAGAGTCCTTATTTGCAAGCTGCATGTCGCTTGCGAGCGAGGTGTCCTGCGCGAGGCTGTCTTTTTTGTTGCCTCCGCATGCACCAAGGGCCAGCAGCACGACGGCCGCTGGAACAGCCATTAGAACACTGGCACGATGGATATATTTTGACATAACGCTCCTCTTGATTTGCGTTGGGAAGTTCATCCCAAGCTAAAGGGGCAATCGGTGTGCCAACAGTGCTCCCAAATCTTCGCCGCCTGACCCCCTATTTCCGGCCGTATGCGTCGCAACTGATTGCGGGGCTTACGTTTGTCGTATTCGCCGCCGGCATCACATCTGTGATCCCGAAGCTGATTCAACTGGCGATCGATGCCATTGGGGCGCACAATCCGGTCCGATCGGTCTGGATTCTGGCCGGAGCGATCATCGGGACGGCGATCATTGGAGGGGGGCTCCGGTACGGCATGCGAGAGTGGCTCAACGGGTTGAGCCGCTGGGTCGAGTACGACTTGCGAAATGATCTGTTCGAACATCTTGAATCGCTTGACGCGTCTTACTACAACCGCACGCGCACCGGCGACATCATGGCGCGGCTGACGAACGACCTGAGTGCAGTCCGCATGACTGCCGGCCCGGCGATCATGTATCTGACCAACACGATCTTCGGCGCGATCTTCGCACTCTACTTCATGTCTCGAATTGACATG
>JBDTAW010000265.1:0-2795 GCA_039924445.1 Gemmatimonadaceae bacterium
GTTAGATTGAGTTCATGCCTAAGATTGCCAATGATCTTGATGCCTTTCTCACGCAGCATCAGTCGCGGATCGAGGAAGAATTGTTCGATTTTCTGAGAATTCCGAGCGTCAGTGCTCAGCCGGTGCACGACGTAGACACCAAGGAAGCAGCGGAGTGGGTAAAGCGATCACTCGAGCAGGCGGGCCTGAAAGCGGTGGTGCATGCCACCGCCGGACATCCGATCGTGGTTGGGGAATGGCGTGGTGCCGGCCCTGATGCTCCCACGGCGCTCGTGTACGGCCATTACGACGTCCAGCCCGCGGAACCCCTGGATCTCTGGACATCTGCGCCATTTGCGCCCGAAGTCAGGGACGGGCGCATTTATGCGCGCGGTTCTGTAGATGACAAGGGGCAACTTTTCCTCCATATCAAGGCCCTCGAGGCTCACCTTCGCACGCGCGGCAAATTGCCGTGCAATGTTGTTGTCATCGCGGAGGGAGAAGAAGAGGTAGGCAGCACGAATCTGGAATCGTTCATAGAGCACAACGCCAAGCTTCTCGCCGCCGATGCGGTTGTCATTTCCGACTCGGCAATGTTCGCTGAAGGGATGCCCTCGATTCTGTCATCACTGCGCGGCCTGTCTTATTTCCAGATCGATGTTCAGGGACCGTCGAGCGATCTTCACTCAGGGATTTATGGTGGCGCCGTTGTGAATCCAGCTGCGGCGCTTGCCAGCATCATCGCGTCCATGCACGATGCCAACGGCCGGGTGGCAATCGATGGATTCTACGATGATGTGAGTCCTTTCTCCGACGAAGTACTCGCGGGAATGCGCAAGCTTCCGCATGCCGATGACGCATTCAGGCGCGAGATCGGCGTGAAGTGTCTGGGCGGAGAAAAGGGTTTTACAACGCTTGAAAAGCTCTGGACGCGACCGACGTGCGAAGTGAACGGGATGCTGTCTGGCTACACTGGGGACGGAGCAAAGACCGTTCTGCCGGCGAAAGCAATGGCAAAGGTCAGCTGCCGACTCGTGCCGAATCAGGATCCCGCGCATATCGCCGAACTGTTCGAGGCGCATGTTGCGAAGCACACCCCGGCGGGGGTTACGGTCACGACGGCATATATCCACGGCGGCCGTCCATGGCGCGCCGATCTGGTTGGTCCGATTTTCGATGCCGCGAAGCGTGCAGTGAGCGCCGCCTTCGGCCGGGAGCCAGTAATCGTCGGTGAGGGTGGTTCGATTCCTGTAGTTGGCGATTTCGAGCGAATACTCAAGGCGCCCGTGTTGCTGGTTGGTTTCGGCCTGCCTGGCGAAAACGCACATGCGCCGGACGAGTGGATGAGCGTCGAAAATTTCCGGCTTGGCGCGAGAGCGATGGCTGCGCTCTGGGATGAATACGCAGGGAGCTGAGAGGGTTCAAGTCAGCAGGTCTCTACCTCCGTAGCAAGCACCCAAACGTTGCCCGCACGGTCGTCGCGTCTGTGAACGACGAGTATATCTGTGTGGCGGCGTTGCATCGTCGTGACAGTCTAACAGATGCGCCGACAAGCCCGATGAATCGGGTCAGATTGACTGCGATCTGAGTGTTATCGGTTCCTCCATTCAGATCGGAGAAGCCGACTCTGAAGCGTGGGTAAAGTTGATTGATGCCCATGCCCGCAGAAAGCTGTACCCGCTTCTCGGCGACTGGATTGGTTGAAGCGATCAACTCGAGGCCGGTCATATCGGGCCGGAACTCATCTGTTGACGGCCTGGTTCCATAGCAAGGTGCTTCCGAATTCGCCTGCTGCAGCGCACTCCGCGGGCATGTAATCGGCCCTTTTACTACGCCGACCGTTGCGTGGAAACGTGCGGTCACAAGAAGGGACGCGTTAATTGCTCGCGTGAACCAGACGGCGCCGCTGCCGAGTTTAGGCGTCGCATTGGCCACGGTAACCGGGGGCAGATAGCTCGCTTCGAATCCGAATCCGTGGGGAAGCGAAACGGCTATTCTTGGACGTCCAAAGAAACTGGTAAGGCCGGTATTCTCAGCGCGGCCCGTGTAACAGAACTCAGTCTGTTGAAGTGTCGCGGATGCTGTAGGAACGTACGCTCCTTCCACGGAAACACGAACTGAACCGGAGTGCTGCGAGAAGAGTTGAGCATCAGCACTGAAGACAATCGGAACTGAATAAAACGCAAGAAGTTTCGCTTCGTGGCTTGAGTGCGGTGGTCGGCACTGGCACAGCACTCCGGACGCGGTCAGGCCGATCAGTGTACTGAACAGCGCGCCAGCGTGGAGAATTCGACGGATAAGCATATGTGAAATTACCGGACCCGGAACTCGCTAACGACCGAGGATCGGCAGGCTGCTGTAGCTGTGCGGCAGGAGGTCGAATCGATACGGCAAACGACATCTACTTCGTCGTTGGGTAACGGCAAGCGAGGTCGCGTCGCTGATCTGCGAGGGGAAAACGTCAGATGGGGTTGAGCGACACGCAATGTCACGCGTGCTGCCCAACCCCATCCTCCATCCCGGCCTCAACTACGGGTAGCTACCCGGCGGTGGTGCTTGTGGTGGTGCTGCTGGTGGTGTAGCGCTGGAGGTCCTCGTCGAGTCGGCGACAACAATGGTGCCCGCCATTCCGGGATGGATGCGACAGTGGTAAGTGTATGTTCCAGTCGCGGTCAAGGTGCGTGTAATCGATGTGTTCACAGTAATGTTCGGGATGTCGTCTGGCGGATTGGGACCGGAGTCGAATATGACGGTATGGCCAAGTCCACCAAACTCGAATACAACTGTACCGCCCGGTACGACCGTGACTGTCGCCG
>JBDTAW010000266.1:0-9898 GCA_039924445.1 Gemmatimonadaceae bacterium
CGACGACCGAATCTGTGGAGTCGGTGCAGTTGTTGTTGACGACCAGAAGCTCCCATGTGAGATCCGGCGGAATGGTGAGCGCAGTCATGCGTTCAAGTGTTTGACGCAACAATTCAGCACGATTCCATGTGCAGATAGCCACTGTCAGCAACATGTACGCCATCGTACACAGACCCGTTGTCTACGTGGTCTCGGGTCAAACGGCGGAAGCGGCACCAGATTTGCCTCTCCCCCGTTCATGCTCTGCGAGATTGAGTCGATTCCAGCTCCGGCGGCCTCATTTGCGCGCGTACAACCCGCGCCGCTGGTGTCAGTAATTGTGCCCGCATTCAATTGCGAAAAATACATTGGTGACGCGCTCACATCGCTGATGAAGCAGAGTATTTCCGATATTGAGATCATCGTTGTTGATGATGGCTCAACCGATGCTACGGCGATTGTGGCCGATGAATTCGCAAGCAGAGATTCGCGCATTCAAGTGATTCGTAGAGATAATGCGTCCGGCAAGCCGGCGTGCGCGCGAAATGACGGACTGCGTGTTGCTCGCGGTGAATATATCGCACTTCTCGACGCGGACGATATTGCAACTCCTGATCGTCTCACATCATCGATCGCAGCGATGCGAAAGACAGGGGCCCGATTCGCCTTTGCGGACTTCCGCAAGGTGTACCAGGATACGGGACTGGCAGAGGCGACGGACGTGCTGGAGTCAGCCAATTTTCTGGACCGGGCAGCGGAATACCTGACGCATAAGGGCGGCAACTTTTACCTGTGTGACAGGGCGTTCCCGGCATTTCTACTTACATACATTGCTGTCAACACGCCGACCATTGTATTCAAGCGTGAGTTGCTTGATGAGGTTGACATCTGGTTCGACGAGTCGATTGTCTGCTTCGAGGACGTTGACCTATGGTTCCGTCTTGCGAACAGGACGCAGTTCGTCTTCATCAACGAGACTCATGCGCTGAACAGGCGCCACTCTGCGAGCCTGACTGCGAGCAACCCCCTTCCGACCAAAGTCGACGGCATCGCCGTGCGGAAGGAACATCTAAAGCGGCTGCGTTCAGGCCTGTCGCGGCACGAGATCACTGCCGCCAGAGAGAACATCGCTGATCTGCTATGGGATGTGTCGTACACGAACTGGTGCAACGGGCACCTTGCGAAAGCACGCGCTGGTTTCCTTGACAGCTGGCTGACCATGCCGAGCAGTCGGTCCGCTGTCGGCTTTCTGAAGGCGTTCGTGCGGCGCGATATGGCCGTTTCAATTGTCGCCACCGCCGACATCGTCAAGAAGCCACAAGTCGTGTGGCGGGACCGGGAAGCGAGCTACGGTCCGCTCGTTTAAAAGGCTCCCCGAATTGTCCGCCGGAATGTTTTCACCCGTTCCGGAAAGATGAGAAGTACAGCGCCGGAATACGTGATCGCACCGACGCATATCTCGATCGCCAATTTCAGCAAACGCGGATATTCCGGCGGGATCACGAACATCGCCAGAAGTACGAATCCCCCCATTATGATGACGCTCACGGTAGCGGCGCGCAAAGCAGTGAAATATTCGCGCGGCGTGGAGATCAGCTTGAACGTAAGCCACCAGAGCGGAAGCGCACTCAGCGGATAAAGCACGACCCACGCGCCCGCAATTCCCATGATGCCATACCGGGACGCGAAGTAGAAGACTCCGGGGTAGACGAGCGCCAGCGATACTGAATACCACATCAGGAAGCGCGTACGTCGCAGCACGGTGAGTGCTGGCGAGAGAATCGGCATTATCGATCTGATCGTCGTGTATCCCGCGAGCAACCTGAGGGGTACGATGGCGGCTGCCCACTTCTCACCGAATATTCCGATGATAAGATCGTGCGAGACGAGGGCTGCACCGACGGAAAATGGAAACGCGACGAGCGAAACACCTTCGGTCAGACCAAGTACATACCGCTTCAGCAGAGCAACATCGTCCTGAACAGATGCGAATATGGCAGGCGCAACGCTCGTGATCATGGCCGTGATCTTCTCGACGGGAAGATTGATCAGCGTCCACGCAAAGTCATACGCGCCCAGTGAAGCTCGCCCGAGGACTCGGCCCGCAACCAGAAAATCAGAGTTCGAGTAAACGAACCACGATACTCTTGAAACGAGTACATCGCGACTGAAGGCCACTGCGGCTTCGATGGTGGCGAATCGCGGCCACGCGAATTTCTTGGGGCGCCTGATTACTGTGAGAGTCGTGGCAATGAGCACGCCTCCGACCTCACTCAGGACCAGTGCCCAATAGTGCAGGCCATAAATCGCGAGTGACATCGCCGCAGCAGCACCGAAGATCGTCCTTGCCGCGTCGATCGCGGCGATGTCGCGAAACTTCAGCTCGCGTTGCAGCAGGCTATTTGGTACAGACCGGAACGAGCCGACAACGAAGGAGGTACTCAGCACCATCACGACGGCTACGAGCGGTGGCGAATGAAAGAAAACTGAAAGCGGTTTCGCAACAGCGCATGACAGGGCGAACATGGCCACACCAATCATGACGGAGAGTCCGTTCAACTGCTGTATGGAGTCTTCGGTAAGATCATTAAGCGTGATAACCGCCAAACCGATACCGAATTCCGACACCAGCGTAACAAGACCGAGATACACCGCAGCCATGCCGACAAGTCCATAATCGTCGGGCGTCAGCAGGCGCGCCACAACGATGGTCGACGCCCACGTTACAATCTGCGTTGCCCACTTCGCCCCAGCCGTCCAGGCGATTCCGTGCACCAGCGCACGATCAGCATTTGGAGGCGACGGAATATCGGCTGGAAATTCTGGCGCTGTTCTAATGAATTCGACTGGCGCGCCGGAGGACTCTGGGGAGCTTGATTGCAGTGTGAAGTTCCGTGAAAGCGTTGATACTAGTGAGCGAGGCCAGGCCGCGGGGTCGTCACCGTGACCTTGGCATAACCCTTCCGCGTTTTCCAGTGCTCCGACACGATTCCGGGCTCCGACAGCCAGCGTGAGATTATTGCGACCTCATCCGCCCGATTAGCATCGTCCATCAGGAAATTACACACCGGACCGAGACGTTCCCGAAGAACAGGTAATGCCCCAAATCGACCACCAGGTGTCGTAGACGGAGGTCCATCACAAATGACGAGCGTCACGTCGCGTGGAAGGGAATCCGGCAAGGTATACCAGTCATAATCTCCATAATTCTTCAACGGCGCAAAATGTATCGTGCAGTAATCAGAGAGGCCGAGCGAAGCCGACGCCGCCAGAACACGCTGGCACCACGCCTCATTGTGTTCGAGGGAGTGAATATGCGTCCCTGCGGCACGGGCAACCGATGCCAGCAGCAGTGTGGATAGCCCGCTGCCGCATTCGAGGATTTGGCCGTTGGCTCTTCCGGCTTCGGACATCACTCGCTCGAGATAATCCTCGTCAGCCGACCAAACTTCGTTGCCCCATCCATATACAGCGTCGGTGAGCGCAAGGGACGGGATCCTGTCACCTATCTTGTATCGGCCGAGTCGTATTACGGCCCGATCCAAGGTGCGCTGCCGGTCAACTCGGAAACGTCTTAGTTGCTGGCGGCGAACGAAGCGTAGCAGCGATTGCATTTGTTGGTGGACTCGGGTCCATATTAGAGAGAGAGGGGACGGACGGCTCGGCTTAAGCGTCGGCAGATATCGCATGCAGCGCAAGCATCAAAATGGTCTTTATTGACCCCCGAGCTGAACCTCGACCAGACGTATTGCATCCAGCCTCTTGCCCGGCTAGCACCTCACGCTGTAGCGTTCCAAAAAGATTAACGTCTTCTTTAACAGAACATGCTTGGAACGTGCCGGTCTTCTGATCTGGCGTGTGTATTGGGACCGCCCTCACTCGACAGCGGCCACTGGCAACCACCCCTGCGAAATGCTCTCTACGATCAAACAGTTCGCACGCAAACAGCTTGACCAGATGAGCCTGCCAGTTCCGGCGAAGACCGAAAGCCGCCGGGACGCGCAGGGTTTGCCGACTGCCGACCCGGGCATCAGCGCCGTCGATGCTGCGGCGCTCGGCTGGCTCGGTGACGCCCAGGACAACTCTACAACGCACGACGGCGGCGCTGCCCGGGACTACAGTCTGGTTCGTGGATGGGCTGCGTCGTATCCGGAAACATCCGGCTACATAGTTCCTACCCTCATTGATGCTGGGTTGCGCCGGGACGACGCTGCGTTGCTCGACCGCGCGCGGCGCATGGCTGACTGGCTGGTTGGAATCCAGTTCGCCGAGGGAGGGTTTCAGGGGGGGATGATCGGCGCACAGCCATGCGTTCCAGTCACCTTCAACACTGGCCAGATACTCATGGGGCTCTCGGCAGCCCAGCGTCAATTTGGCGATTCTTACTCTGAACCCATGCACCGGGCCGCAGGCTGGCTGGTGGACACCATGGATCCGGATGGATGCTGGCGCAAATTTCCCACTCCATTTGCCACACCGGGCGAGAAGGCGTATGAGACACACGTCGCCTGGGGGCTGATTGAGGCCGCGAGGTCGAGTGCCGACGCGAGTGTCGCAAATCGATACACCGAGGCAGCGCTCCGCAACGCACGGTGGGCCATCACAAAACAGCATGCAAACGGCTGGTTTGATAGTTGCTGTCTGGTGTTCCCGGATGCGCCACTTACACATACAATCGGTTACGCGTTGCGTGGTCTGACTGAGATTTACCTGTATACACGCGAGCCGGATGTCCTCGCGGCAGCCGTCAGAACTGCGGACGCTCTGAGTGCGCGCGTCCGCGCCGACGGTTTCCTCGCAGGCCGCCTCGACCGGTCATGGACCGGAGTCGTGAACTGGGCATGCGTGACAGGGAGCGCGCAGATCGCGCATTCGCTGTTGATTCTTAACAAGGAAGTTCAACGGCCGGATTACCGCGACACCGCGCTGGCCTTACTGGGCTATGCCCGGCGCACGGTCCGGCTGGACGGCCCGACCGGAGTTCGCGGCGGCGTCAAGGGATCTTTTCCCGTGGATGGCGACTACGGTAAATACGAGTTCCTCAACTGGGCAGCCAAATTTCTGATCGACGCTGGGCAGGCCGAATTGACCCTTGGGAGCGCATGACCTTTCGTACAGTATTCGATCCGCCAGATTCTGAATTGCAGCCTTTGCAGGACGCCAACCCCGCTAACCCGTTTGCGACGGTACCGTACATCGCCGCGCGGCGCGAGTTGGGCGCAACGATTGTACTCTTCACAGCTGAACCCCCCGATGGATCGCTGACCTCCGCTGTTGGCTACTTGACCGGCAGATCGTTCAGCCGCGACCTTGATCTCACTTCTGCACCGTCCTGTCCAGACTCAGGCGAGTTCTGGAATGGCGTCAGAAACTTCTGTCGAGAGAATCGCGTCGCAAATATCTCTGTTGACAGCTATTGCTCGCGAGCCGTTACCCTCCCAACCTGGTCTGCGCCATCGCAGTTGCGTGATCGAACCGAGTGGGTGTTGCAACTCAACTCGCCGGAGGAACTGCGCTTTGGCTCGAACCACCGACGCAATATCAACAAGGCCCGCCGGTTAGGCGTCACGGCAACTTCGACGTCCGACTGCGCAGCCGCCACGGTGCATGGCGAACTGATGGCGGCATCGATGCGACGCAGAGCTCTGCGCGGCGAGCGTGTCCCCGTTGTCAAGCCCGCCGAGACTCACTATGAGTGTGCGTTTCTGAGATCGGGTGCAGCGCGTCTCTTTCAGGCTGTACTCAACGGTTCCGTGGTCTCCTCACTACTTGTATTGCAATCGCCGACGGGCGCCTACTATCAGTCGGCTGGTACCACTCCTGAAGGATTTGAAGTCGGCGCATCCACGTTTCTGGTCTCCGAGATAATCAAGGCGCTCGCCAGCGAAGGAAGGAACGTATTCAACCTGGGTGGCGCGGGGCCCGAAGCAGAAGGTCTCAGGCGGTTCAAGAGCGGGTTCGGCGCGAAACCGGTACCGCTACAAGCTGGGAACTACCAGCTTTCGACCCCCATACAGAAGGGGATTCAAGCCGCGGTACGACTGCTCCGTGAACCGTTGGAGATCGGCAGGTCGTTTACGCAGCGGTGGGCCGCATTATGAAGCGTTGTCCTTTGAGTCGGCCTGTGTAGTGATCGACCGGCGACGCACCAGCGCAGCAGTGAGGGCAGCTACGTAGCGTCGGACTACCCCAATGGTCGCAGTGACTTCGGCCTGGCCAGTCATGTATGGATCGGCTATCTCGTGGGGATCGTACACGCCTTCTGAATTCATTCCACCGAATAGCATGAGCTTGCCGTGCGCTCGTGGGAATTCTGTCGCGATGTTCGCGAAGTTGAATTCGTCCATGGCAAAAATTACGTCATTTGCGTCGACAATATCTTCCGTCAGCAGTGTTGCTCGGTGACCGTCAAGATTCACGCCCATTGCCGCGGCCGCCTGTCGAACGCGAGCGTCGGCAACCTTGCCATTGCGTGCGTGCGTACCAGCCGAGGTGACGCGAATGTCATCGATGCCAGCAGCCTTCAAGTCATCTCGAAGAAACTGCGCCGCCGAAGCGCTGCGCATGATGTTGCCATGACAGACGAATACGATCGAGCGGATTACGGACGGGAGCGAAATCTTTTTTTCGAGGCCAGTCGCACGGGCGATTCTGCGTCTTGCGTAAGTCCATCGCCGATCCGCCGGCAGTGTGCGAACGGACTTTGCGATCGAAAACGCGCCCTTGGGAGCAATGGTTCGGATCACGCTCTTGGCTGATTCGCGCGCCCATCCGCTAAGCACCGTGCTTACTTCCTGAACAGCGGGAAGAGGATCGCGTGATGACCACATCGCGGACCGCGTGCCTGGTCTGAAATCGGCAAGCAGCTGCACGGTCGCCGCACCGAGTCCGATGTGTTCGGCGTCGTCCGTAAATACATGTGCAAACCGCTTGAGCGAGCCAGCAGTCCATCGGACCCGGAGTCCGGAGCGATACGTTGACCGCACGGTTGGCATGCGCCGCTGGCCGATTTCCCATGCGTAGTACGGGAAGTCCATACCAGCCTTGACGGCGAGCGGAAGCGATCCCCAGAAGCGGCCGTTCACTTCCATCAATACGGTCTCGCCACTGGTCGCATCGTGTCGGTACTCGACCATCGCGACGCCCTCCCACTCGAGCGCATTAAGCAGGCGCACTGAGTAGTCCAGCAAACGCGGATCTACAGATTCCGCAACTGCAACGACCGCAACGCCGCCGGAAGGTGGGTTTTCAGAAAGACGACGATGCTGGAACGCCGCAATGGGGGTCGAGTCATGCATCAACAGTTCGACTCCGACACCCTGTCCGCGGTGATAGGTCTGAAACAGGAGACCTTCACCAAACCGCGCCTGCTGCGAGAACGCTTCGCGTAACTCATCGGCGCTCGTGAATGTGCGGGTCTTGAAGTCGTGGACAGTGGCGTTACTCTTATCTCCCGGCTTGGCAATTATCGGGAATTGGAGTGTCGGTAGAATTGCGTCGAGTGCAGCGGTGTTCTCGATGGCGACAGATGTTGGTACAGGCACACCGCACTGAGCGGCGATCTCGAGCGTCGCGACCTTAGCCAGAACACGCTGCACGATTTCGGGCGCTGGGCAACCAACGGCACAAAGACGGGAGAGTTCCTCGTAGCCGGCGCAGACGATGCTCAATGACGAATCGCTCGTCGGTACAACCCAGGCTGCGGATTCGCTTTCGACGAGCATGCGCAGCATTTGCGCAGCTTCCTCGGTGCGCCCCTCAAGGTTTACGACACCGGAAATTGCGCGTGAGGACACGTGCAGCGTCTCACCCGGAGCAAGCGCAACAATTGACCTCACCCGATGTCGATGCAGCGATCGCGCGATCGTGACGACCTTGCGCGGCTCCCCTCCTACTATGATCGCCGTGGGGATGTGCATGGTCAACGCCGACGGAAACTTATGCCGCGTCAGAGGTTTACAGCCGTGGTCACGAGGTTCATCTGAGGGATAAATGTATTCATGACGACCAGCTACGGATGCCAAAGCGAGGATTTGGCTGTACGTTTGAAGACAATATGCTAATGCGACATCGGCCCATACGGTCGCGCGGCGGCGGCTGCACGCTCGCCCTTGACGTTCAAGCGTGAGCGACCACAACCTCGTGGGCCCACGAGCATGGATAGGCCTGCTTCCTGCGCAAACACAGGAAGTATTGAAGGCCGCTGCGCGTAAAATCAGGACGCGCGCATACAGCCTGGTCTACTCCTACGGGACGATGGAGCTCGAGGCGAAACTTCGAGCAATGGGGATCGGGCGGGGGGACTCCCTGGTGCTGCAATCCGCGTTTAATCGTTTGAACGGTTTTTCGGGTGATGCGATTGATGTCATCAACTGCATTCTCGAGATCCTGGGACCTGACGGCAATCTGTTCATGATGTCCATGCCGTACGACGGTTCCGCACGCGATTATCTGCAGCAGGGGAAACCATTCAATGTGAGACGAACGCCGTCTCAGATGGGCCTCCTTTCGGAGCTGTTCCGCAGGAAGAAAGGTGTCCTCCGGAGCGCAAACCCGATGCATCCCGTGCTGGCATACGGCCCCAAGGCAGCGTGGCTTATTGCAGGACACGAGGACCTGGCTTACTCCTGCGGCGAGAACTCGCCTTTCGAACGGATGCTGGAGCTCGACACCAAGGCTCTGTTGTTCGATGTCGATCTGGAAGTGCTCACCTTCATGCACTATCTCGAGCACAAGTTCCGGGACTCTGCACCCGTGGATGTTTACACGGCTGAACCGATCAGTGGCATAATCATCGATCAGAAGGGAGTGGAGAAGCATTTCGCAGTCTATGCGTTCGCCGGCGAAGCGATGAAACTCCGAAATTTCGGAGTGGTCTATGACGAAGTATTGCGCCGCGGACTGGTTCGGGCCGGCCGGGTTGGAAACACAAATCTTCAACTGGTCCGTCTTCGAGACGTCCTGGCGTGTGGCGCGGAGCTGGGGTCCGCGGGCGTCCGCATCTTCGCGCGGCCCGGCGAGCCCACGCGGGTCAAGCCGCTTCGCACTGGCCAGCATCCAAGAAGGGCGCAAAAACGGCGAGACTAGCCGACTAGCGTTCCGAACAACCGTTCAACCCACGTCCATCCGCCAAATGTTCTCTACTTGGCCCTGCCTGTGCACTTACACCCTCCTAAACGGCCGTTACTGGGGCTTGCCGGTTATTCAACTCTTTGGGGGATGTCTTGAAGAAAAACAACTTTGTTAGGTTCGCGGTCGCTGGATTGATCGCCGCAGGTTCCGGCTTTGCGCCGGCTATTGCACAGGCGCAAGGCACAGTCGTCCGGCGCGACACCGTCGTCACGGTGCGCAAGGACACGGTTGTTCATGTGCGGAAGGACACAGCAGTCGTCACGACGACGGTAACCACAAACGAGCAGATGCCTGCTGGAAGTGAGTCGATCGGTGCGTCGCTGGCTCGGATGCCGAACTACAAGACTCTCACAGCTCTCCTGAACGAAGCTCATCTCATGCCGTCACTCCGCGGTGCAGCGCCGATGACGCTGTTTGCTCCAACCGATGCCGCCTTCGCGAAGATCTCACCGGAAGACATGGCCGCACTTCGCGCCGACACGTTGAAGCTGCGTGATTTTCTCCTCAACATGATGGTGAGTGGCAAGATCGACACTCAGCAGATCCTCACGATGAAGACTGCGACCACGATGCGTGGGACGCGTATCCGGTTCGGATATGAGAATGGCCATCCGGAAGTCAACGACCAGCCAATCGTGCAGCCAGGAATGCTGGCTTCGAATGGTTTCATATACGGTATCTCCGGTGTAATCGGAATGAGTGGCGAAAAGTAGGCTCAGCGCTGTTTGGACGACGATAAACGACCGTGAATGCGCGAAGCGTTCACGGTCGTTCTTCTTGCGAGGAA
>JBDTAW010000267.1:0-4199 GCA_039924445.1 Gemmatimonadaceae bacterium
GAATTTGTATGGGTGTGATATATGTCAGGAGGTATGTCCATGGAATGTGAAGTTTTCGAGGGACGCAACGGAGAGTGCGTTTGTTGCGCGTGAGGTGATTGCGGGGAAAGACGCGCGCACGCTGGCCGACGAAATTTCCGCGATGGACGACGCGACCTTTAGAACGGTGTTCAAGCGGTCACCGATCAAGCGCGCGAAGCGAAGCGGGTTGGTCCGGAATGCCGGGGTGGTGCTCGCGAATCTGCGCGAAGAGTGCAGTAGGAGCCCCTAGCAGCGATATTCAACAGCACTCGGTATGGGCCACCACTCCGGTTTTCCCTTCCTCTTAATCCGCGCTGCGTATCCCATCTTCTATGACCTTGTCGCACGAACCGCCCCGGTCGCCGTCGATTCGTTGGGCGCGCGCCTGGTTGGAACACCACCTGCTTGCTGCGTTCGTCGTCGTTACGTATGCATGGACATGGGGCGTTAACCTGCCAGCTGCACTCGCTACTCATGGTATCGGGCGTGCGCACATATCGGGAGGCGCGTTGACACTTGCGGGTTTCGCTCCCAGCATCGTCGCGCTGGTGCTGCTCGCCTTTGCGAGCGGACGCGTCGCTGTTCGCGATGTCTGGCATCGACTTGTACACGCCGGTGCACCCCTAGCT
The DNA here is from genome assembly GCA_039924445.1 of Gemmatimonadaceae bacterium. GTDB lineage: Bacteria > Gemmatimonadota > Gemmatimonadetes > Gemmatimonadales > Gemmatimonadaceae > Fen-1247. The sequence goes on from JBDTAW010000267.1 coordinate 651, forward strand.
TTGTACGTCCTCGCGGTGCTCGGTCCCATCGTGTCGGTCGGTGCGAGCCTTCTAGTGCTGCCCGCCGTCGGCCAACCCATACCGCAATTGAAGCCGTGGTATAACATGCTGTTAGGGATTCTATTCCTCATTCCTCTCACCGGCCTGTTCGAGGAAATCGGATGGCGAGGGTTGCTGCTCGACCGGCTCGAGCAGCGCATGTCCCCGCTGCGCGCAAGCGCGGTCGTCGCCGCGTTATGGGGCCTGTGGCACATTCCGATGTACCTGCGATTAATGCCCGAGGGAAACCGTACTCCTCTGTTCATCGTCTTGTTCGTGATTTCGACGTTCCCTCTCTCGGTTCTGTTCACATGGGTTTACAACAGAACCGAGCGCCGCCTGTTACCGGTGATAGTGCTTCATGCGGCCATCGACGCGAGCGTCAGGTATTTCTTCGCCCGGCTGCCGCAGGGGGAACTGCGCCCGTTCATGGCTTGGTGCGCGTTCCTGTGGGTACTCGCTGGGTTGGTCGTATTGAAACAGGGGCGACATCTCGGCGGGTTCGCTCCCACTACAGATTTTAAGATTGGGTAGACGTCCGTTCCAGCTAACCACCTGACTCGGGGCGAGTTCGGCACGCTATAGCAAGGGCGATCTCAAAATTGGTATATCTGTCTGCCAGATCGCCGGTCCGCGCATGCTCCACTCGCGCGCGACCGCCGAAAGCGCGACTTTGAGGCCCATATGGATATTCACACTCGTAAGCACCCAGTTCACGGTTAGCGCGACTTCCTCAAGGAAGTCGGGATCATAGTATTGGGTGTGCTCATTGCTCTCGGCGCCGAGCAGGCGGTGGGGAAAGTGCGCGAGCATACCGCATCTTCCGAAACGCGCCGCAGCGTGCGTTCCGAAATCAGCGCGGATCTCTTGCTCCTGACAATAAGAGCAGCAAGCCAGGAGTGCATCGACCGTCGGCTGGAAGAAATCGGCACGATCCTCGCCCGCGCGGGCGACGGTGTTCCGCAGCCGCACCCCACATGGGTCAGCCGCCCGGAGTTCTGGTCACTTTCGTCGAGCAACTGGCAAGCAGCGACAGGCGCTGGGCGCGCCGCACTCCTGTCCGAAAATGAGCAACGCGGGCTCGGCTTGTATTACAACGTGTTCGAGTTTCTCGACCGAGAGCAGGAGCGGGAACAGGCTGCGTGGGCGCAGTTGCGCGGGCTGGAGGACTGGCAGGGTCCACTCACACCGACTGCCCGGTTCGCCTTTGCGATGGCACTGCAACAGCCCCGGTATTCGGCGTACCGCATCAGGGCGAAGAGCGTCTCGGCGCTCGACGCGGCCCGTGTGGATCGGATCGCCATTCCGGTCCGGAGCGTGTCCCACTCGACCTCCATCTGCCTCCCCCAATCACGACGCCGCGAGCCGAGGCGGTGCGCGTCGACCATGCGCCGCTTGGTGATCCGAGGTGAATGCGGTTCCACAGGCGCACTCGGGAATACGGGAGTCCGGTACGCACGGTTGCGCGATTACGCCTCGTCTCTGCCGCGTAGCGGCCGAAGCACCTACGCTAGTGTGTAATGTGAAGTTTTCGAGGGATGCAACGGAGCCTGCGTTCGCAGCGAGAGAGATCATCGCGGGGAAGGATTCATTCGCATTGGCGAATGACGTCCTTGCGATGACGCAGGAAGAATTCAGCGCCGCATTCCGAAAGTCACCGGTTAAGCGCGCGAAGCTCGCGGGGTTGCAGCGCGATGCGACAGTGGTTGTCGTAAAGTTCGATAAGCAGGCGCTTCCGTAGCTCGCTGGCAGCCCCACGGCACGCGTTAACCGATCCGTCAGAGCTTGGCCGCGACGAGGCGCGCGACTGCCTCGCGGGACTTGGTCCCGGAGCCGATCTCCACAGAGTAACCGTTCTTCGCGAACCAGAGATAGCCCTGCTTGTCGTAGAACGCGCCGGGGATGTCAGTGGGGGCGACGTTCTCGGTGCTTCTCATTGATTGCGACGTGCCGTTGTAATCCTCCTGGGTCATGTAGGCGATGCGCGTGAGCTGCGAGCCGCCGTTGTACCATCGACACGCATTGTCGTACGGGAGTGACTCCGGCGTTTCCTTTTCGGAGATCGTGTGCACCGTGGTCGGGAAGTTCAGGGCTGTCATATCTGCAGTGGAAAGCGACTGGCACGGCTGCTGATTGAACGGCACCTTGGGCGGTGCCGCTGCGGGGCGCGTGGTGAGCGTCGCGTCGAGGACAGTATCGTTCGCGCCTTCACTCGCCGTTCGTTGCGCCTGCTGCCCGCGGTTGCATCCGGCGAGGGTGCTCAGCGCGAGCGCAGCGCACGCCGACGTCAATGTGCGGAGTCCGACCGGGGTTGATTTCATCGTCAGTTTTCCCGTTTTGATTGTGGTGATCGTGGGCGCGCCATGAGACGTGCCGTCGCCGTCAGGCCTTAGACCGTGGAGTCAGATCTCATCGCACAGCCGTGACGGTACACTGCAGTCGTTACGTGCGTGTCACCGCACCGTCACCCGGCGGTGGGCATAAGCAGCGTCTTGATGGCGCGGCGCTCGTCCATCGCCCGATAGCCTTCAGCTATCTGATCAAGCGGAAGCGTCAGATCGAACACCTTGCCTGGCTTGATCTTGCCCTCCCACACGAGATCGATCAGAGAGGGCAGATACCGCCGCACCGGTGCGGGGCCACCGTGCAGGTGGATCGTGGCGAAAAACAGGGGCTGCCCATCGAACGACACGCCGTGTGGAACGCCGACGTAGCCCACGTACCCGCCGGGACGCGTGGACTTGACGGCCTGCTGCATCGACTCCTGTGTGCCGACGCATTCGAGAACGGAGTCGGCGCCGAGTCCCTTCGTCAGATCCTTGATACGGGCGACTCCCTCGTCGCCGCGCTCGGTGACAATGTCCGTGGCGCCAAACTCGAGCGCGAGCTTCTGGCGCGCGGCGTGACCGCTCATCGCAATGATGCGCTCGGCGCCCATCTGCTTTGCGGAGAGCACGCCGAGGAGACCGACGGCGCCGTCACCGACTACGACGACCGTCGAGCCGGGCCCCACATTCGCTGCGTCGGCAGCAAACCAGCCGGTGCCGAGGACGTCCGAAACGACCAGGAGATCCGGTAGCATCTCAGCGGACGGGAGTTCGGACGTCGCTACCAGCGTGCCGTCAGCGAGGGGGACCCGAAGCAGCGGCGCCTGTGCGCCGCTCATGAACTCGCCCTGAACGCAGCGCGACTGGTAGCCGTGATGACAGATCGCGCACGTGTCGTCCGAGGCGACGAAAGAGCCGATCACGAACTGCCCCTTCTTCACGTTCCTCACATCGCGCCCGACTTCCTCGACGATGCCGCAGTACTCGTGACCCATCGGCGCCGGTTGATTCACCGGCTGCACACCGCGGTACGGCCACAAGTCGGAGCCGCAGACGCAAGTAGCCGAAATGCGGATGATCGCGTCCGTCGGTTTCAGAATCGTGGGATCCGGGCGATCTTCGAAGCGAATGTCGCGCGGGGCGTATAGCATGGTTGCTTTCATTGTTCGTCTCCATCTCGGAA
>JBDTAW010000268.1:0-9193 GCA_039924445.1 Gemmatimonadaceae bacterium
AGACATGCACGTGCTGGACCGGTAATCTCCCTATGTGCTACACGTCCCACGGTACTCCCAATTCAATCAGGAAGGTCGCATGATCAAAACCATCTTCAGACGCGCCGTGACAATGATCGCGTTCTTCTCATCAGCGCTAGGCGCGCAATCGAGCTCTGCCGTACGACTGCAACTGGCCCCAAATACGCAATTGACCTTCGACGGTACATCGACACTTCACGGTTTCACTTGTACCACGACTACGATGCAGGCCTACATCGACGTCGACGCGTCTTACAAGACTGTGAGCCTCGCGTCCCTCGCTCGGCCAATCGTTGCCGTGCAGGTGATCATTCCGGTCAAGAGCCTCGCGTGCGGTGGCGAGTTGGATAACAACATGCGCAACACGCTTAACGCAAAGAAGTACCCGTACATCGTCTACAAGCTTTCAAACTATGACATCGTCGGCGGAACAGCATCCGCATCCGCATTCACCGCCACGACCCAGGGAACGCTTACCATAGCTGGTGCGGAACATCCCGTAGCGCTCACGGTCAAGGCTGATCGTGCGGCCGATGGCGTGGTCTCGGCAACCGGTGCGCAGACCATCAAGATGACCGATTTCGGTGTCAAGCCACCAACATTTTTCCTCGGCACACTCCGCGTAGGCAACGAGCTGAAAGTGAAGTTTACCGTGAATGCGACATCAGCTGCCGTGGCTTCCGCCATGTCCGAACTCAGCACCAAGCTGGCGTCCGCCACACCGAAACAGTAGAAGCAGGCCTGGTTCAACCCTTACGCATTTACGGAGTCTTTATATGAGTATCCTATTCAAACGTACTGGCTTGATTGCCGCCGCGAGCCTGGTTGCTGCTGCATCTCTGTCCGCACAGAGCACAGTCACAGGCTCACAGAACGGAACCGCTACCTCATCGGCGGCTGCCGATACCATCAACCCTTCTCAGGTTCCCTTCATCGAGATTCAGCACATGCGTCCGCGCGACCAGCGCGGCATCAACGTGTTCGAGCCGCCAAAGGACGACACGGTTCCTTTTACCAACTTCAAGATCGGACTTGGCGCTGCGTTTACCCAGCAGTTCCAGGGACTCGAACACAGCAATACGGCCTCACCCAACGTGGTGGGGGGCGTCGACGCGAACCAGTTGATCCGGATTGGCCACGGCTTCAATAACGCCGTAGCAAATCTGTATCTCAATGCCCAGCTCGCGAAGGGAGTGCGCGTCGAGGTTACAACCTACCTCTCGTCGCGCCATCACCAGGACACCTGGGTCAAGGACGGCTACCTGCTAGTTGACGCATCGCCGATTGATGTCGATGCGCTCAATTCGATCATGAAGTACCTCACCCTCAAGGTCGGGCACTTCGAAGTCGACTACGGTGATGCGCACTATCGCCGCACAGATAACGGTCTGTCGATGTACAACCCGTTCGTCGGCAATTACATCATGGATGCATTCACCACCGAGATCGGCGGCGAGGCCTATGTACGAGCAAATGGGTTCATTGCAATGGCTGGCGTGACCGGCGGCGAGGTTCATGGTCAGGTAACTGCACCGCAGAAGCGGTCCCCAACATTCCTCGGAAAGCTTGGCTTCGACAAGCAGCTGCAGAGCGATCTCCGGGTTCGCCTGACCGGCTCCGTTTACGGAACATCGCGCTCAGTTAACAACACCCTCTACAGTGGTGATCGGGCAGGATCGCGTTACTATGACGTAATGGAGAACACCGCCTCTACAGAAGATGCGAACGCCTGGTCCGGCGCGATACAACCCAAGCTCAGCAGCAAGGTTACCGCGATCGTGATCAACCCGTTCGTGAAATATGAGGGTTTGGAATTCTTCGGAAACCTGGAGCAGGCGAAGGGTCGCAGTGCAGCTGAGACCGTTGACAGAACATGGCATCAGTACGTTGGCGAGGGCCTGTATCGCTTCATGGACGACAAGCTCTACGTCGGCGGGCGGTACAACTACGTGAAGGGTGCTTTCCTCGGAATGCCAAACGACGTCAGCGTCGATCGGACTCAATTTGGCGGAGGCTGGTTCGTCACACCAACCGTGCTACTCAAGACTGAGTACATGATTCAGAACTACAAGGACTTCCCAGTAACCGATATCAGAAATGGCGGAAAGATAAAAGGTTATATGGTCGAAGGCACCGTCTCGTTCTGATATTGTTGACCGAAATGCAGCCTTCCGTATTGCTGAAATCCTTGCTCGACATGTCGCGTAGTACACGCGACATGTCGAGCAACGCTGCATTCTGGGCATTCCTGACGCTTGCAGTACCGCAGCAAAGTCCGGCAGTCAAACCCGCACCACTGCCATTCGGGCCGGGCGAAGTGATGACGTATTCCGTCGTCATGAAGGGTATGAGTTCTACCGGTGATGCTACGATGTCGGTCCAGGGTCCCGTGAACGTTCGCGGTACGGAGACCCTTCTTCTCAGATCAAAGTCAGTAGCAGGCATAGGCCCATTCAAGGGATCGCAAACCACCGAGTCATGGTTCGATCCAATCGCGGTCAGATCGTTGCGCTTCTACGAACGCGCGCGCCGATTTCTTTCTACGCACATAACACGTGTGGAGATATACCCCGATAGCTCCACGTGGAAGAGTGATGCTGGCTCGGGCGGTACCAGCCCAACAGACTCATCGCTCGACGAGCTTTCGTTCATTTACTTTCTGCGCTTGCTTCCAGGCGAAACCGATACCACGTACCGATTCAACCGGCATTTTGACGCGACCCGGGATCCGGTTGTCATTCGTGTTGCGCGTGGCGGCCTCGTGTCAACAGACCTTGGTACATTCAGCACAGTGCTGATGGAGATGCACGTCCATGATCCAAGCCGCTACCGCGGCGAGGGGATCATCAAGGTCTATCTGAGTGACGACAAATGCCGGGTACCGATTCGCATAGATAGTAATGTCCCAGACGTCGGCTCCGCCGTGCTGACACTCCGGTCCTATGCGAACCCCGCACCGACCTGCGATTTCGCGCACCGACCGTAGCGCGCCCGGATGCCCGCGCGAAGCGGGCGGCCCACGCCGATAATCCGGATCCCATCAGGGAAACGCCGACACCGACAGGGGCGGCAAAGCCATAACTTTCATCCGTCGTCACAGAGGCGACAATTCAGCGATCAACCACGCCGCGTCAACTGGCTCGTTGTGGGTACGCGCACCCTATCAGTCTCCAATTCAATGTACCGAAGCCATCGCCTGGCCATCCGCGAGCCCGTCAACGCGCTGACGCATCTCCTGGGTGCCGTGGCAGCCGCCGCCGGAATGATCGTATTGCTGGTGAACGGAGCGGAAAACAACAGCGCGCGTCAGGTAGTCGCGTTTGCGATCTTCGGAGCAAGTCTGGTCATGCTCTACACCACCAGCGGCATCTACCATTCGCTCAATGTCTCCGAGCACGCGCTCGAAAAACTCCGGCGACTCGATCACATCATGATTTATGTGTTGATCGCCGGTACCTACACTCCGTTATGTCTCGTCCTCCTGCAAGGCAGGCTCGGGATCGCTCTACTCGTAGCGGTGTGGGCGATCGCGGTAACCGGCGTCGTCCAGAAAATCGTCTGGATGAGGGCTCCGCGCTGGTTCTCGACTGTTCTGTATCTGGGCATGGGTTGGGCTGGAATGTTCGTCGCACGGCCCGTCCTGCAGGCGGCGCCCGCTGGATTTCTGGCCTGGATCATCGCCGGCGGAATCTTCTACACCGTTGGCGCGGTTGTCTACGCAGTTAGACGACCCAATCCCATACCCGGAGTGTTCGGCTTTCACGAGATCTGGCATCTCTTCGTAATGGCCGGCAGTTTCAGTCATTATTGGGCAATGCTGACCTACATCGCGCACACAAACTGATCGCCATGGAGTGGATGCGGCAATTCCGCCGTCGCGTTGACTTCGTCACTCGCCCCCGGGCCCCGGCGCGCGTGGAGGAGTGGCGATTCCTGGTGGCAGTCCCGCCGGAGCTGTCGGCAAGGTGAGTACTGGAGCATCGTGAATTATCTTGCCACCGAGATACGACGTATACGATACGGACGCGAAGCCTGCGAGTGCACCTATGAGAACTAGGGCACGGATCCACACAGGAATGATCTCTTCGCGCCGACGCAGGGCCCGCCACCAACCGTATGCGGCCACCACGCCCGTAATCAGAATGATGATCATGGCGGTGCCGGCTGCGTTGTCGTGCGCGTCGATTGCCCCACGGGCGATGTACCATGGATCGTGCAGCGCACGGTCTGCCTGATCGCCGCTGAAATGCACCGGGTATATGGCCAGCCCAGCCACGGTAAGTGTTCCCATCGCGTAAAGCCACAGGCCACGGCGTCGCAGCAACAGCGCGCCGAGCGCCGCAACCAGCCCCATGGTCATGAGGACGACAGGAAAATGATTGATCAGGAGATGCGTGTACGGCCAGGTTAGCGTTGGCATATGGGTACGTGCGAGTTGATCGGGAGAAACCGGCCCGGGGTCAAATCTATGGCCTTCAGTGATGTTCCACCGTCAGGCATCCCCGGATTCTTCATGAGGGAACTGCCGTCATCATCTCGGGGAAACACCGACACCGTCAGCGATGCATGGCTTTTAGCTTGCATCGTCCATACCAGAACCACCCAACGATCTCACACAAACTGATCGCCGAAGTGACTGCCCCCCAGACATCCCAGCCAGCCGAAGCCCTGCGCGCATGGTTCCTCGGTCCACACGCGGAGAACGGTGACCTCCTCGAACGACTTGTAACCGAGGCGCTGCGCGATCATATCTTCTGGCGTCGCAATTACCATCCGGAAGACGGCATCACCATCCGGGAGACGGAACGACGCAAGCCCGGCTACGAGGATGCTGTTGCAACGCTGACCCAGGAGCTCATGGGGCTCCTGGCCGAACTCAAACGCGGCGTTCCATTTTTCAGTGCGCGCTACAAGGCGCACATGCTTTCAGAGCAGACGATAGCCGCGCAGGTCGGTTACTTCGCGACCATGCTGTACAACCCAAACAATGTCTCCATCGAGGCTTCGCCAGTTACCTCCCGGATCGAGCTGGAAGTTGCCGAACAGCTCGCCGGGATGATCGGATACAATCCGGAGACATCATGGGGCCACCTGACGTCTGGAGGCACTGTTGCAAACTTCGAGGCGCTCTGGATCGCTCGAAACGTCTTCTACTTCCCGCTTGCGGCGGCGGGCGCCGTCCGGGATCTGCAGGTTGATTTACCAGTCACGCTCCCAAACGGTGATGTAGCACGGCTGGACTCGTTGTCTCTTCAGGAGCTGCTCAACATCCGCACGAGCGACGCACTCGACCTGTGGCATGCACTCTGGAATTCGGCACCCCGTCATGCAGTCGCACGCGCCCTGGATGACCATTCCCTTTCGACCGTCGGATACCAGGACTACGGCCGGAGGCTGGCACTCGATTACGGTGATCCACTACCGGCAAGCGTGGTCCTTGTAGCCGCGACTGCGCATTACTCCTGGGAAAAGATCACTCGCGCACTCGGTATCGGCTCCAACCAGATCGTGCACATTCCGGTCGACCGCAACTTCAGGCTCGACACAACAGCGCTATGGCAGCAGATAGAATCACTCACGCGCCGTCGCGTGCCAATCATGGCATGTATTACAGTCTGCGGCACAACAGAAGAAAGCGCAGTTGACCAGCTCGATGATATCATCGCCGTCCGCGATCGTGCGGAATCAGAACTCGGGGTAACGTTTCACATTCACTCGGATGCCTGTTATGGAGGCTATGCAGCGTCCGTCACATGGAACGCCGACGGAACTCGACGCACAGCAGCCGAGATCCGCGCAGATGTCGGCGGCGAATGGCCAACCGACAACTGGGTACGGGCCATGATAGCGTTACCACTCGCGGATTCGGTAACAATAGACCCCCATAAGTTGGGGTACATCCCCTACCCCGCCGGAGCGTTTCTGCTCAAGGAGCGACGCGCGCGTGAGCTGGTCGCGGTCACTCCACCATACCTTGAACCAACCGCCGGCCTCGATTCAGCCGAAGACTTGTTCCTCGGCCGCTTCATCTTCGAAGGATCCAAACCCGGTGCCGCAGCAGCCGCGGTCTGGTTGAGCCACAAGGTGCTGCCGCTCGACGTGCGGGGTTACGGCTACCTTATCCAGCGCACCGTCGCGGGCGCTTACCGATTGCATGACGCACTGCGAGTCGCTCAACTGAAACCGTTTCGCATCATCCTGCTCCCACAGCCGGATATCAATATCGTCTGCTATCTGTTGCACCATTCGGCGCTCACGACACTCTCCGAGGTGAACGCACTGAACGAGGGAGTCTATGCACACATGAGCATGGAGAGGCCGGGTTCCACCCCAGAGTATATCATCTCCCGCACGCGATTCCAGTCTCCGATGTATGATGTGGCCATCGGACCAACCCTTCACGAACTGGACGTGTGCTCGGAGGAGCAGTGGCGCGCCTCCGGTATGGAGGGCCTCGTTGTGCTGCGTTCAACAATCATGGACCCGCATCTCGCTGCAGCGGCGCCTGCGCCAGATCACATCTCCGGATTCATCGCGGCGCTCGGACGCGCCTGCGAAACGGCCTACGCCGAGATGTCAGGCTCTATTTAGCTGGGTTTCCGGCGGCTGGAGTTTCTCGCGACACTGTCGGCGTTGCTCCGGCCGGCGGCGGCACTGGTGGGATCTTGAGCAATTCGCGCGCTCGCGCAAGTGCGTCATCGAGGTTCCCGAAGATATTGTCGCTCCCGATCGTACGCATCGTAGGCGTACCCGTCAGCGCAACAAGTGGCTGCATGTGTACATCCGACAACAATACCGTCGTGCTGTCCTTCTTCGTACGACGCGCAAGTTCGCTGAGCTCGAACATCCCGGTCGAATCGAGCATCAGTACATAGCGCATTCGAATGATGAGCACCCTTGGCTTCCGGGCTATTCTCCCGAGCGTGTCCTTGAACATCGCGGCAGCGCCGAAGAATAGCGGCCCGTTGATCTCAAACACCTCGACTGCAGCGGGAATCGTGCGCCGGCGGACACTATTCGGATCGACGTCATACGGATCGCCAGTGCCCACTACCAGGTCTTCATCAGACGTATCCACGAGAGCCGTAACTTCCGTGACTTCCGCCATCCGGCGAATGAAGAGGAATGCCGCAAGAATCATCCCGACGCCGATTCCTACCGTCAAGTCGACAAACAACGTCAATAGAAAGGTAGTAAGCAACACTGCCACGTCACTCTTTGGCGAGCGTAGCTCTCCCAAAAATGACTGCCATTCACTCATGTGGTACGCGACAACAACCAGAATTGCGGAAAGCGTCGCGAGCGGAATCAGACGGGCCCACTGCCCTATGAACAGCGTAATGATCAGTAGCGTCAGAGCATGCACTATCCCTGCAACCGGAGTGCGGCCTCCGTTCTTGATATTCGTTGCAGTACGAGCGATCGCGCCGGTCGCCGGAATCCCGCCGAATAACGGCGTTGCAAGATTCGCCACTCCCTGCGCGATGAGCTCCATATTTGACCTGTGCCGGCTGCCGATCATTCCGTCCGCTACCACAGCCGATAACAAGGACTCGACGGCAGCGAGAAATGCAATCGTGAATGCGGGGCCAACCAGTGCGGTAACCTGCGCAAACGAGACGTGCGGAAACTGCGGGTGCGGCACCGATGCTGCGATCGCACCAAACCGCGATCCGATCGTCTCGACGGGAATGTGAAAGTACGTTACCGCGATGGTCGTCAGGACCAGCGCGACAAGCGTACCTGGAATCCGTCGATTGATCCGCGGCCAAAGCGCGATTATCGCCATCGAGATCAATGCGACGGCCAGAGCGGCTGGCGTAATCCCATTAGCGTGAACCGCATAGGCTCGCCATTTAGCCACAAATGCCGCTGGCACCTCCCCCATCTGCAGCCCGAAGAAGTCCTTGATCTCACCCGAAAAGATGACGACAGCTATCCCGCTGGTGAAGCCTGTTACCACGGGACGGGGAATGTACTTGATGACACTCCCAAGTTTGGCCAGCCCCATGACGATGAGAATCAGGCCAGCCATGAGCGTCGCCACCGTCAGACCATCTATTCCGTACTTCTGAACGATGCCATATACGATGACTACGAATGCACCAGTCGGTCCACCGATCTGAACGCGAGAGCCGCCCAGCGCCGAAATTATGAATCCCGCTACAATCGCCGTCCACAATCCGCGGTCAGGTGTCACACCACTTGCGATCGCGAACGCAATCGCGAGCGGCAGCGCGACAACGCCTACAATCACTCCGGCGGTAAGATCACCGAAAAACTGATCGCGATCATATGTCCTGATCGTCGTAAATAGTTTCGGGACTAGCAAGTCGCGCCATTCTTGCGCAAGTGAGCTTCCGGCGCGTGGCTCACGCTGTAGCGGCCCCGCACGGCAACAGTATCGAGAACCTGCTCCCAACCTTCGGCGTGCTCCTCACGCGAATGTGCCCTCCGTGCGCCTCGACGATTCCTTTTGCTATCGCCAGACCCAGGCCCGTACCGGCGCCTCGACCGCGGCTATGCCAGTAACGGTCGAACACGTGCGGCAGACTCTCCGCGTCTATACCCCGCCCAGTGTCTTCCACGACGATCTCAATATCGTCAAAGCGCATCTGACCGACTACGCCTACCCGCCCGCCAGCTTCCGTGAACTTCACAGCATTGCCAACGAGATTGGCAATCGCCTGGACAAGACGAGCGGCGTCTGCATCAACCGCTGGAAGATTGTCCTCCACCGTGAACTTCAAATCGACGCCGCGCTCCGCAGCAATGGGCGTGAACAGATCAGCAACCTGGGCAAAAATTGCTGTGATCTCTACTGTGCCAGGAACAATGGATAGCGCACCGGCCTCGATCGCCGATACATCCAGCAGGTCCTGAATCATTCGCGACATCCACACGGTGGAATCCTGGATCGTCTTCGCGAGATCACGCCTGGCCTCGACATCCGCTGGTGGTTTTTCGAAGAGGACCCGTGCGCACATGGTGATCGCGCTCAGTGGATTCCGCAGATCGTGTGACACCACTCCGAGAACCTCGTCTCTGAATCGCGTCGCCCGCCTGGATTCGTTATAGAGCCGTGCATTATCAATCGCCAGAGCAGCTCGCGCGCCAAAATTGTCGGCGATGACACGATCACCATGATCGAACTTTCGGGATGACCCGAATT
>JBDTAW010000269.1:0-10851 GCA_039924445.1 Gemmatimonadaceae bacterium
ATGATGCACGCGCATGGCTCATCAGCGTCGCCACCAATCTCCTCCGTGATGAGCGCAGGACAGCAGTGCGCCGCACTCAACTCGCGGAGCAGTTCAATGCTGATACTGTACCCTCGGCCTTGCCCCAACCGGACGCGGTCGCCGAGGCTCACGAGAGACGCGATGCGGTTCGCGCGGCGCTCGAAATGCTCCCAGAGCGCGACCGGCGGCTACTGCTGTTGCGCCACGAAGGATTCAGTTATCACGAGATAGCGGCAAGCGTGGGGGTGGCCGCCAGCAGCGTCGGGACGCTGCTCATTCGGGCGACCGCGGATTTTCACGCCCAATGCACAGCGAGACTCGGTGCCCATGCATAACGACGGTTCTGACAATCGTGGAGAGCAGCAAAGCAGCACTGATGGGCTGTGGCTTGGACGGCACCTGAGCGATGAAGAAGTGGCAACACTCGTCTACAGCGCCGACCTCGAACGGCCTGGCTCTAGCCCGACGCCAGACACGACTCGATCGTCGGCGCTTGCACTCTTCCAGGCCCATGCAGACACCTGCGACGCATGTCGTCTGGTTGTGGCGAAGGCGCGCGAACAGGACAGCGCGACCGCACGGCTACTATCTCTCCTCGATTCTCCGGCTCCGCTACTTGATATAGGGCCAGTTCTCGCCCGTGCAAGAAAGAGCGACCGCGCCGCTCGCTCGCGTGTCGAACACACGTTTCCCATGAAGTCTCTGTCTACACCCGCCCTTGTATCCGAATTCACACGTACGCGCCGCTCACGTCATTACCGGTATGCGATCGCCGCATCCCTTCTGTTCGCTGCGGTCGGCGTGACTTCCATGGCGTTTCCTGGCGCTCCGCTACGCAGGCTATGGGACGATATTGGTCGGAAGTCCGTCGCAGCTGCAATACGTGGCGGGACAGGTATGCCACGAGCGGACGCGAGCAGTGCTGTTAGCACAAGCGGTGTTGCCGTCGCACCTGCTCTCGACTTCACGATCGAATTTCGTGGAGCGGGCGCCCGTTTGCCGGAGGTCTCGGTGCGCTACTGCGACACTACGCTCGCCACTCTCCACGTCCGCCATCCCCGAGCAATGCAGAATGCGTCATCACTGGATATGCCATCAGATACATCTGCCGCTCAACCGGTTGCACTGCCTGAGCGCTTTTCAGTAAGTGCGGATCGCATTGTTGTCACGCAGGACACAGGCACGGCCGCTGGCGAAGCCACGTACGAGTTGATCGTCCCCAACAACACGCGATCTCTCAGTGTCACGGCGGGAGAAGACAGGGTGGACGTACGCCCTCTTCGCAGTAACGAACCGTCCGGTACTGATCGGTGCGATCCACCGATCGTTGTGGGATGGAAGCATTGACTCGCCAACTTGGTCGTGTAACTGCCATACGCGGACGGGTGAGTTCGCGCAGCGCGATAGCGGTTCCGATCGGAGTCTGTATCAGCCTTCTCGCGCTGAGTGTAATGGCGATATGGCCTGATCTCGCGCCCCATCTGATCCGCAGTGGTTGGCATGCAGCGCGGGAATTTTGGCCCGGTCAAGTGCAGCGGTCACTTCTGCTCACTGCGGTTGTCAATGCGAATTCCGGCGCTGTTGCATTGGCGTTGCTGCTAACGGCTTTGAGCTTTGCCGCTCTTGGCGGGATCGAGCTGCTCACTGTCCACGGTGTGACACGGCGGCAAGAAGGGCCCGGAACCGCTATTCCAGCGCGTGCGGTGCTCTGGGTCTCATTCCTGGCCTATGCGACGAGTCATTGCATCGGCGGAGTCGCGGCCTCGGCGGCGATACGCATGCGCATGTACACGCGACGCGGCTGGCCGGTCAACGACGTCGTCAAGGTGATTGCGATGAGTTCGGCGGCTGTCTGGGTCGGTGGTGGGCTGGTCGTACTCGTTGCGTCGCCATTTATTGGAAGCGCCTACGGCGACAGTGGTACTGGAGCCATGCTCAATCTCGCCGTGTCACATCAACCCGGAACGCGTGAGATCATCATCGCCTTCGTGCTGCTATGCCTCGCGATGGCAATCTTGGGGGTTATGCGTGTTCGGTCCCTTATGAATCGGACAAACACGGCTTATGCACCACAAACGGTCGAGAATTCGGCAACAGCGTCCGTAATTTCGATACCGTCAATGGATTTGCCGGCAAGTACGCTGCCGGATGGGCTACTATTGACATCCAGAACACTGCGAGTTGGCACGCAGGCCGTGCTTGCCGCCTGCGATTGGGTCTTCTGTGCGGCCATTATTTTCTTTCTGCTTCCGCACGGCTCGGTCTCGTTTGCGCTGTGTGTATCAGTCTTTGTCGTTGCGAACGCAGTTGGCGCGCTGACGCATGCACCCGGTGGGCTCGGTGCATTCGATATCACTGTCCTCGCGATCCTCAGCCCACTCTCCGGTGGCGTGGCTACCGCGGCCGCGCTTACATGGTACAGAGTGATCTACTACGGCGTACCGTTCATTCTGGCAGGCGGCGCATTTGCACTCCCGGTAATCAGACGTGGCGTTGTACGTGGATTGGCCTCGATCCAGTGCCGGGCTCGCGCTGTACCGACGTCGTGGTGCAAGAGACATTCCATGGTTACCGTCAGCGTTGTCGTCGTTGGGCTGATCGCAATGCGATTCGGGATGGAGTACGGTACGGAGTATGGAGGCGGTGTGGGCGCGTGGATGTTACGCGGCACCTTGCTGCTATTGCTCCCGACCGACCTGCATGCTCTCAACATGTTCGTATTGATTGCCTGCGCCATTGCCTGCGTCGTCGGGCTGTACTGGGGCTTTCTGATCCCCCAGGTTAGCATTGCTCTTCCGAGCACGCTTGATCGCGGACGGCTTGCTCCACTCGTTGCCGCGGCACCAAGCACGACTGCTCATTTGGCCTTGGTGGGTGACAAGGGCATCCTCTTCAACGAAAATGGAACTGCATTTCTCATGTACGGAGTATCGGGGCGCACCTGGGTTGCGATGGGAGATCCAGTCGGCACGCCTGACGAGCAGGCCCACCTGGTGCGACGCTTCAGGGAAATGGTCAGTCAACATCAAGGTCGACCGGTCTTCTATCACGTGCGACCTTCGGCACTTTACCTGTACGCTGACCGCGGCCTCGTTTCACGCAAGATCGGCGAGTGCGCGCGCGTTCCGCTGCATGGCTTCTCGCTAGACGGATCGGCCCGCAAATGGCTTCGTCGCGCTCGCAAGCACGCCATCATGGCCGGCTGCAGCATCGAGTTCGTGGCACAACCCAACGTCGCGCCGCTCCTGCCCACCCTTCGTCACGTCTCGGACGAATGGCTCCGCGACAAGGGGTCGCGCGAGAAGTGCTTTTCATTGGGCTACTTCGACGCGGAGTATCTTCGTCATTGCCCCATGGCGATCGTCCGCTGTAACGCAAGAGTCGTGGCGTTTGCCAATATCTGGACCAGTGGCGGCAGCGAGGAAACGTCAGTAGACCTCATGCGTTATGCACCGGGCTCGCCCGACGGTGTGATCGATTATCTTTTGAGCGAAATCATGCTCTGGGCGAGCCAGGTCGGGTTCGCATGGTTCGACCTAGGCGTAGCCCCTCTGGCCGGTGTCGAAGGCGGACGCGGCGCGCCGCTGTGGAATCACGTCGCCAGCTGGGCTTTCCGGCGCTGCAACCGATTCTACAATTTTCAGGGACTCAGGCGGCATAAGGAGAAGTTTGACCCCGTGTGGGAGTCGCGATACATGATACTTCCGACTCGTACGAACGCAGTGGTCATCGCGGCTGATGTGGCACGGCTGATTGGTGGTGGCGCACGACGGACTGCTGCTCGCAAGACCACCGCCGATCGGGGTCTCGCCGCGTGACACCGCGTATTGATGGCCTCTCGGGCACTGCGGGTGCAACCCTTACTGATGTCGCGGTAAGCGACGGCGCCGCAAGTACTGGAACCGACATCGAAGCACAGGTCGCAGCACCGACCGCCGAGCATCCATGGGCAGCCCGCAAGCCGATGCCTGAAGCAGACATCTATTTATCCGTCATAGTGCCAGCGTGGAATGGCGGAGCTCGACTCCCCGCTACGCTGCGCAGTATCGCGGCGTTCCTCGATCGTCAGCCATGCGCAACTGAACTAATCGTCGTTGACGATCACAGTGACCATGTCACCGCTGATCTGCTCGTCGAACTCGTGGAACAGTTCAAACGTGACTCCGATGGCCCCATGTCCGGATTCACGGTCATCCGCAACGAAAGCAATCACGGCAAAGGCTACGCTGTTTCGCGCGGGATGGCTGCCGCACACGGCAAGTGCCGGGTGTTCATAGATGCCGACCTGGCGTACCCGGCATCCGAGATCGCCAAGATCGTCCAGGATCTTGAGGCAGGTGCTGACGTCGCTATCGCGTGTCGGGTTCTCCAAGGCTCGCGCTATGTGATGAGTCCAGCCTACTTCCGGTATCTGTACACGCGGCACGTCATGAGCCGTGTCTTCAATGCCATCGTGCGGTACACCATTCTACCCGGGATAATTGACACGCAGGCAGGCTTGAAAGGCTTCACAGCAGACGCAGCAACCATCATCTTTCCAAGGCTTACCATTCCCCGCTTCGGTTTCGATCTGGAGTGCTTGTTCATTGCGCGCGCTCACGCTTTGCGGATCCAGCACACTGCGGTGGAATTTCACTATGATGACGAACCGACCACTGTGGACTTCGTCCGCGACGTTCTGCGCATGCTTCGCGACATCATGATTGTGCGTTGGAATGGCTGGCGTGGCAACTACAACTAGTCAGCAGCCGGCCAGTTCGGGTACAGCTATTCCGAACAAAACCGGCTCATATTTGCGGCGGCGGCTCGTTGTCAACGCGGATGATCTCGGTCTTTCCAGCGCGGTTAATCGGGGGATCATGAAGAGCGCCGAGCGCGGAGTAGTTACATCGGTGTCGATGATGGCCAACATGGCGGGTTGGGACGATGCCCTTGCCCTTCTGCATGCCACGCGTGCGGATATTAGCGTGGGGCTTCACCTCAACATCGTTGCAGGTCGACCGCTGACGTATGCACCAAGCATAACTGATCCGACGACGGGCGCCTTCTACCCGCTCGCTAAGCTTGCGATACGGGTACTGTCAGGCAGAGTAAAACGAGAGGATGTTTCACGTGAGTGCATCGCGCAGCTGACAAAGCTCCGTACGGCCGGAATACTGGTCAGTCACATCGACAGCCATCGTCACGTACACGCTCTACCGGGGATCGGCGCGGCAGTGCTCGAGACGGCGCAGCTGCTTGGCGTACGCGTGATTCGCGCACCACTCGAACCTCTGAATATCAATCCAGGCAACTGGGACGCCACGCTCAAGAAGATAATGCTTGGCGCGTCATGGCATGTCTGCCATGCGCGCCATGCGGCGCTCACAAGGTATGCGTCGAAACATGCTTCAAAATATTCGCCAGCGACGAGTGCAAGCCTCGCCGGCATCGCGAACTCCCCAGAATACTTCAATCATTACGTGGATCATTTCTTTGGAATCTCGTTGCAGGGTGGTAACCATTTCGCCGCGCGACTCAAAAAGATTATCGATCGGCTTCCCGCGGGAACCAGCGAAATCATGGTGCATCCGGGATTCGTTGATGCTGCACTTGCATCGGTGGACGGTTACACGTGGCAACGGGAGCGCGAGGTCGACGCTCTTACGTCACCTGCACTACGCCACCAACTTGCGCATGGCGGGATCGAGCTGGTGAATTTTGGTTCGTTGATCGCATAGGTATCGGTTGTACCATCATGCGCCACATCACGAAGCACCTTTTTGTGGCATCAATTACATCGAGTTCATTCGGTCGTCGGAACAACAACAACCTCCCGTTCAGTGACAGCGGCCAGCCTCGTCGATGTCATTTCGGAAGGCGCAAAACGAAGCGCCGCGATCAGTTCAGCCTGCATGACCAGCCACACGACCGTACACGGAAGTGGTCGCCGGATCAACGGCGTGAGCGGTGCCTTGATGAACTCGGGAATCGGACCGAGCCCCGAGGTCAGCATCAGCGCGATGACCAACAGCGCTGTGTGCCAACCGCTGCGCGGTGAGACGACGTACCAGATCGCGATGCCGACAAGAGCGATGACGTACGATTGCGGCTCCGCCTTCTGGTTGAAGATCACGCAGTACACCAGCAGCAAGGCGAGAAACCGTAGTCGAAGATGAGGTGTCTCCATCCAGAGTTGTCGCCTGAAACAAACGGGAAGCAGTAGCAAGACCGTCCCTCCGATCTGAACTCCAACGGTGGGCCAATCAAGCCGCAACCATGTGTGCACCATCCCCATTACGCTCGCACCGGAATCCTGTATCTCGCGTGCTTCGAGGACGGCCCAGGCGCGGTACTGCGCCGCGAGCAGATAGGGTGACGTGAAGAGCAGTGGAAGTATCAGGAGAGCGATTGCGATGACGATGAAGCACACGGCGAATCGCAGCCGATGCCGATGCGGGATCGCCAGCGACAATGCCGCCAACGGAAAGATCTTTATTGCGGCGCCGATACCAACGGCAAGCGCACCGCGCCATTGCTCCCCCCGCTCCAACGCGACAAAGGCAAGTATGATCAGCGCCGCAACCAGCGTGTTGCTCTGGGTGCTCTGCAAATTGCGCAGCATTGGCAGATACGCTATCAGGAGAACGAGATTGGCCTTGTGTTCCGGCAGCAGCCGGACGATCGCATAGATGAGCATCGATGCGCCAAGCACGTTCCAGATCAAAAGCCCGATGCTGGACGGCAGCAGTGACAGTGGCGCGAACAGCGCCGCAAATGTCGGGCTGTACTTGAAGACGTCGTGCGCCTGATCCACGTGTAAGGCGTACAGATCTCGCCCCCGCAGCAGGTTCCAAAAAGACGCACGGAAGATCGCATAGTCGTTCGCGAACTGGAACACGCCGCGCTGTATGGTGACTACAACCGCGCTAAATACGTATAGCACGACAAGCCAACGTCTCTGCGACCGGGCGGACAACCGACGTATCACCTGCACCTCACGACATACGCGATGACGCCGAACGCACTATCGAGGCTGTGCCTCAGCAACCCACGCAACCGCTCGCCGGACTACGTAGCGTGCGAGGATGACGCGCTTCAGTGAATGACTGGCCAACGGAACGATCGAAAGCTGTAACCGCAGCCCGCCAGCATCTACAATTGCCGAATCCGCATAGCGGTACCGGTCGTGGGCCCCGCGGACGAGCGCGACGCGCATCGAAGGAGGAAGGGCCGCGACTTCGCGCGCTACGGAGAAGCTCCCCGGTTCGTCCGGATCACCCGCGTTAGCCATGTCACTCAAGGTGATCCGCAGGTGGCCGCGCGCCCCAGACGAGATGGCGACCACCCCCCTGAGATCCGGAATGGCGACGTGTCCTGCGGACCAGACGGCGAGTTCGGCTCCGATCGAGTGCCCAGCCAGGATCACCGGGCGAGCGTCCATACCGAGTTCGTGGCGCGAAGCGCGAATTAGCGAGGCGAGCACCGCGTCGAATATACTATCGCGTGCTATAGCGGTGCGGTCATTGGGTAGACTCTTGAGCAGTGGCTTCACATCGAAGCCCACCACCGCATACCCCTGACCCGCCAGATCATCCGCAAGCTCCTGGTGTGCGGACCAGAATCCTACATCGTTGCCAAAGAAGAAAATGAAGGCTGGTGCCGGGCCATGTCCCGCGTGCGGCGGATAAAAGAATAGGTCTGCACGCCGCAACGCAGGATTGTGCGGGACATAGTCCGAGTGCGCAGCTGGCAACGCCAGCGAGGCGAGCCACGCGCCGAGACAAATCAGCACAGCAGTGAGCGTGAGCCACCGTACGCGCTTGTACTTATGAAAAAATTTGAACACGCGTCTAACCCCCATTCTTATTCACCGTCAGTGCACATCGGCGCGCAACGGATATGCCTTACCATACGCCGACCAGCTTTGTGCTACTCCGCCGCCCGCTGTGCGCGTAACAGTTGTGATATCAGTGAACTCCACGGCCGTCCCGCTGGCGTCCCGTGCCAAGCCACGGAGAAATCGACAAGGCTATGAACGGATTCGATGCGAGTCCCGCTGAGTGCGCCACGGGAATGCCGATGTCCAGCCGCAGAATTGCGATGCCCTGACGCAGCGGAGACAGTCTCAAGCCCACGCCCACCGCTGCAATCCCGAACTGATCCCTGACGCTAGCAGCTGGATCCCACCGGAATGAGCCGGCACCAAATGCCGCGGCGTCGAGCATGTAAGAATGTGTGATAGGGCGCAGGTGCAATGTCCGCTCAAGGGATCCAGCGAGTGCCGCCTCTGCAAGCCGGCTGCGTGGAGGAAGGCTCGGGATCGTTGGATCAAACGTGCTGAGCGCGCGTACGGTCGGATCGGGGTCGCTAAGCTCTTCGGCGGCAAGGCGCGCGCTCCACAGCCCGCGCGTTGCTGCCCGGTATGCGCCGAGCGCACCACGGACAGATGCTGCGCTCCACTCAGGCCCTGTGCGGAAGCCGGACGCCCATACGTCAGCTGTGACCAGCGAGTGCTTGTCCGGGCTCCATATCCGCCCTGACCATGCATCCAGATGAATAGCCAGCCGCGTGGTCAGGAAATCTCGACCAACCGCCACGATGGCTTCACCTTCTGTGCCTTGGGGAACGTCGACCAGACGCGCGACGCCTCCAGTCGATTGCGGAAGCAACCAATCATTCAATCCGTACTGAGCCGTGTGTCGCGCCAATCCCACGTCGATACCCGCGAACGAGCGGTGCACGTCGAGAGGTCCGAGAACGGGTGCCGTTGGCAAGGCAACCTCGCGGATTTGCTCGCCTTCCATACCAAAGAGCAAGCGTGTAGCACCGAATGGCGAGGCCGCAAGTACTCGGTCGAAGAGCAGAATTGCAGAGCGCCGGCGAACGGTGTCCCCCAGCGCGGTGTGCGAGCCAGCATACGCACTGCGTGCACTTTGGGAAAGCGCCAACTCGACTACCCACGGATCAAAGATGCTGCGTTGGTGCGTCCCCACCGAGGCCCGCCACGCTCCGCCGTCCTTGAACACGTCTCGGCTGAGCCTTCCAATTAGGTCTCGCCCACCGAGCCACGGATCGACGTACGCCACCCCCGCGCCAACGCTCCCATTGTCAGTCCTCAGGTAAGCCTTGGCTGCTCGGCCGGTACCCATGAGGTTAAGCTCCTCGAGACCGACAACTGATCCAACTGTACCGCTCCTGACACGCAAGCTCGGCCGTGTGCTCCAGGCGTCCCTGGTCGTGACTGTGAGCCCGATAGCAGCAGGCACCCCAACCGGAGCGAGTCTCTGCGAAACCGTCGCCCTCCCGTAACACGCATTCGTGTCTTGCAGTACTTGTGCAAGAGTATCCGCGGGTGAGACCGCGAGTTGCACATCTGCCAGATACCGGAGACGTCGCAGGCGCCTGAGTGATTCGGATACGCTGACTGAATCCACCGTGTCACCGGCGGCAAACAATAGCTCGCGCCGGATGGTGCTCGGTCGGGTGCGTACGTGGAAATGGTTAATGGTAGCCGCAACACCCGGCAGCGGTTCAGGTGAAAGCGTAACGACATTTACCCAGGCAATCCGTCGGCCCGACACCGCCCCGATATCCGCGGCTGGGTTGGCAACTGCATTCGGCTGCGAGCTATTTTTTGCCGTCGGTACTCGCGCGCCGCCACATTGCGCTGAATCCTGTGCGACGACAAACGTGGGGAAACACGCGCAAGCAAAGCCCAAGCTGACTAGATCCACGGTCCGTATACGCCGGACGTGCGAACTTCTACGTGCAAACCCGCACGACATAAGGTGAGCGGCATTCGCGAGCCGGATAATCCCGCGGAGATGCCGATGCATGAAACCATGTATAGCAGCGCCAACCTTTACCCCGGCTAAACGACAACGGTCGTACGAGTTGTTATTGGTAACCGGGGTCCAATTTGCGCACATACTCGCCGGTTGGTGGACGGTCGAGACATCTAAACCAAGGAGTGGATCAGGCTGCATTGTCCGGAGCCACCGAGAGCGTTCCAGAAGGCGCAGAAATGTCACGTGGCAGCCAAAGGGCGAATTCGGTCCCGGCCGGCGACGACTTGGCCAGCGTCAAGCGGCCCCCATGCGCCTCGGCAACCCATTTCGCAATGGCGAGACCGAGCCCAGCTCCACCGCCCGTTGAGCCGCTTCCTGACGCGGCGCGCGAGCGTGCGACATCCGCTCGGAAAAAGCGCTCGAACAAATGTGCCTGTGCCTCGATGGGGACTCCGGGACCGGTGTCGCGGACGCTGATAGAATACGCGTCAGGCGCCGCCGAAAGGGTCATGGTGATAGTCGATCCCGATCCCGCGTATTTCACTGCATTGTCGAGCAGGTTGGTAATGAGACGCCGAAGCATCTCGTCATCGCCGTTGAACGGAGCATCTCCGTCGAGGACGGGAAGGATCACCACACCGGATCGCTCGGCAAGTGCGCGCAGAGAGCGCCCGCAATCGCTCAAGAGCTCGCCAAGGTACAGTGCACTACGGCTCAGTGGCTGCTGTCCGGCATCGGCGCGAGCCAGAAGGAACAGGTCGTTTACAACGACTGACAGGCGCGCCGAGGTGTCGACAATCACACGGAGCGAATCGCGGTATTCCTTTGGCGTGCGTTCATCCGCGCTGAGGGCGACTTCCGCTTCCGCGCGCATGATGGACACCGGCGTCCGAAGCTCATGCGAAGCGTCAGCCATGAATCTCCGCTGCTGATCGAGTGAATGATCCACTCTGGACAGCAGTCCGTTCAGAACCAACGCCAGTTGGCCGAGCTCGTCATGTGGATTCCTGACAGGGAGTCGCGCGCTCAAATCGGTCGCGCCGATCCTTGCGGCGCGCTC
>JBDTAW010000270.1:0-2766 GCA_039924445.1 Gemmatimonadaceae bacterium
GACACGGCTTGTCGCTACGGGCTATTCGACCGCAAGTATCCGACTAGGGCAGGAAACCAAATCTGATTCCACGAGCGAGGGCAAACGATACGCATTCATTGCAAGTGCGGCTGTCGCGGACACAGCCGTGAAGCGGGAGTATTTCAATCGCTATCTAAGCGACCCGGGACTGAATGAGGAATGGGCGACATCGAGCCTAGGCGCGTTCAACGAATCCGATCAACAAGTGCTCACACTCAAATATCTCAAGCCAGCGCTCGACACGCTCCCATGGCTGCAGAAGAATCGTCGCATCTTCTTCATCGGATCCTGGCTCGGGGGATTCATGGGCGGCCAGTCAACGCCGGAGGCAGTCGCGACGGTGCGTACATTCCTTGCTTCAAACCCGCAGCTCGGCAAGGATTTGAGGGAAAAGATCCTGCCGGACCTGGACGAACTCGAGACGACGGTGGAGATCCGGGCCGGCGCAGCGAGCGACAGGCCGTAGCGTCGGCTAGGTGACCACCGCGGTTCGCAATGCATTTTCCTCGCAGCTATTTCTTGAACAGCTTGGCGAACTCACCGTAGCCCTCTGCCTGCAGACTGTCCGCTGGCACGAATCGTAGCGCTGCGGAGTTCATACAGTAGCGATTGCCGGTGGGCTTTGGTCCGTCATCGAAGAGATGGCCCAAATGCGAGTTGGCGTGCGCCGATCGCACCTCGGTTCTTGCATAGCCGAGTAGATGATCGGAATCGGTCTTGATGTTCGCCGGAACGAGCGGCTTGGTGAAGCTTGGCCATCCGGTACCGGAGTTGAACTTGTCACTCGAGCTGAAGAGCGGCTCGCCGGATACGATATCTACGTAGATCCCGGCCTTGTGATTGTCCCAGTATTCATTATGAAACGGCGCTTCAGTAGCGGCCTTCTGTGTAACGGCGAACTGTTCGGGCGTTAGCTTGGACTTCAACGCAGCGTCGGACGGCTTTGTGTAGTTAGCCATGGTAGTACTCGAGTAGTTCTGCGCACGGGCGGTCGGTACGCCAAGTACCGTTGCAATAAGACTGAAGGTGAAGCCGAGCGCATAGCGATTGAGTGTGAACATTTTTGCGCGTCCTGTAGCTTGGTTGGGCGGCGCTGCCCCGCGCCGCACTGATTCTGCTATATGTACGCCAGGACGCGCAAAATGGTTCTCTCCGGCTACGACTTACAGGGTCCGCCAATGCGGCCACGGGAGTCAATTGGGCGCAAAGCGATATTCAAGCGACTTACATCACGGCGAACTGATCGCCAGATGCCATCAGCCGCTCAGTGCATTTCCGGCGCAGGCCCCTTTCTAATCCCGGGCGCCCGAAGCAACAGAATCGCCGGCGAAACCACCACAAATGTGAGCATTATCATGATCCAAGCGTCGTTATAGCTCAACATCGCTGCCTGACGCGTGACTTGACCGTCGAGGATCGCGTACCAGGTTTGCACTGCGGTGACAGCCGGCATGCCCTGGCCGATCAACCCGCTGATTATTCCGTGCTGGCGCGCAATCAATACGGGATTTGTGGCATACAGATTCGAGACCAGGTCAGCACGGTGAAGCGCGGTGTGGGTGGTCACGTAGGTACTGAGAATCGCGATCCCAAAGGACCCGCCAAGCTGGCGCGACAGGTTGATCAGCCCCGAGGCCTGCTGCGCTTCGCTCGGCTCCAGTACTCCATACGCGACGTTGTTGATCGGCGTGAACAGGAAACCGAGCGCCAGGCCGCGGTAAATAAGCGCGTATCGCACATCCGACTCACCGGCTTGTGGTGTCAGATGGCCGAGCTTCCACATGCTGATCGTGAAGATCGCGATGCCAATCACGATCAGTATCCTGCCATCGACCAGCGGCTTGGCGCCATTCAGCAACTTGCCGCATACAATCGCGGCGAGGGCGGTGGCGATACCACCGGGGAGCAGCGCGAGACCCGTATCAAGTGGCGTCAGCCCGAGGATGGTCTGCGTGAACAACGGAAAGATGAACGTCCCGCCGTAGAGGCCGAAGCCGAGCGCGATGAACAGGAAGATCGATGCGGAAAGCTGTTTGTTCTTGAGGACGCGAAAATCAACGACTGGATGCTTGTTGCGCGAGGACAGTTCCCACCACAGCATCGTCACGATGCAGAGGCCGGACAGAATGGACAGTCGCAAAATGAGTTTATCGTCGAACCAATCGTTCCGGTTCCCTTCCTCGAGCACGTATTGCAGCGATCCCACGCCGACCATGAGCAGTATGATCCCGAAGAAATCGATACCGCCTTCCCGACCCTTTGCACCCGGTGGGTCATGCAGAAACGTCGTTACAAGGAACGCGGATGTGATTCCGATGGGGATATTGATGAAGAAGCACCAATTCCAGCTGTAGTTATCCGTGATCCATCCGCCGAGCGTCGGGCCCAGTGTCGGCGCGACGATGATGCCGAGGATGAAGATTGCCTGAACCAGTCCCTGCTGATCACGCGGGAAGATCTGACGGATCGTAGCCTGTGCGGTGGACAGGAGCGCAGCACCACCAGCACCCTGCACAATTCGCCAGAAAACGATTTCGGAGAGACTAGTCGACGTGCCGCAGAGGAACGAAGCGACGACAAAGATGATGATGGACGCCGTCAGGTAATTGCGTCGCCCGAATGTCTCGGTCAGAAACGCCGTCAGTGGGAGCACGACGACGTTCGAGAGGATGTAGCCGGTGAGGACCCAGCCTATTTCCTGGAGCGTGGCTCCAAGGTTTCCGGCCATCTGCGGGAGCGCGACGT
>JBDTAW010000271.1:0-10492 GCA_039924445.1 Gemmatimonadaceae bacterium
CGACGCAAGACCTGACCCTGCTTAACTCGCTGGCATCACTCTTATCAGCTACGCTAGCTGATCAGCCACACGGTACCGTGATCTGCGACCCAAGTCCTACGCTTTGCATGAGATCGTTGAATCGCGGTTGTAGCCGCAACACGTCGAAAGTCGGTCGCACACCTATCCACGCCAGATCCGTCGCGCGTAACGCTCGCGCCCGGTCCAGCGCGTCCAGCGCAGCGTTGGCGTCCCCGATGGCGGCATGTATCTGCGCTTGCAGCACTGGCGATACATACCCGCTGCGCTCGTGTTGCTCGAGAGCTTCCAATACGTCGCGGGCAGTCTGCGCATCGCCGGCCGCCGCAGACGCAACACCGATAGTCGCGATGACTTCCGGCGTTTCGCCAACCAGCGTCGATGCAAGGTGCAGATGTTCCAGCGCGCGGTCCGGTTCGCCTGCCGCGATTGCTGCCTGTCCGATGAAAAAATGCGCCATTCCGAATCCCGGATCGCGCTTGAGCAATTCCTCCTGCTCGGCGATGGCGCGACCATAGTCGCCTTCAAAGTAGTGGCATAGCGCCCAACTCGACGCTACAACCGACGAGAGCGGATCGATCCGGCGAGCAGTCGCCAGCTGTGCACGCGCATCCTCGAATCTCCGCAAAGGTACGAGCAGATGCATCGCGTACCACTGATATACCGTCGGTGTCTGCGGATCCGAAGCGACTGCACGCTTGAAATCCTCCTCCGCTGCCTCCCACTTCCATTCGTACATCGCGCGGACAGAGCCTCGCGCGGCAAGCGCATTCGGTTGCATCGGATCGGCGCGCAATGCATGTTCGGCGGCTTCCATCGCTGGCGGCATTGCCTCGCCTGGCGCCATCTGTCCATAGATCGCGAGCGTGATGTACGATTCCGCCAAGGCGGCACGAGCGGCAATGAATACCGGATCGAGCTCGATTACCTCGCGCAACAGCGACACGCTGTTGAAGCTTCCGGTCTCGGTACGCCGATTCCACTGGAATCGCGCTTCGAGGAACCGCTCGTACGCGATCACGTTATGCTGCGATGTCTGCACGTGGTCGCGAGTTTCGTGAAGCAGCTCCACACGCATTGCCTGAGCAATCGCGCTCG
The DNA here is from genome assembly GCA_039924445.1 of Gemmatimonadaceae bacterium. GTDB lineage: Bacteria > Gemmatimonadota > Gemmatimonadetes > Gemmatimonadales > Gemmatimonadaceae > Fen-1247. The sequence goes on from JBDTAW010000271.1 coordinate 1,117, forward strand.
TGATGTCGTCCTGTACCGCGAACACATCGGTAAAGTCGCGGTCATAACGCTCTGTCCATGCGTCGTAACCTGTAGTGGCATCCACGAGCCGAGCCGTGATCCGCAGTCGATTCCCAGCCCGCCGCAGCGTGCCTTCGAGGATGTGCTGCACCGAAAGTTTCTGTCCGATCACGCGCACGTCGTCAGCTTTGCCCTTGAACATGAACGCCGACGTACGCGCAACGACACGGAGACCGGGAAGACGACCGAGCGCATACGTCAACTCGTCCGTGATGCCATCACTCAGGTAATCGTCGTCGCTGCCGGCTCCCACGTTCGAGAACGGGAGCACTACTATCGACGCCCCCGTGTCCCGGCGCGGCGCCACGACAGTTGCCTGACCTCCGGTGGCTGCCTCGCGCAGTGCACTTGCAAATGCAACCGCCGATGAAAATCGATCCGCAGGCTCAAGAGACATCGCTCGCTCAAGTACGGCATCGCACGCCGCGAGCCCGAGATCGGGTCGCGTTACGGCAAGCGACGGCATGGCCTGCGTAGTCTTGTGGTGCAACACGGCAGCGGCAGAGCCGCCTGTATGCGGTGGTACGCCAGCGAGCATCTCGTACGCAACGCAAGCAAGACTGTAAACGTCGCTGCGGCCATCGATATTATTTTCGCCGAATGCCTGCTCCGGACTCACGTATTCCGGCGTCCCCACACCGAAGCCGGCGAGCGTTAGTCGTTCCTCTGCCACGGCTTCGATCGCACGCGCAATGCCGAAATCTCCGACGATCGCGTGACCCGCGACAAACAGAATGTTCTCCGGCTTCACGTCACGATGGACGATGTTGCAACGGTGCGCGAAGGCGAGCGCGTCCGCGACCTCGCGCACGATATCGAGAACTTCACCGAGCGGCAACGGTTCTCTGGCATCGAGCCTGGTTCGAAGCGAGCCATCGACCAGATACGGCATCGTGTAGAAAACCGTGCCTGCAACCTGACCGGAATCATACACGGCCAGAATGTTCGGGTGCTGGAGCCGAGCGGCGATTTCGATCTCGCGCGTGAACCGATCTGCTCCCATCGCGTCGCCAACCTCGCGCCGCAAGACCTTCACAGCTACAAGCCGAGCGTGCTTAAGATCAACGGCACGATATACGTCCGCCATGCCGCCGCTGCCGATTTTTGCCTCGACGGCATACCGATCACGAAGCTCGTGCTGCAGACTCGCCAGCTGATCACCCACCGGAATGCTCGTCATCCTGTCCTTCCAAGATACCGGAGGCACGGAACCGGGGCCAGCAGACACGCATCGAATTGCGGGGGTTTGGTCGCTGGACCGATTGACTGACGTCGAGCGCCGTGCAGCCGTTTACAGGCCGAGGCCGTATTCCTTGTCGGACGCCTTGCCAGCCGGTATGATCGTCACGTCACACCTGCTTGAAATGCCCAAATCGATTCCGGAGTCTCTCATGCGTCGGTCTTCTCTTGCCGCGACAGCACTTTCTGTCGTCGTTGCGTTCGCCTTCCTCACGCCATCGCCGAGCCTTGCTCAGGCGACCGCTGGCCGAGCATCTGGCGCTGAACCGGTGGCTCACAAGGTCGCCCCGGATGGCAAGAAGGTCCTGACGCTGGCCGACTATGGTCCGTGGAAGCGCATTACCGCCTCGGCCATTTCCGACAATGGCGGCTGGATGACGTACACCTTCGCACCAAACGACGGCGACGATACGTTGTTCGTGAAATCACTGGACCGCGAACAGCTCTACACTGTGCCGGTCGGTACCGCCGCGGCCGGACGCGGTGCACGGGGCGCTGGCCCTGGTGCTGGCCCTGGTGCTGGAGCAGGAGCCGGGGGAGCTCCACAGTTCTCCGACAACTCACAGTGGATTGGCTACTTCGTGAACCCGCCTGCCGCTGCGAAGGGCCGCGGCCGCAGTGCTCGCCCAGCGTCGACTCCACGAGCGGGAAACGGAGACGCCAGCTCCAAGGGCGATAGCGCGGCAGGACACGACACGAACACCACTCGCCACCTCGAACTGCTCAACCTCGTCACCGGTGACAAGTACGACGTCCCCAACGCGAGCGGCTTCAAGTTCGCGTCCGGCTCGCAGTGGCTGGCCATCAAGATGAACGCCACCCCCGGTGACACGGCGCATCACGGAACCGATCTTCTGCTCCGCCGCCTTGCTACAGGGGCAACGCAGAACGTCGGCAACGTGAATCAGTACGACTTCAATACCGCTGGAAACCTGCTTGCCTACACCGTGGACGCGGCCGACAAACTCGGTGACGGCGCGTATATCATCAATCTGACCTCGGGCGAGAGCAGGGCACTGGACACCAGGCCGATGGAATATGCTGGTCTCGCATGGCGCGATTCGTCCAGCAGTCTCGCAGTCCTCCGCGGCGACAAACCAAAGGGCAAGGAGCAGCGCGACAACGTTATGCTCGCCTGGTCCGATGCTGGGACCGCCGCTCCCGCTGTCGAGTTCGATCCCTCGCAGGACGCTGCGTTCCCGCACGGGTTCGTGCTCAGCGAATACGCGACACCCACGTGGAGCAAGGACGGCTCTCGTCTGTTCGTCGGAATAAAGGAACAGGACGACTCCATACCGAAGTCGACCGAATCGCAGGCCAATCTCGATATCTGGCACTGGAAGGACGTCGACGTGCAGTCGCAGCAGATGATCCAGATAAATCAGCTCCGCCACGCGACCTTCGATGGCGCGTTCAACCTGGCCAGCAAAAAGTTCGTGCAGCTCGCTGACAGCAACATGAAGACGACAACTTCAACCGCCGACGGCCGCTGGGCCATCGGCCAGGATCCCACACCTTACGAGTACGATTACACGAACGGGCAGCCGCACTCCGATTATTACCGCATCAACACCGCCACCGGCGAGCGAACTCTGATCGCCAAAAATGTGCTGAACACAATGGGTACGTCGCCCGACAGCAAGTGGTTCCTGTATCTCTCGGCGGGTCACGTGATGGCGTACGACCTCGTCACTGGCAAAACGGTAAATGTCGACGCCGCAACCGGACAGAGTTTTGTAAACACCGACAACGATCAGGCTGGAGAGAAACCCATCTGGGGCGTCGGCGGCTGGTCGAAGGACGGGAAGTACGTTCTTCTGTACGACAAGTACGACTTGTGGGCGCTCCCGCTGGACGGCGGCAAGGGACGCAATCTTACTGGAGGCGCTGGTGCAGCGCAGCAGGTACAGTTTCGTATTGCCAGATTTTCGGCTGATACGCGCCGTGGTTTCGGATCTCGCGGTGGACCCGCCGAGTCGGTGGACCTGTCAAAGTCCCAGCCGCTCACCGCGTACGGCGAGTGGACAAAGAAGTCGGGCTACTGGCAGATGCCCGCTGACGGCGGCAAGCCGACGCCGCTCATCTGGGACGACAAGATGATCGGCGACGCCGCGAAGGCGAAGCATGCTGATCGCGTGATCTTCACCGAACAGACTTTCACGGACTTCCCCGACTACTGGACCAGTGACGCAAAATTCGCCGCGCCGCGCAAGCTGACCGATGCCAATCCGCAGATCGCCGAGTACGCGTGGGGACGACGCGTACTGATCGACTACACCAACAGTGCAGGCAGGAAACTGCAGGGTACGCTCACTCTTCCCGCGGATTATCAGCCGGGTAAGAAGTATCCGATGCTCGTGTACATCTACGAAATCCTCTCGAACACTCATCACCAGTTCTCGATGCCGGTCTACGACGACCGGCCCCACATGAGCGAGTACGCGAGCGATGGCTATCTGATGTTCGAGCCCGATATCGTCTACGAAACCGGGAGGCCGGGTTCGTCGGCGCTGGACTGTGTCACTGCAGCAGTGAACAAGGTCATTGCGCTCGGCTACGCAGATCCAGCACACATTGGATTGCAGGGACATAGCTGGGGCGGTTACGAATCGTCGTTCATTCTGACGCAGACCAGCATGTTCGCCGCAATCGTGACCGGTGCGCCGCTCACGGATCTGATCAGCATGTACGGCGAACTGTACAAACAGAGCGGTCAGCCGAACGGCGCCATCCTCGAAACGAGCCAGGGGCGGATGGGTGTGAACGTCACGCCGTGGAACGCTACGGCGCTGTACGAGAGCCAGTCGCCGGTATTCAATGTTACAAAGATCACCACGCCCTTCATGATTCTACAGGGCACTGCTGACGGCGCTGTTGACTGGGACCAGGGATTGGAGTTCTACAATGCTGCGCGTCGTAACGGAAAGAAAGTGATCTGGCTGTCGTATCCAGACGAGCCGCATCATCTCGCCAAGACACCCAATCAGAAGGATTTCCAGATTCGTATGAAGCAGTTCTTCGATCATTACCTGAAGGGTGCACCGGCCCCCGACTGGATGAAGAACGGCCTGGCGCAGGTTCACAAGGGAGCGCCAATTCACTGACGCAACTGACGCATGTGACTGGCTGACATCCGGAGGCATCACGTGCGTATTGCTGAAGTACCGCGTTCCGTGCGCAAAGTCGGGGCCGTACCGCGATTGCCGTACGGCGCTGGAGGATGCGCAGCGCGGACACCACCGACGGCTGGCGTTCCCGTAGAAATACATCTGTATGTGAACGGCGGTCACGCATTCGGACTGCGGCGCACAAGTTCTCCGATTACGGCGTGGCCACCGTTGGTTGAGAATTGGCTACGGCAAATCGGAATGATCCCGAAGTAGTCGCGCCGGCGAGTTGCGCGATAATGTCGGCCGGTCTAGGTTCTTTTACCCTCTTGTCCCGGGTCCAAAATCACCCCAACGGAGAATGCCATGCCAAAGTACCTGATCGAACGTGAGATTCCGGGAGCCGGCAAGCTCTCGCCGCAGGAACTCAGAGGGATTTCGCAGACATCCTGCGGTGTGCTGAGTGAGATGGGGCCGCAGATCCAGTGGGTGCAAAGCTACGTGACTGGGGACAAGATCTATTGCATCTACATCGCCCCGAACGAAGACATGGTTCGAGAGCACGCGCGAAAAGGCGGGTTCCCCGCAAACCGAGTCTCGCAGGTTGCTACCATGATTGATCCCACAACAGCAGAGTAGCGCAAGCTGAAAGCGAACCAAGCGGTTCCAGGGAATATCGACGAGTACATCGCTGCGTGTCCAAAAGCAGTGCAGCCAATTCTACAGAAAATCCGCGCCACGATTCAGCGAGCTGTTCCCGATGCACAGGAAACGATCAGCTATCGAATGCCCGGCTTTAAGCTGAACCGAGTCGTCATTCAGTTCGCCGCGTTCAAAGCGCACATCGGTGTCTATCCGCCGGTGCGCGGGGATGTGGCGTTGATGGCGGCCGTCGCGCCGTACGCCGGGCCGAAGGGCAACCTGCGTTTCCCGCTGGATCGGCGCATCCCATACGCGCTGATTGGCAAGATTGCGCGCGTTCGAGCTCAGCAGAGCCGAGACAAACCGGGGACTTCTAGGACAATCAACACGAGATATCTGTAATGTCACCATTGCTCGCCGCTATCGTCGCGTCTGTCATGCTCGTCGCCACGCCTCAAATAGTCACCGCCCAGCGCGTGGATCGGGCTACGGTGCCGCTGATCATTGAAGGCAACCGACCGTTCGTGATGATCACGTTTCACAAGCCGGACGGTACGACAAGAACTGCGCGGTTTCTACTCGACACCGGCGGTGGTGCCTTCATAATCGCAGAACCACTGGCCCGCGAGCTTGGACTTGAATGGGGCGCGACGACTCGCGAAGAAGGCTCCGAGTTTGGAATGGCAACGAGTCTCCCTGCCGCCTACATTGGCGAAATACCGCTCCGGTTGAATCCCGAGCGAACAGGGATTCTGATCGGTACAGACAATGTCCTGCCAAAAGCAGCGCCGGGACGCGCCGAGGGTGTGGTGCCGGGACATGTGCTGGCTCAGTATGACGTTGTGTTCGATTATCCAAACCAAACCTTCACCATTGCCCAGCCCAATGTCCTCACCCGGGACGGGGTTGGACTCCCGATGCCGGTCGCAAAACAATCGGGTTTTCCGCGTACAGAGATTACGGTGAGTGGTACCACATATGGGTTGCTGATCGATACCGGAGCGTCGTTTACCATGGTGTCGGAGAAGCTCTTGAAAGCGTGGGGCGAGCAGCACCCTGAGTGGCAGCGACACACCGGCGCGTTCGGCGAAGCCGCGACGCTAGGCGGCCAGACTCTCGAGACCATGTTCGTGCCGGCGGCACAGTGGGGGACCCAGGAAGTCGCAGAGTTTGGAGTGGTATCGCAGCGGGAAGGCACCTTCGAGCGATACATGAGCGGCATGATGGCAGCGCCGATAGTTGGATCGCTTGCCGGCAACGTACTCAAGCGCTTTCGCGTTGAGCTGGACTATCCGCACCAGATGCTCTATCTCACTCGCGCCCGCGACTGAAGTAGAGCGCCGGGCGGCTTGGACTCGGGATCTGGAGCTCCAGAGCTTGCCGTCGGTAGACGATTACATCACCGCCAACTACGACAATACATTTGCTCAGTGCGTTGCCTGCAACGGCAGCTCAGTTAGCCGGCGGCGCACACGCGCGTCAGCATTGCGCCACGCATTCGTCGCGTAAGTCGCGTAGACTCGCGCACTGTCAGTTTCTCCGGCCACGGCGAACGTGTGTGCCATATTGAAGTCGAGCTCGCTGCGCGGCACGTAGCGGCCCATGGCGGCAAGTGGAGATGAATATGCGTCGCGCAAAGTTGCAACCGCGTCGGTTGCGTGCCCCTGCGCTAGCTGTGCACGAGAGAGCTCGACAAGCGTACGGGTCCAGCCGAAGCGGCCCCACCGAGCAGCGCTGAGTTCTCGCTCCGCCTCCGCCCAGCGCCCACCGGTCATTGCGATCAATCCACGCACATGGTGATACAGTCGCCAATCACGCGCGTAATAGCTTCGGGCGCCGATGGCCTGAATCGAATCGGCGAGCGCGCCCAGGCGCACGGTATCACGATCTCCTGCCTGCCACAATGCATCAGCGAGGAGTGCGCGCGGCCATGCAAAAGTGCGCGCCCAGTCTGCCGGGAACTGCGACGCGGGACCGTCGGCACTCGACATCGGCTCCGTTGGCACCGCGGCAACAAAGGCTCGCCTTGCGCCAGTAACATCGCCAAGGCGGGCCAGGTTCTCTCCTTGCACCAGTAGAAGCCAACCGGAATCGGCTGGGTAGCGTCTCAATGCGTCATCTAGTACGCTCGCCGCCGCGTTGAATTGACCGCGCTCGCGAAGCAGAAGGATGCGCAGATCTGCCGCGTTCGAGGCGAAACGTGGATCATCCGTGGATTCCCAGACGCGCAATCCGCTGTCAGCCGAAGCGTATTGGCGGCCCTCGATCAGTCGGCGAATTACGTCCATCGCGAATTCCGGGTTCATGGGTGCGACTGTACCGGCCCGCCTCGCCGCCGCCACTGCATCATCGTAGCGGCCTCGTGCAGAGAGCACGGTACCAAGCTGCGCCCACGCCGACGGATCCTCCGGTCCGAAAAACGTAGCGCGCCGGGCAGCGGCCTCTGCGCGGCTGAGATCGCCGGTCGTGCGCGCTATCTCCGAGACCGTACGGTACCCCACGCAAACGCGGCATTCGTCGCTTCGGGCTGTGCTGCCTGCCGAGTCGAGCGCAATCGCTCGCATTGCGACGGACATAGCCTCGGCGAACTTCCCGTGCATCGAAAGCATCTCGATGGAGCGGGTGTACGCACGTGGATCACGCGGGTATAGAATCAACAGCATGCGGCCAAGCGCTTCGGCACGCACATGATCTCCGCTATGCATCGCGAGATACGCGTCAAAGTAAAGACGCTCGAATGCAGTAGCTTGCGCGCGATCTCTCAGGTATGCACGGTCGAGCGCACGTGCGGTATCCATACCCGCTGTCGTGTACACGGCCCCGAGTAAATACCGTCGCTCCATTACAGCCGCTACAAAGCTTGAATCCGTGACGATCGCAGCATCCAGTGCAGCAGCAGCTTCGTCCGGGCGCAGTTGCGCACGAAGCCGAAGCGCGCGGATATAGTACCGATACGCAGCGACTGTATTCGGTTCCAGCTCCGCAAGCTGTGCGCCGCTGTCGGATGTATCGATGCTCGCAACGAGACGCGCCGTCGCCTGCGCAATGACAGCGTCGAGCGTCGTATCAACCATGGTCACACGGCGCGTGCCATGACCACCGCGCATATCATTGAGCGAAACGTCCAGCCAGTAACGCCCGCCACCCGCGATGACACTGCCGCTCAGTAGCCATCTTGCTCCAAGTGTGTGCGCAGCTGCAAGCGCCTCGGCTGATGAGGGAGCCACATTCGTATCTTTGGCGGGCAGTACATCGCGCAGATGCGCGGGATCGAGCACGGTCACCACGTGCTCACGCGACAGTGCAGCTCCGATGAGTCGCGGTGCGCCAGCTGCGAGCCACGCATCTCCAGTTTGGCCCACGACGTCGAATGGTACAATCGCCAGCATACCGTTGTCAGTCGCATGTGAGTGCTCCAACCACGCGCGCGATGCTAACGCGGTGACCGCAATCAGAACGGAGGCTACGCCAACTGCTGCAGCTATTCTGTTGGGCCGTCGTGGGCTCATCCGACGAACAACAGCCGGCGATTCGCTCGGCGATTCACTCGGCGATACTCGCGATTCCGGAGAGCGTGACTCGATACCGGGACCGGTATCCGATTCGATAGCTGCATCGGTGGGCGCATCAGTAAACTGCTCAGATGATGGGAGCCGCGGTGGATCAGTCCCGTTAGGAGGAACGACCGAAACAGGCGGGGCGAGCGGCGGCTCCTCGGCTTCTGACGCGACCGACCGATGCGCTATTTCGTCTGCCGCCCTCACTACGCTCGCGTGCGGTGGCAGCTCGAAGTCAGTCGCCAGGCGCTCGGCGATCTGCCGGTACTCGCGCGACGCAATCCGCAGCGCGTCACGCGTGCCGGGCGCAGCAAGCGCATGAAGTACTTCCAGCGCTGGCTTCGGATCGAGTGGTGCGGCGGCAAGCCAGCGCCGAGCCAGCTCTGCGCACTCAGTCCACGCTTCCACCTTGCGTAGCCGCGCACACTCCGGAACGCACGCAGCGATGAATCTCGATTCGTACATCGAGCGCTCGGCGTCGCTCCAATCCTCGAATGAACGGGAGCCGCCAGCATGCACGCCGTCGAGAAACGGGCCGCCATAAAGCTCGACTACCTTGCTCGTATCGCCGGCGGTGGACGCCGCAACGAGGGCTTTCGCATCCACTGCAAGTGGCACCGAGGACCCCAGCGTGACGCGGTCCGACCGCAGGGGTATTGAATCGGGACCGAGGAGCTGGCGCAGCTTCGACAGTGCCTCCCGCATGGAATGTCGAGCGCGATCCTCGTCGCGATCGCCCCAGAAGAGCTCGGCGACATGATCGCGAGATAG
>JBDTAW010000272.1:0-16992 GCA_039924445.1 Gemmatimonadaceae bacterium
GTCTTGCTTCGCGGACGCCGAGTCGCGCTTCTCACCGTTCAGAGTGAGTGTCCACGCAATGGGGATATCCTCCCGTAGCGAGTCGCGGACCGAGCAATACTTGTTGATAGCCAGATCAATAGCGCGCTCGGCGTGCGATCGTTCGATTCCTGCGCCCTTGATATCAAAATTGAGCGTTGCACTCGCGAGCCGCTTGGGAGTACCGTCTACCCGTGTAGCTTGCAGATCAATTTGAAGCGATTCGACCGGCGTCTTGCGCTTGGCGAGGATATCAACGACATCGACCGAGACACATCCTCCGAGCGCAGCGATAAGTGTGGTCACCGGACTGATTCCGGTTTTTCCACTAACGTCCATTCGGATGGAGGCGGTGCCGGGCGCACTTGCATCGAATCTGTGTTCGCCGGCCCAGACGATTTTTGCGGCCGCTGGTATCGTGCCGCTCATGCGCCCACCTCGATTGGTGCGCGCACGGTGTTACCCCATTCTGTCCATGATCCGTCGTAGTTGCGCACGTTCGGATAGCCCAGCAGATATTTGAGGACGAACCAGGTATGCGCCGATCGTTCGCCGATTCGGCAGTAAGTGATCACGTCGTCTGATGCAGAAAGGCCCTGTTCACGCTCGTAGATCGCGCGCAAGTCCGGCGCAGATTTGAACGTTGCATCCGCGTTTGCCGCGCGAGCCCAGGGAACCGACCGTGCATTCGGAATATGGCCGCCACGGAGCGTTCCCTCTTGCGGGTAATCCGGCATGTGAGTGCGCTCGCCTGAGAATTCCTGCGGGCTGCGTACATCGAGCAGTGGCTTGTTGGTCTTTGACTGCTTGAGTGCATGGTCAAAGAACGCGCGGATCTGCTCGTCCGATCGCGCCGGTGCATTGTAAGAAGTGCGCGGGAAGGACGGGCGATCCGTCGTCATCTGACGTCCCTCCGCCTCCCATTTGGCGCGGCCACCATCGAGAATTCGCGCGTTCGTGAAGCCGAAAAGCTGGAACACCCAGAAGGCATATGTTGCCCACCAGTTGTTCTTGTCGCCGTAAAAGATCACTGTTTTGGACTCATCGATTCCACGTGCGCGGAGAACCTCCTGGAATTGTTCTCTGTCGACGTAATCGCGAATAATCTGATCGTTCAGGTCCGCGTGCCAGTCGAGTTTCTGTGCGCCGGGAATGTGCCCGACCTCGTACAGAAGCACATCCTCATCGCACTCGATGATCCGTATCGAATCGTCGCTCAGGTGCTCTGCGAGCCAATCCGTGCTCACCAGAACCTCTGGGTGGGCGTAATGCTTGGCAGCAATGGCGGGATCTATATTGGACATAAACATCAGTTTATCGAAGGGTGATTCGGACTCAATTACTATACGTGGAATATGGCACTCTTACCGCGCCCGATGGAATCGTACTCTCGCCATGTCATCGTGTGCACGGGCGGATACTGCTCCCCGGACCGGCGGGGGCGTGCACTCTACTCGTTGCTGGCAGCGTTGCTCCAGCGAGAGGGTTTGCTTTTCGGACCCGATCGCGTCAAACGAGGCGAGACGCCGTGCCTCGGCGTGTGCGAACGCGGGCCGATTGTGGTCGTCTATCCGGAAGGTATCTGGTATGGAGCTGTCACCCCCGAGTTGCTGGAGCGCATAGTCGTAGAGCATCTCAAGGGCGGGCACCCCGTGGACGAAGCCATATTTCATCGAATTTCCTCACGCTCTTCTTCGCGGACGGGCGATTAGTTGCCGGAAGCAATCGGGCCCGTCGCCGCCATAGTCAGGCGTTAAATTTGAAAGGCTTGACGAACCCTATCGATCCGCGACGGCTCGCCCTTGGGGCGGCACAAAAACTCCTTTTTGACGGACGCGACCCGGAGACGATCCTTGAACGGATCGCCAGCATGGGAAACGAACCGTCCCAACCCTCGTATCGCCCTATGTCACGACCCCGCGACAGAATTCTCGCCAACCTCGACGACATGTATCGCGAGGCCTTTGAGCGAGCCAAGGCTTCTGGCGACCAGTCCCAGATGGCCACGCTCGACTTCGCCTATCGCCGCGAGCAGCTGTACTTCGAGATCCTTCTCGATGTCCGTGATGCGATGGAACGCAAATAGGCACTGACCGTTGATTGCGGAGGTATTTGATTCTCCGCTGCTGCCGTGGATCGCGTTCAACGCGGTCGTTCTGGCGGCGCTCGCAATCGATCTCGGACTTTTCAGCAGCAACAAGAAGCTCTCCGTAAAGGAGGCTGCAGCGCGTAGCGCCGTCTGGGTTTCGCTTGCGCTCATTTTCGCGGCTGGAGTCTTTTACTTCCAGGGGCACCTCGCTGGCGTCGAGTTCATCACGGGTTATCTCGTCGAGTACTCGCTCTCAGTCGACAACATCTTCGTCATCGTTCTCATCTTCTCCTACTTCGACATCAAGGAGGAGTACCAGCATCGCGTGCTGTTCTGGGGAATACTCGGCGCCCTCGTAATGCGAGGTGCGATGATCGCGGCGGGTGCTGCGCTGTTCAATCGTTTCGAGTGGATCACTTACGTCTTTGGCGCGTTCCTGGTGATCACCGGCATTCGGATGGGAATGGGAGGCGACAAGCATGTCGATCCCGGCGCCAATCCCGTGCTTCGGCTCATACGTCGCGTCATTCCCGTGCACTACGATTACCACGGTGAGCATTTCTTCGTGCACGCGCCGGACGCGAAAGGCATTCAGCGGCGGATGGCGACGCCGCTTTTCGTGGTTCTGGTGCTCATCGAAACCATGGATCTCGTATTCGCGGTTGACAGTATCCCAGCTGTATTCGCAGTGACGCGAGTACCATTTCTAGTGTACACGTCAAACATTGCAGCAATCCTCGGCCTCAGATCTCTTTATTTTCTCCTCTCCGGTGCGGTAACGAAACTGCGTTATCTGTCGATCGGGCTGGCATTCATACTTGTGTTCGTTGGACTCAAGATGCTCACCTCACACTGGTACGATTTCCCAACCCTGGCATCGCTCGCTGTGATCGTCCTGATTCTTGGGTCAGCCGCAGCGGCCTCGATCTACGTGGATAGACGGGAAGCTGTTTGACCGCCGAGCGTCTGTCTTTGATTGTCACCAACGTTCGGTTTAAAACAGGCAATCCCGCGCGCCCGTGGGCCACGGCGCTCGGCGTAAGAGGCGGTAAGCTTGCAGTTGTGGGCTCGGCGGCGGAGATTCTCAAGATGGCCAGTACCGAAACCTACGTGGTAGATGCACGCGGCCAACTCATTGAGCTTTCTCCAGACATTCGGATCGGCGCTGGCGTGACCGTCACGGCTAACGCCGATGGTGCTGTGAGTATTCACGCAGACCAGGGGTAGCATAGTGGCTTCGTCCAAACCCAACTCATTGGACAGAATTTTCGGATCCCGCGCGGCCGTTCGCGTATTGCGCGTGCTCACGCCTGGCGGTGAACACGCACCGCCGCGTATTGCACGTGACACGAAGGTCAGCCGACCGGCGGTGCGCGAGGCGATCATTCGGCTCGAAAACGAAGGCATCGTCGAACGTGTCGGCGACGGACGGAATGTCCTGTACAGAATCTCCTCGAATCACCCACTGGCAAAACGAATCGTGAAATTATTCAAGGCTGAAGCGAAGCGTGGAACACTTGCGGGAATACTGCTGCTGTGTGCGTCGTCACTGTTCGCGCAGGGCGTTACGAATGCGCCTGCCGATGTGATCGTGACGGGCGGCCACATTTATACAGTGGATGACACGCGGCCCGCCGCACAGTCGTTCGCAATCCGAAACGGCCTCTTTGCCTTCGTCGGATCTGAAAGCGAAGCGATGGCTCTCCGCGGCCCGAACACTCGCATTATCGACCTGCACGGCGCAACGGTCGTCCCGGGCCTCGCCGATGCGCACGGGCACTTGAGCGGACTAGGTGAATTTCTCCACGACGCAGATCTCGTCGGGAGTCTGTCTTACGAAGAGGCGATTCAACGCACAGTAAAACATGCTGGCGCGGTACAGAAAGGCGAGTGGGTGATAGGCCGAGGCTGGGACCAGAATCGCTGGGCCTCAAAGCAGTTCCCGACGAGCGAAGCGTTGACTCGCACGTTCCCCGATAACCCAGTGATGCTGGAGCGAGTCGACGGACACGCACTGCTCGCAAATGCGCGCGCAATGCAGGCTGCGGGCGTTACGGCCGCGACGAAAGACCCGGTCGGTGGTCGCATCGTTCGAGACGCGCGAGGCAATCCAACAGGCGTCTTTGTCGACAACGCGAAGGATCTCATAAACCGCGCAATCCCGGCGCTGACCAGGGCGCAGCTTGAAACGATGCTGGCTGCCGCGTTGCAGGAATGCTATCGCTGGGGCCTCGTGGCTGTGCACGATCCGGGCGAATCCCGTCAGGTTATCGATGTGATGGAGTCGATGGCGCAGAATGGCAAGTTCGATCTGCGTGGTTACCTGCTCATCGGCGATGACAGTGCTGCGATTGCGCACTATTACACGCTCGGTCCCCGCAGTGCGCTGTACGGTGGACACATCTGGGTTCGTTCCATCAAGTTGTACGCCGACGGCGCACTTGGTTCGCGCGGCGCAGCACTATTGTCACCGTACTCCGATGACTCCGGCAATACCGGTTTGCTGGTTTCGTCCGAAGCGCACCTTCAGGATGTCGCGACATCCGCGCTCAAACACGGCTTTCAGGTCGCAACGCATGCAATTGGAGATCGCGGCAACAGAAACGCGCTCGATGCTTACGAAGCAGCGCTGAAAGCTGTTCCGACTGCCGATCACCGATTCCGCATTGAACACGCGCAAATTCTCGACCCGGCAGATATTCCCCGTTTCGCGCAACTTGGTATAATCCCGAGCATGCAGGCGAGTCATCAGACCAGCGACATGCGCTGGGCAGAAGACCGCCTCGGCCCGTCGCGCATTCGTGGAGCGTACGCTTGGCGTTCGCTGTTGAATACAGGCGTCATTGTTCCGAACGGCACAGATTTTCCAGTCGAACATGTCAATCCTCTGATAACGTTTCATAGTGCGGTGACGCGGGCCGATTCAACTGGATGGCCGAATGGCGGATGGTATCCGGAACAGAAAATGACACGTCAGGAAGCACTCAAGTCGATGACAATCTGGGCCGCGTACGCGGGATTCCAGGAGCACGTAATGGGATCAATCACGCCCGGCAAGTACGCGGACTTCACCGTGCTGGATCAGGACATCATGGCTGTGCCGGCCGGCGACATCCTGAAGACGCATGTGCTCTCCACGTACATCGGCGGCAAGAGCGTGTACGAACGGAAGTGATTCTTGTACTCAACCTGTCTCTTCTGTCACAGCGACCTCGGTGCTAACGAGGTAATTGAACATTTTCCCGTCGGGCGCCGGCTCGCGTTCGATGGCGAGAAGGGCAGGTTGTGGGTTATCTGCCGATCCTGCGAGCGCTGGAATCTCACGCCGTTGGAAGAACGTTGGGAAGCGATCGAAGAGTGCGAACGACTCTTTCGCGGCACGTCGCTACGGATGTCGACAGATCACATAGGCCTGGCACGCGTTAGCGAAGGACTTGAGCTTGTGCGCGTCGGAAGCCCGCAGAGGCCTGAAATGGCGGCGTGGAGATATGGCGATCAATTCGGACGCCGACGCCGGCGCTACTATATGATCGCTGCGGGTGGTGCGGTCGCGGCCGGCGCAATTGTTTCCGGTTATGCCGCGCTCGGTCTGTTCGCGGGCGGCGGCACGTCCATGATCAATATGCCGGTGCAAGTTCTCATGGCGATTCGCAGACGTCGCGTAATCGCAAGAGTGCCAACGGCAGAAGGACTTGTGCCGATAACGCAAGCACTCCTTCCAAAGGCCAAAATTGTTCAGATGCCGGGCGCCGACTGGCAACTGTCGCTCGCTTACAGAAAGGTACGGCCGAAGGGCGCCTACAAACGGTGGGCGTACAAACCGCGTCGTGTCATGGATAACACCGTGCTACTGGACTCACGCGACGCACTGCCGGCACTTGCCGCGATCCTCCCCAAAGTGAACGGCAGCGGAGGGAGCAAGCAGAGTGTTCAGTCTGCCGTCAAAATGGTGGAAGAGGCCGGCAACGCGACCAGACTCCTCAACCGTGCTGCATCGCTGGCGACCACGCCGGCCGTGAGTGCAAAGACTCAGGGACATCTCTCGAAGATTCCAATCGAAATGCGGCTCGCTCTTGAAATGGTGGTGCATGAAGACGATGAGCGCCACGCACTCGAAGGCGAGCTCGCGGTGCTCGAAGCACGCTGGAAGGAAGCTGAGGAGATCGCTGGAATTTCGGACAATATGTTCATGCCGTCATCTGTGACCGAATGGATTCGGAAGATTCGCACATGACATCCGCCATGTATTCGACCTGTCTCTTTTGTCACAGCGACCTGGGCGCGAACGAGGTTGTTGAACACTTCCCCATCGGACGCCGGCTCGCCTTTGATGAGCAGAAGGGCAGGTTGTGGGTCATCTGCCGATCTTGCGAGCGCTGGAATCTCACGCCGCTGGAAGAGCGCTGGGAAGCGATCGAGGAGTGCGAGCGACTCTTCCGTGGGACTTCGCTTCGCATGTCTACTGATCACATAGGCCTGGCACGCGTGAGCGAAGGACTTGAGCTTGTGCGCGTCGGAAGTCCGCAGCGACCTGAAATGGCAGCGTGGCGTTACGGAGATCAGTTTGGCAGGCGGCGCCGGCGCTACTACATGATCGCTGCGGGCGGCGCGGTCGCCGTCGGCGCAGTTGTTTCGGGCTATGCGGCGCTCGGCCTGTTCGCTGGCGGAGGTGGTCTTATCAATGCGCCGGTGCAGGCTCTCGTGGCGATGCGCAATCGTCGTGTGATCGCAAGAGTTCCAACGTCAGAAGGAATAGTTCCAATAACACGCGGACTCCTTCAAAAAGCGAAAATAATCCAGACGGTTGGCTCCGACTGGCAACTCTCGCTCGCATACAAAAAGACGCGACCCAAAGGCGCATACAATTGGTGGGCTTACACGCCACGCCGCGCCATGGAAAACACTGTACTGCTGGACTCGCGCGACGCACTTCCGGCTCTTGCTGCGATCCTTCCCACGGTAAACGGTAGCGGCGGCACCAAGCGGAACGTTCAGTCAGCCGTCAAGCTCGTTGAAGAGGCTGGTAACGCGAGCAGGTTGTTGAACACTGCTGCCTCGCTGGCCGTCAAACCGGGTTGGAATGCAACGTCTCAGGGGAAACTCTCCAGGATTCCCATCGAAGCGCGCCTCGCTCTCGAAATGGTGACGCACGAAGACGATGAGCGCCGCGCACTCGAAGGCGAACTGGCAGTGCTCGAAGCGCGCTGGAAGGAAGCCGAGGAGATCGCTGGAATTTCGGACAACATGTTCATGCCGTCATCTGTGACCGAATGGATTCGGAAGGTTCGCTCGTAAGCTCGGCTACCCGGAATCCGGTCGGGCGTCACCGGTGTACAATCAGCCTCACCTGATCACGGGGTAACCGTGGCCACACCGTTGCTGGAGTTTTTTGGTCTCGTACCCGGTGCCTCCAAGCGAGGCACCGTCGACGTCGTCGCACCGGTGCGTACCTTCGCCGATGTCATCCTGCCGCCAAAAACCCGGCAGACTCTCGAACAGGCACTTGCCCAGGTTCGGAACCACGACCTGATCTTTCGCCAGTGGGGTCTCGGCGAACGGCATTCGACCGGACTCGGCCTCGCGTTCAACTTCGCTGGGCCGCCGGGGACCGGCAAAACGATTTGCGCCGAGGCTATTGCACAGGCGCTCGGTCGCCGGCTGCTCGTCGTGCGGTATTCCGAGATGGAATCGATGTGGGCGGGCGAAACACCAAAGAACGTCGCGGCGGTATTCCGCATCGCGGATGAACAGGGGGCTGTCCTGTTCTTTGATGAAGCGGATGCGATCGCGGCGCGTCGCTCGACCCAGACGTTGCAGCCCATTCAACGTGAATCGAACACGACAGTGAATGTGTTGCTGCGCGAGCTCGAGAGTTTCAATGGAGTCGTGATATTTGCAACGAATCTCGCCGCGAATTTCGATCCTGCATTCGAACGTCGTATACGGACCCATGTACTGTTCGAGCGACCAGGGGCCGTCGAACGTGAACAGATCTGGCGCGTGCAGATTCACCCCGACAAGACGCCGCTCGCGCCCGATGTCGATTTCCACGCACTTGCAGATCTGTTCGATGCAAGCGGCGGCGAGATCAAGAATGCCGTACTCAAAGCCGCCTCGATGGCAGCATCAGAGCCGTCAACGCAATTGCCTCGCGCAATACAACAGAAGCATTTCGAGGAGGCGATGCGCGAGGTATTGCTCGCAAAGAGCGTCATGCGGCAATCGTTGTTCGACGGCGAGCCTACGCCAGAGGATACCGCCGAGAAACGCGTGATGGCCGCATTTGAGTCGGCGCAGTCGCGTTGGGCTGGTGCAATGCGAACCACGCTGATGGTGGCGGGTGTGGCGCTAGCGCTCGCAGCGGTTGCACTGCTCGTCGCGCTTCTCCACTGAACCGGCCTCCTATGAACCGGCCTCTCAATCGGACGATCGTCCGCAATTTCTGCCACTCAAATGACCCGGTGGCGGACTCAAAGCTCCGGGATCTTGATCGCATTGCCGCCCGCGACTGATTTAATCTTTTCTTTAACGAACGCCGTTCGGTATCGTCTCATGTGTTAGCCACGCGCACAGTGTATTGCTGCGTGCGACACCCAAGGAGAAGAGACCTACATGAAGCTGCAATTCCTATCAGTAGCGGCAGTGGCCCTGATGGCCGCGCCCATGCTGAATGCACAGACAACAACTTCCCCGACTACCAACGCTCCGTCTGCGCGCACTGGCGCACGGCCGCAGATGAGTCAGCGCAGGGGTGGTCACAACATGATGAAAGACCTTAACCTCACTGCGGATCAGCAGTCGAAGGTCAAGGCAATCCGGACCAAGTACGCCGCGCAGATGAAGACGGCGCGTGCCGCGTCCAAGCCCGATATGGACGCGATGAAGGCCGCACGCACTCGTGGTGACACCGCGGCAATGCGCTCGTTGCGCGACAAGATGCGCGCTGATATGGCGCCGAGCATGAAGCTGCGGCAGCAGCAGACAGCAGAAATGCGCGCGGTGTTGACGCCTGATCAGCAGAAGACGTTCGATGCCCAGCAAGCAAAGATGAAGGCCAGAATGGGTGCGCGCGGACAGCGCGGCATGAGAGGGCAACAGCGGCCGAATACGAAGCCATCCATCCCGCAACAGCCGGGCGAATCGCACAGCTAGGTCTTTTCCGCGAAGCTCCTTCAATCATCAGCGCGGGCAGTCCACATTGGATTGCCCGCGTTGTTTTTTGCTCACTCTCGAGCCGCGCTCCCATCTGATATTCCCCAGTGTGGAACATCCGCCATCACTCTCAACGGGGAATACGATGAAAATCCAACGCGCACTGCTGGCAATCGCCACTCTCTGCATCGCAGCAACGACTATCCAGGCCCAATCCACATCCGATCGACCCCGCGCCAAGGCAGCGATGTGGAATGCGCTTGGTCTCTCCGAATCACAGCAATCGCGAGTGAAAACGATCCACGCCAAATACGCCCCCTCCGTGAAGGCAACGCAACAACAGGCAAAAGACAGCGCAGCGAAGATCAACGACACGGAGCTCGCCGAAGTCCGAAATATCCTGACTTCGGATCAGCAGCAGACATTCGATTCCTACATGACCGGCAAAAAGCGCACGAAGCGCGGAGTCGGCGCGAAGTTGATGCCAGTGAAGATCGGGATTCCCGAGTAAGGCGGCGCCGAACTCCGTCATTCCCGCGAAAGCGGGAATCCATTTTCGGGCGACTCTTCCGGCAAAACGTGGATCCCCGCTTTCGCGGGGATGACTCGGACGTACGTGCCAGTTCTCCGAATCCATTTTCGGCGAGACCGCCTATTCGATTATAGATTCCTCTACCATGCCGCCGTCCCCCTCCACCCCTCGACCGTCGCTCTCCAGCGACTCCGTCGTCATCCGACGTGTCGAGACCATGGCGGAGTACGAGGAGTGCGTCGTCATCGAACGCGAAACCTGGGGCAGTCAGTTCACCGAGGCGGTACCCACCACGATCCTTCGAATCGCCCAGGAAGTGGGCGGGGTCACTGCCGCAGCATTCGATCCGAGTGGCAAGATGCTCGGATTCGTCTTCGGAATTACCGGCCTCCGTAATGGCGAACTGGCCCACTGGTCCGACATGCTAGCCGTCCGAGTCAGCGCGCGCGACATGGGCCTGGGCAAGCGACTCAAGAACTTCCAGCGCGATCTCCTGCGAGAAGTTGGCGTCAGAACCATGTACTGGACCTTCGATCCCCTCGTCGCGCGCAACGCCTATCTGAATCTCAACCAGCTCGGTGCGCGCGCTGCCGAGTATCGACGTAATTACTACGGCGAGGATACCGGCAGCATCATGCACGCCGCGCTCGGCACTGACAGGTTCATAGTCGCGTGGAGCCTGGATGCCAGTCCTCACGTTCGTGTCCAAGCGGCTGAGTGGGCGGACGCGCCGCTTATCCACAAGTCCTTGCCAGCGAATCTGCCTGACGCGCAGCGAGTCCGTATCGCTATCCCGGACGACATCTTTGCCGTCCTCGAGACGGAGCCGGACCAGGCGCATGTCTGGCGGGAAACCACAAGGCATGCACTGACTACGTACCTTGAACAAGGCTATAAAGTAGCCGGCTTCGCGCGCGCTGATGGCGCCGTACCGGCGACGTACCTCCTGGCGCTGTAACCCGTACTCACCGACCAAATCCATGATTCGCATCCGCGAGATTGAACTGCACGAAATCAGGCTTCCGCTGAAGGAGCCATTCCGAATCTCATCCGGTCTCTGCACGGAACGGCGAATGATGCTCCTCAAGGTGCGCGATGCCGACGGTGTGGTGGTGTGGAGCGAGTGCGTTGCAGGCGAAGAGCCCAATTACGCGTCCGAAACGATCGACACGGCGTGGATGGTCATCTCCGAGTACGTGGCGCCACGCGTGTTCACTGCGGCGTTCGAACAGCCCGCCGATGTGCATCCCGCGCTCGATCACAACTTTCGCGGCCACAATATGGCCAAGGCAGCCGTCGAGATGGCATCGTGGGCACTTGTCGCCCAGCGCGATGGCATCCCGCTTGCCCGGCTCCTCGGCGGCACACGCACCGAGATCCCGACCGGCATATCAATCGGCATACAGAAGTCGCCTGAGGCACTGGTAGAGCGCGTTGGACGCGCTCTTGCCGAAGGCTACCGCAAGATCAAGTGCAAGATCGAACCCGGTCACGATCTGGAATTCCTGCGCGCGGTTCGCGCGGCGTATCCCGATGCACCGTTGATGGCAGATGCGAACAATGCTTACACTCTGAAGGACGCTGCGCACCTCAAGCATCTCGACGTATTGCATCTCGTGATGATAGAGCAGCCGCTCGCCTACGACGACATCGTGCGCCACGCCGAGCTGCAACACATGCTGACGACGCCGATCTGTCTCGATGAGTCAATCACGAGTGTCGATCGCGCAGAGGACATGATCACGTTGAAGAGCGGTCGCATCATCAACATCAAGCCCGGCCGCGTCGGCGGTTTGCAATCGGCACGCTCAATACATGACTTGTGCGCGAACCACGGGATCCCCGTCTGGTGCGGTGGCATGCTGGAGAGCGGCGTCGGTCGCGCATATAACGTTGCACTGGCGTCACTTCCGAATTTCTCAATACCCGGCGACCTTAGTCCCAGCTCGCGCTACTGGGAGCGCGATGTCGTCACACCCGAGTGGGTAATGAGCGCGGACGGAATCATTCAGGTTCCACTCGATCACGCGGGTATCGGTGTTGCAGTTGACGAGGATCGAATCGACAATATCACCGTCCGCAAGCAAACTCTCAGCGCACGCTGAATTCTTTCGAACGAAATCATGAAATCAGCACCAAAGTCACCCAGCGCGGGCGCCGCCGAATCGTCGTCTCACGTACCTTCTGCCGTGCGCGGCCTTTATCCGGCCGACACAGTCGCTCAATTGTCGTCGCTGCGCCGAGACCTGCACCGCAATCCTGAACTATCCTGGAAGGAGAACCGAACCGTCGAGTTGCTAAGCACGATCGTTGCCGGCCTCGGCGTCTCCGATCTCCAGCGGGTCGCCAATACCGGACTCGTCGCCCGCGTGCCGGGTCTTGATCGCTCGGCGCCGGTCGTCGCGTTGCGGGGCGATATCGATGCGCTCCCGATTCAGGAAGACACTGGACTTCACTTCGCGTCCGTGAACCCCGGCGTCATGCACGCATGCGGCCACGATGTTCACGCAACCTGGGCCGTGGCCGCAACTCAGCTTCTGCTCAGGTCGCCGGCGCGCGGCGATGTGCTCGTCGTATTCCAGCCCGCCGAGGAAGTTGGTGAAGGTGCGCGCGCGATTCTGGAGAGCGGCGCACTGGATTCCGTGCGCGCGATATTCGGTGGCCACGTTGACAGACGGTTTGCGGTCGGACAGGTCGTCGCGCAGGAGGGAGCCCTCGCCGCATCCACAGATACGTTCCGCATAACTATCACTGGCGCCGGATCACACGGCGCGCGCCCGCAGGAATCCCGCGATCCGATTGTCGGTGCAGCCGCGCTGGTAGGCGCGTTGCAAACCATAGTCTCTCGGCGGCTCGATCCAGGAATGCCTGGTGTTGTGACAGTTGGGTCGATCAACGGGGGAACGGCTGCCAACATCATTCCCGACGCGGTCCAGTTGAGCGGAACCATCCGCGCAACCACCGTTGAAGCGCGCACGCTGCTCACCGGCGAAGTTCGGCGTATGGCCGAAGCCATCGCATCGACTTACGGATTGACCGCGACAGTTACGCTATCAGGTGGAACACCACCGATCGTGAATCCCGCCAACGCAATCGGCTGGGCGCGCACGGCCGTCACCAGCGTACTCGGAGCAGACGCGCTGACACCGCTTGGCACCACCAACATGGGCGGCGAGGATTTCGCGGAATACATGCAGAAGATTCCCGGCTGTTTTCTGCGCATCGGCGCACGCGAAACCGGTGGGAAGGTGATCGGCGCACATTCACCGGGTTATTATGCCGATGAGGGTGCTCTGTTTATCGGCGCTGCAGTGTTGGCCGAGTGCGCACGAGTGGCGTCAGCGGCGCTGGCTCAGTAATCCACGGGCCGCAGATACGACTCACCAATAGCTGTCGGACTCAACATCGCAACCGTGGGCAACTTGCGCTTCCAGTGTGTCGAGCCGAGTCGCTTGCGTACGATGTTCACATCGGATTCGGCGAAACCGTGCGCGACGACTTCTTCCGGCTTGTAACCCGTCAGCAGCCAGTTCAGAATGTCATCCGCCTTCGCGTACGAAATGCCGAAATCACCCTCGTCGGTCTGCCCCTGAATCAGATCCGCTGATGCCGGTTTGTTGATGATGACGTCCGGCACTCCAAGGTAGCGCGCCAGCTCCCACACCTGCGTCTTGAAGAGATCTCCGAGTGGGTTGATCGGTGGCGAATCATCGGCGTGCCAGGTGAAGTAGCCGAACAGGCGCTCCGTCTTGTTGCCAGTACCAACGGGAAGCGCGCGATACTTCGCCGACAGATCGAACAGCACGATCATCCGCATTCGCGCCATGACATTGCCGCGCCGCGACCCATCGGCATCCGGCTCATTGGCAAAGTAGCCGTCGACAGCGGCCGATATGTCCACGGTGCGCTCAGTAAGCCCGAGCGCATCTATGACGAGCTTTGCGTGTTCCAGCGATTGGGGGCTGCTGGTGCGATACGGCATCCGGACAGCAATAGTGTTCTCCGCCCCTAGCGCGCGCGCGCAGAGAAAACCGGTAACAGCGGAATCCACACCTCCAGACATGCCAACTACCGCTTTCTCGAATCCGCGGCGTTTGAATTCAGCACGCAGGAATGCCACGAGCCATTCCGTTACGAGCGCGCAATCGAGTGCCAGCGGTTGTGGCGTTGTGGATGTCACGAGTGGTGCCACGACTTTCATCGCAACTACTCGCGCTCGCCGGCGCGCTGGAGCGAGCGCAGCACGTGCGGAAGCATGGTGCGCAGATCGGCGAGTAGCGGCGACGATGCACGTGCGCGCGTTATGTCCTGCAGATCCAGAGTGACTGCGATCGACGCTTCGTCCCACAACGGCGCGCGGGCGCGTACATCGCCATCCGGTCCGGCGACGACTGAACCACCAGGAAATGCCTTGCCACCCTCATTTCCGGTGAGCTGAATCACAGCGAAGAAGACGCCGTGCTCTTCTGCCCGATCCCGGGCGAGCCGCTCCCATCGATGCATGCTCGCCGGCCCGCGCATCTCCTCGTCCGGCTGCGGCCACGCGCCGCGCGCGGGCGACGCCGATGGAACGAAGATTATCTGCGCGCCGTCAAGCGCGGCTGCGGTCGCGGTCACTGCGTGCCATGCGTCCTCGCAGATCAGGAGCGCCGCGCGGCCCCATCGTGTATCGAACGCGCGAATGCTCAGACCGTGCTCGACGAACCGTTCCTCATCGAACAAACCGTACGTCGGGAGAAAGAGCTTCCGGTGAATGTGCGCGACGATCGGCTCATCGCCGCCAAGCGTGACGTAAATCGCACTGTTGAAGTACGTGTTCTCGTGCAGCTCGTAGAAACCCGCGACCACGTCCACCTGGCCCTTGCAGTGCGCCCCATACGCACGATTGAGATCTCTCGCAAAGGTCGCTGCGGGCAGTGCAACCTCGCGCACTCCACCCTCGACGAAGTAGCCCGTCAGCACGGTTTCCGAAAAGGCGATGATATCAGGCCGCAGTTCTACGTTCATCAGCGTATCGAACAAGCGTTCGAATCGCTTTAGATTCCCGGCGTAATCGTTCTTTCTGGGCTGGAACTGGACTATCGTGAGATTCACAGAATCTGCCATGCACGAAACTTCACACGCAAGGCGGGGTGCCGGTAGGTGGGCTTACCTGACTCGGAGCGTCCCATCGCTGACCAGCACCGACTTGCCAGCAACGCGCACGGTCTTCACGGCTCCGTTCCGCCGCTCCGCCGAGATCATCAACGTGCTCGGCCGTCCCATCTCGACGCCCTGTGCCACTGTCCAGCGCAACGTCCCGTCGCTCGGGGATCGCTTCGCGAGATAGCCGGCCAGACACACCGCCGCAGAGCCGGTCGCCGGATCTTCACCAATTCCCAGGTCCGGCGCGAACATGCGCGCGCGGATAGTGCCACCCGTCGTTGCGGCGCTGACGTCAAATAGAAATATCTCGGGAGCCCATGTTCCCGAAAGCACGCGTTCGAAAGCTGCGCGATCAAGCCGCGCACGGCTCACCGCGTCGCGGTTAACAAGCGGAGCAATCAGAAACGGCACGCCACACGAAACAGCTTCCGGCGCGAATTCCCCCGTCGATATATCGGGCGCATTCAAGGACAACACCGCCGCCACATCTTTCGCGTTGGGCACGTCGTTGCTGAACTCCGGTGCCTGCGCGGCGGTAAGCTCCGCCGAAATAGGAGCCCCGTTCTCGACCTGAATCGTTACGGCAACGGGCCCGACGCCCTCCTCCAGTACGATGTGCGTCTCGCCCTCGGTGAGCGGGACCATTCCGGTCGCTGCAAGCAAAAATGCGGTTCCAACGGTGGGGTGACCTGCAAATGGCAACTCTCGGCCCGGTGTGAAGATCCGCACCCGTCGCGTGTGCGTCGGATTTTCCGGAGGAAGAACGAACACAGTTTCAGAGAGGTTGAACTCTCGTGTAATGTGCTCCATCTGCTCCGTAGTCAAACCGCGCGCATCGGTCAGTACCGCGAGCGGATTCCCACCGAATAGTGTATCTGTGAAAACGTCGAGCGTGTGAAAGGAATACGAGTCGGTCATAGTATCGACGTCGGCTTCGGCGTTATCCCGAACGATACCGCATTCTGATACGCACGATGGTTCGGATCGCGCCATTCCGTATCGATGATGCTGTAGTACACGGTGTCGCGCACGCGGCCGTCGCGAACGACTCTGTGCTGCCGGAAAATGCCCTCGCATTTCGCGCCCAGTCGCGCAATCGCGGCGCGCGACCTGGCGTTCCGCACGTCAGTCTTGATCTCGACGCGAAGCGCACCCCAGACGTCGAATGCGTGCTGCAGCATGAGCGATTTCGCCTCACCGTTGATACCGGTGCGCTGACGGTCCGGGCTCATCCACGTCCAGCCGATCTCAACTCGATGATCGTTGAGGTCGATGTTAGCGAACCGCGTCGATCCGATTGCATCTCCCGTAACGGCGTCCGTCGTCACGAACGGGATCGCCGTGCCGGCATCGCGTTCGGTAAGTGCGACGTCAACGTAGCCTCGCATATCTTCGACCGTATTCATCGGAAGCGTCCCCGTGAGTGCCCATATCTGGGGGAAATTCGCAGCTGCGAATAGTGCGTCGACGTGGTCCAGTGTCATCGGGATGAGCCGGACCTTGCGCCCTTCCAAAGTCACCGGGCCAATGCTCATCGGGATCTGCTTTACGTAACGCGTGTTCTCGTCCATTTGATCCTGTTTTTCGAGTCAGGTCCGGAATCTAATTAAAATCGGCCTCACTCATTATCCCGCTGGCGCGAGGACTACAGAATCTCCGACGTCCGCGCCTCCTCTGCATCGCGCCGCTTCCCGCCGAATTCCGTAGGAAGATTGTAGTGACGTTGCCGCACTGCCGCCGCATCCAGTCGCGCTATCTCGTCTGGATCCGCGGCGATGTACTCAGTCGGAACATGCGTGCCGCGCCGCGCAAGCTTCTCGGTCATGATCGTGTAACGCATCATCAGCGACGAGATGACGAACGCAGCCGTGCAGCCGCCAAGCAGTGGTAAGAGTCCGATCGGTTGCCGGGTTGTTTCAAACGCGAAAACGACCGACGTCAGCAGGGCTCGCGATGCGCCTGCGAATATCGCAGCCATTCCAACCAGCGCGGCGATCCGCGGATCGATCCCCAGACCCGGGAACCAGTGAACGCAGAGAATCCCCAGCAGTGCGCC
>JBDTAW010000273.1:0-4853 GCA_039924445.1 Gemmatimonadaceae bacterium
GTCGGCGCGTGAACGAGTTGCGCTGCTGTGCGACCCCGGAACCAGGTTCGAGGAAATCGGGTTGCTCGTCGCGTACGACGAGTACGATGGACAGGCGCCATCGGCGGGTGTCGTCACCGGCCTTGCAGTGGTTGATGGTCGTGCAGTTGTTGTCGTCGCGAATGATCCTACAGTGAAAGCAGGATCGTGGTGGCCGGAGACAATCAAGAAGATCCTGCGTGCGCAGGAAATCGCCATGCGTTGCACGATTCCGATCGTGTACCTGGTCGATTCCGCGGGGGTGAACCTTCCGTATCAGGGCGGCGTTTTCCCCGGGCAGTTCGGTGCGAGTCGCATTTTCTACTACAACTCGATCATGCGACGCTACTTGCGAATACCGCAGATCGCGGCGGTGATGGGGCAGTGCATCGCTGGTGGTGCCTACCTGCCGGCGCTGTCAGATGTGATTCTGATGGTCAAAGGCACCTCGTTCATGGGGCTTGGTGGGCCCAATCTCGTGAAGGGTGCTACTGGTCAGGTGATCGACAGCGAAACGCTTGGTGGTGCCGACACGCACACGCGTGTCAGTGGGGTTGCGCATTATGCCGTGGATGATGATGCATCGTGCATATCGAAAATCCGCGATCTCATCGTCAGAATTCCGCGGCCGGCTGTCGGCGCGTCGACCGCGACAATAACGACGGATCCGGCGATCTACGACCTGCTACCATCGGACCATCGCATGTCCTACGACATGCACGCGTTGCTGAGACTGATAGTCGATGACGGGAAGCTGGACGAATTCCAGAGCGAGCTTGCGGCCGAAGTTATCTGTGCCGACGCGCGCGTCGGTGGGATCACCGTTGCGGTGATCGCGAATCAGCGCGGCCTCGTGAAAGGGAGGGAAGGCGAAAAGCCACGGTTCGGCGGGATCATCTACGCGGAATCGGCGGAGAAAATGGCGTTTTTTATCGATCGTTGCGATCGGCAACGTATTCCGATTCTGTTCATCCAGGACGTCTCGGGATTCATGGTCGGTCCCGAAGCCGAGCACGAGGGTATCATTCGCGCCGGAGCCCGGCTTGTCGAAGCAATGGCGACCGCGCGCGTACCGAAAATCGTGTTGACGCTGAATCACGCATCGGGAGCCGGGTATTATGCGATGGCAGCGCAGGGCTTCGATCCCGATTTTGTATTTACATGGCCGACCGGACGGATGGGCGTCATGGAAGGCGAGGCCGCGATTCAAGCCGTGCACGGTCCGGCGATTGACGCAGCAAGAAAAGCTGGAGGGGAGCTCAGCGAACAGGTCGCTGCATCAGTTGACGAAATGCGTGCGGATTACGAACGCCAACTCGATGCTCGCTATGCAGCCGCCCGTGGCTATGTTGACGCGATCGTGCATCCCGAGGACACACGCGCCGCACTCGTCACGGCCCTGAAAGCGTCACTCAACAACAAGGGGCCACACCTCGGCCCATTTGTACTTCCCTCATTATCAGCGTGATGAACCATGACTGAACGCGTAGTCCGCGTCGCAGGCGGACAGGGTTTCTGGGGCGATTCGCTTGACGCTCCGCGACAGCAGGTCGAAAACGGGCCGATCGACTATCTCATGCTCGACTATCTCGCCGAAGTCACGATGTCGATTCTGCAGAAGCAGAAGGAGCGCGATCCGTCGATGGGGTACGCGCGCGACTTTATCGGTGCGATGGACTCCGTTCTTGATGCCGTTACGGAGCGCGGCGTAAAAGTTGTCGCTAATGCCGGCGGAGTCAATCCACCCGCCTGCGCCACGGCTGTGCAGGCCGTAGCTCGGAAGCGCGGCAAGTCGTTGCGGATTGGTGTTGTAACCGGCGACGATCTGCTCCCAAGGCTCGACGAACTGATTGCGCAAGGCCACGTGCTTGAGCATATGGAAACTGGCGAACCGCTTCAAACCGTTCGCGATCGAGTGCTTTCGGCCAATGCGTACATAGGGTCTGAGCCGATCGTAGAGGCGTTGACGCGTGGCGCGCAGGTCGTCATCACCGGTCGCTCGACGGATACCGCGCTGACTATGGCGCCGATCCGGTTCGAGTACGGTTGGTCAAATACGGATTACGACCGCCTGGCTGCCGGTATTGTCGCGGGGCACATCATCGAGTGCGGCGCTCAATGTTCCGGCGGCAACTGCCTGTACGACTGGCGCAACATTCCAGATCTCGCGAATGTCGGCTATCCGATTGCGGACGCGTATGCTGATGGCAGTTTCGTCATTACCAAGCATGCGGGAACCGGGGGACGCGTCTCTATTGCCACAGTTTCGGAACAGCTGGTTTACGAAATGGGTGATCCGCACGCCTACATCACGCCGGATGTGATCGCGGACTTTACAACGATTCACCTCGAAGACGCTGGCCAGGATCGCGTGCGGGTTTACGGTATCAAGGGATCCGCGCCGACTGACAAGCTCAAGGTATCGATTGCGTATCGAGCCGGTTTCAAGGCAGTCGGGACGCTGGTATACTCCTGGCCGGAAGCACTTGATAAGGCGCGCGCCGCAGACGGAATACTCCGGGAACGGCTCGTGCGACTCGGACTGCACTTCGATGAGATCCTGACTGAATACGTCGGCGTGTCGGCAACCCACGGACAACTCGCGGGCGAGGCCAGTCCTGACATTCCTGAGGTTCAGTTGCGGGTTGGAGTGAGATCCGATGACCGCGCGATGGTCGAGCGTTTTACGCGCGAAATTGCACCGCTCGTTCTCAACGGGCCGCCAAGTGTCACGGGTTTCGCCGGCGGACGGCCAAAGGTCGAGGAAATCGTGGCGTATTGGCCAGCATTGGTCGATAAGTCGGTCGTGCAGACAACTGTGGAGATGGTGTCATGAGAGTACGCCTTCTGGACATCGCGCACACTCGTTCCGGCGACAAGGGCGACACGGCAAACGTGGGCGTGATCGCGAACAAAGCTGAATGGTACCCGCTTATCAACCGCGAGCTTACGCAGCAGCGTGTCGTGAAGCATTTCTCCGGCATGATAACGGGCGCCGTTGACCGCTTCGAAATCCCGAACCTGCACGCGTTGAATTTTCTGCTGCACGGAGCACTGGGCGGTGGTGGGACGTTGTCGCTGAAGACCGACGCGCAGGGCAAGGTCTACTCGACTGCAATGCTCCGGATGGTGCTCGACATACCGGATGATGAAGCCCGTGCCCTGGGGCTTCCGACAGCATGAATCGGATTCGCGTCGAATCGGATGATGGCGTCGCGCGCATCACTCTTGCCAGGCCGGAAAAGCGTAACGCGCTGGATCACGAGACGACTCACGAACTGCTGCAGGCGTTCACATCGTGCGCGCAGCACACTGGTACACGTGCAGTACTGCTTACGGCAGACGGTGAGGACTTTTGTTCAGGCGCCGATCTCACGGCGCTTGCCGGAATGCTCGAGGCCGGACCCGAGGCGCACTATGCTGATGCCGAAGCGCTGGGGCGAGTGTTCATTGCGATGCGCGAGATGCCAAAACCAGTCATCGCCGCTGTGCGCGGGCGCGCATTGGCTGGTGGTGCAGGCCTCGCCACCGCGGCTGATATCGTCATTGCACACGAAGATGCGCAGTTCGGCTATCCCGAAGTGCTTGTGGGTTTCGTTCCGGCTATGGTGATGACAATGCTGCGCCGGTCGGTCGGTGAAAAGCGGGCGTATGACCTGGTCGCGAGCGGCCGACGAATATCGGCCTCGGAGGCTCTCGACATGGGGCTCGTCAGTAGAGTGTTGCCGGGAACTGATTTTACCGCGAAGGTCGATGCAATTGTCCGTGGGATAGCCGAATCTTCTGCGACGGCGCAGGCGCTCACAAAGACCTTGTTCTATCAGCTTGACGGACTCGACTTTCGGGATGGCGTGCTCGCCGGCGCGCGCACCAACGTCGCTGCTCGCACGACGGACGACTTCCGGGCTGGCGTACTGCGGTTCGCAAAGCCCAAATGAGAGCGGTCGACGGTGTAAAACTCGGGCTCGGCGCCTGTGCGCTCGTGCTTTTTGCCTGGTCGCTCAGATCCGAGAATCCCGTATTCAGATGGACTGCCCTTGCGTGCCTGGTCGCGGCCTTCCTGCTTCGTTTCGTTCGCCCGAGAGCATAATTAGATTGTGAGGGTGAGTACCACCCGAAATATTCCCGAACTTCTTTCGCCTGCCGGCTCGCTGGATGCCGTCCGGGCAGCTGTCGGCAACGGCGCGGACGCGGTGTATCTAGGCGCCGAGAAGTTCAATGCCCGGGATGAAGGAGCGCAGCTCACTCTCGACGAGCTCGGGGCGGCATGCGCGCTTGCGCATTCGCGAGGCGCCCGCATCTATCTGACGCTCAACACCCTCGTGAAGCCTGGCGAGTTGAGCGAGGCACTCGCATTTCTGGGTGAGGCGATCGATCGCGGCATTGATGCGGCAATCGTTCAGGATATCGGATTGGTCACGTTGATACACCGCGTGTATCCGGGTTTTGAGATCCACGGCTCGACTCAGATGACCGTGCACGACGAATCGGGCGCGAGGTTGATGCACGGACTCGGGATAGACCGCGTTGTCCTTGCCCGCGAAAATACGATCGAGGACATTCGCGCAATTCATGCGGCTGTACCTGATCTTGGCCTGGAAACGTTCATACACGGTGCGCTTTGCATCTCGTACAGCGGACAGTGCTACATGTCCGGAATGATATCGGAGCGGAGCGCCAACCGCGGATCATGCGCACAGTCATGTCGCAAGGAATACACGCTTACGGACGTCGCCACTGGCGAGACGCTCGATTCGGGCTTTCTCATCTCGGCCAAGGATCTCGGCGCGTACGATTCGCTGGCCGATATCGCGGATGCGGGTGTCCGATGTCTC
>JBDTAW010000274.1:0-5709 GCA_039924445.1 Gemmatimonadaceae bacterium
ACTCATCGAGGATCAACTGAAGCCACCCGCAATCCCGATGATGAACACTCCCGCCGCCACCGTCGCCCCGCGTCCTGTCACCACCTTCAGCGGAGGCCACCACGTGTCGGCCAGATTCCCGCAGGTCTGGGCAGCGTTGCCGCTGATATTCATGGCTACCGTGCTGGCCTGCAATGGTGAGCGAAAGCAAGGAGCCGCTAATGGTGGAACGCTTGTGGTCTCGACAGCGTCGGACGCCGATTATCTGTTCCCGCCTCTGATCATTTCTACGCAGGGTCGTGAGATTGCTGAACAGATCTTCGAACCTCTTGCCAATATCGGGGATTCACTGAATGTCTTCGGCGACGCTGGCTTCACACCGGCTCTCGCCGACAGCTGGACCTGGGGTCCGGATTCACTCTCGATTGCATTTCATCTGCACCCGGGAGCGCTCTGGCACGATGGGAAGCCGGTGCGTGCGCGCGACGTGCAGTTCACGATCGCGCTGTGCAAGAATCCGGAACTGGCGTCGCCGATTGCTCCACTCCTCTCGGAGATCGATTCTGTAACGGTTGCGGATTCGTTGACGCCGGTATTCTGGTTCAAGCGTCGTACTGCGCAGCAATTTTACGATGCCGCGAACGTCGTGCTGATTGTGCCCGAGCATGTGTACGGTGTGATTCCACCTTCAGCGCTAGCGGCGTCTCCGATTCTGCGATCGCCGATTGGTTCAGGTCGGTTTCGATTCCGCCGCTGGGTACCGAACGCGACGATTGAGATTGTCTCTAACCGTGAACACTATCGCGCTCCGGCGAAACTCGACCGGGTGATCTGGACAATCGCGCCGAGTGACTTTGGCGCCGCATCCACAAGATTTCTCGCAGGTGAAGCAGATTTCTTCGCGGCTGTGCGGTCATCGATGCTTCCACAGATTGCGAGATCGAACCAATTGCGCCTCATTGCGTACCCCGGATTCCGATTTGGATACATGGTCTTCAACATGCGCGATCCGGCGAATCCGCAGTCGGCGAATCCGCTATTTCGCAACGTCACGACAAGACGCGCGCTCACAATGGCGATTGATCGCGCAGCGCTCGTGCGGAACGTCTTCGATTCACTGGCAATCCCGAGCGTTGGCCCTACGGTCCGCGCGATGGCCACTACAGACACTACGATTCCGCAGATTCCGTATGATCCGCAACGCGCCACGCAGTTGCTCGATTCACTGGGTTGGCGCATGGGGCCAGATGGGATCCGAGTACGGAACGGTAGAAAGCTTGCCTTCTCAATAATGGTCCCGTCTTCCAGCATGGACAGACAGAGGCTTGCCGTGCTGATGCAGGATCAATTCAAGAAGATCGGCGTCAGTGTAACAATCGCTTCGGTAGAACCTAACGTCTTCGAACAGCAGCAGCATTCTCACAAGTTCGACACGGCGATTGAAACCTGGATTGCCGATCCCAGTCCCGCAGGAATCCGGGAGAGCTGGGGTTCAGCCGCTGCACACACGGAGGGCAGCAAGAACTACGGTGACTATGCGAACTCGACGTTTGACGCTGAAGTTGACAGTGCGCTTGGCGCGCCATCCCGTCTGGTTGCACGCGGATTGTACTCGAGCGCGTTTCGGACACTGATAAATGACGCGCCAGCCATATGGCTCTTCGAACCGCGCAATATGGTCGGCATTCAAAAGCGCTTTCACATTGCTGGGCTACGTGCGGACGCATGGTGGGCTCACCTTGCCGACTGGTACGTGCCGGAGAATGAACAGACTCCACGTGATCGCTCGGGCGCGGGCGCGCCAGTAGCAAGCGCGGACTCTTCCACTCCATCCGGGAACAAGTAGGTTGGCGTCGCACCGCGGGATTGTCGGCACTGTCATTTCACGACTTGTGCAGGCCGTCATCGTGGTCGCGATCGTAACGACACTGGTATTTGTCCTCATCCACATAGCGCCGGGTGATCCATTCGCCGCGGCAATGGACAATCCGAACGTGAGCGAGGCATTGCGCGCTCGATGGCGCGTAATGTACGGCCTGGATCAACCGTTGCTCACGCAGTACG
Source organism: Gemmatimonadaceae bacterium (assembly GCA_039924445.1). Lineage (GTDB taxonomy): Bacteria > Gemmatimonadota > Gemmatimonadetes > Gemmatimonadales > Gemmatimonadaceae > Fen-1247. The sequence goes on from JBDTAW010000274.1 coordinate 2,044, forward strand.
CACGATATCTCGCAAACGTCGCACGCGGCGATTTCGGCTGGTCGTTCTCGATGCATCGGCCGGTGCTTGACGTATTGAAGGCCGCATTGCCGAACACACTTCTGCTCGCAGGAACGGCGCTCGTCCTCGGGTTCGCTGGCGGGATTGGACTTGCACTTATTCAAGCGATGCGCCCGGGATCACGCACTGATCGAACACTCGGCGCTGGCTCGATGTTCTTCTACGCGATGCCGGATTTCTGGCTTGCTCTGATGATGATGCTGATCTTCGCATATTGGTTCCCGATTTTTCCTGTGGCTGGAGCGGTAGATCCGATCATGCACGAGTACATGACACCGCTTGCCGCCATTATCGACCGTCTGAAGCACCTGGCGCTTCCCGCCATCACGCTGGCGCTGCTGTCTGGCGCCGCTGTGGCGCGATACCAGCGCGCGGAGTTGCTTCGCGTATTACCGGATGATTTTGTCAGAACCGCTCGTGCCAAGGGCGTGAGCGAGCGACGCATCATGCTGGTCCATGTACTTCGCAATGCGTTGATACCAACAGTAAGTCTGCTCGGCCTCTCGCTGCCGGTGCTGTTCACTGGCGCAGTGTTCATTGAGCGCGTATTCGCGTGGCCGGGAATGGGTTGGGTGATACTCAATGCTGTGAGCACGCGAGACTATCCGCTCGTCACGGCAGGTGTGATCGTCGCCGCGGCCACGGTTACGCTCGGGAGCCTTCTGGCGGATCTGCTGTACGTAGTTGTCGACCCCCGGATCCGTGGCCGCTGAACCGAGCGATATCCGTCCGCACTGGGTGCGGTACGTCGGTCGCCACATCGGCCGACACGCCGGAATCGCCGGCGGCGTCCTGGCGTTGATTGTGGTCGTCACACTGCTCGCTCCGCTCATCTCGCCCTACGACCCTATCGCGCAGCCCGACATCATCGGGCTCAAGAACGCTGCGCCGTCATTCGCTCATCCATTCGGGACAGACTCATTCAGCCGCGACGTGCTCAGCCGCTGCATCTACGGAGCTCGTGTCTCGCTCTCAGTAGCCGCCCTGGCAACCGCGATCGCCGTGACACTGGGCACGTTATATGGCGCAATCGCCGGGTTTGCCGGTGGCGTGGTCGACGCGGTCATGATGCGGTTTGTGGATGCGGCGCTGGCGATCCCACGAGTGCTTCTGCTGATCGCGATTCTGGCATTGTGGAACGGGCTGCCGCTCTGGCTACTTATAGTAGTACTTGGTATCACGGGGTGGTTTGGCCTCAGCCGAATGGTCAGGGCACAGGTGCTGTCGCTTCGGGAGCTCGATTTTGTTGCCGCAGCCCGTGCAATTGGTGCGAGCAGCCCGCGAATTCTGATCCGTCACATCTTACCTAACGTGGTGCCGACGATTATCGTCGCTGCTACACTTGGCATTGGTCATGTGATAATTCTTGAGGCGGGACTCTCCTATCTTGGCCTTGGCGTACAGCCGCCAAGTGCGAGTTGGGGTAGCATTATTCAGGATGGAGCCGACCAGGTCGGGAGCGCCTGGTGGATATCACTATTTCCGGGACTGCTTATCGTAACGACGGCTATCGCGTGCAACGCGCTCGGAGATGCACTGCACGCTGCATTTGATCCCCGGCAGACCAGTGGGGCGATGGCGGAACTGGACTCGTGAGTGAGCCCCTGCTCAGTGTGAACGACCTGCGCACGTATTTCCACGATGCAGGTGCGATTGCGCGCGCCGTGGACGGCGTTTCGTTCGACGTGGCGCGGAGTGAGACAGTTGCGGTCGTCGGTGAGTCCGGTTCGGGAAAGTCGGTTACGGCGCTCTCGATCCTGAGGCTGATCCGCAATCCTGGCAGAATAGAGGCCGGTAGCAGCATTCTTTTCGAGGGGCGAGAGATGCTTGGCTTGAGCGAGACCGACATGCGCGACATGCGCGGCAATCGGATCGCGATGATATTCCAGGAACCGATGTCCGCATTGAATCCGGTGCTGACCGTTGGCGAGCAGATCGCCGAGGTAGTGCGAGTTCACACTGATGCATCGCGGCGTGAGGCGTGGGAGCGCGCTGTGGAGATGCTGTCCCTTACCGGTATGGCCGACCCGCGCGAACGTGCGTCCGCGTATCCACATCAGATGTCGGGAGGCATGCGTCAACGCGTGATGATTGCGATGGCGCTCGTCCTGCGACCCGCGTTGCTGATTGCTGATGAGCCAACGACCGCTCTGGATGTCACGATCCAAGCGCAGATCCTTGAGCTGCTGCAGAAGTTGCAGGAACAGCTTGGAATGGCAGTTCTCCTCATTACACATGACCTCGGAGTCGTCGCGGAGGTCGCGGATCGGGTTGTTGTGATGTATGGTGGAGAAGTTGTTGAGCGCGCGACCGTTGCAGAGTTGTTCAACTCGCCGCAGCATCCCTACACCGAGGGGCTGATGAATGCGATGCCGAGGCTCGATCAGAAAACTGAGAGACTGACGACGATACCCGGCATCGTACCGCCCTCTACCTCCTGGCCGCCTGGTTGTCGATTTCGCGATCGATGTGCGTATGCGTGGGAAAGATGCGAGACGGAGCATCCGCCGCTTTACGTGATTGGTGAAAGTCATGAGTCACGCTGCCACCTCGCGCTTGAGCCGGAACACCGCCAAAGTCCACACGAGCCGCTCGCGGCCCGTGCCGGAGTGCATCAGTGACCGCAATGCCGAACGATGCACCGTTGCTTGAAGTCACACACCTGAGCAAGAATTTTTCATCACGCGGTGGTCTCTCCGGGAACAAATCGGGTGATATTCGCGCGGTGAATGACGTGTCGTTCAGCATCGCCCGCGGCGAGACGCTCGGTGTCGTTGGCGAATCGGGGTGCGGGAAGACGACGATGGGTCGATCGATACTCCGACTACTTGAGCCGACCGCTGGGAAGGTTGAATTTGACGGCGTTGACGTCCTTGCCTTGCGCGGGGCAGACTTGCGAAGCATGCGCCGCAGAATGCAGATCGTTTTTCAGGACCCATTCTCGTCGCTCAATCCGCGTATGACTGTTGGAGCAGCAGTCAAGGAAGGGATTCTCATCCATAATCTTGCGCGCGGACGCGAAGCAGACCAGCGCGTCAGCGTGTTGTTCGAGGAAGTCGGCCTGGACCCGGCTTATGCCTCGCGCTATCCACACGAATTCTCCGGCGGTCAGCGCCAGAGAATTGGTGTAGCGCGAGCACTCTCAGTCGAGCCTGAAATGATCGTCTGCGACGAACCCGTGTCTGCGCTCGACGTTTCGGTTCAGGCGCAGGTCATAAACCTGCTTCAGGATCTGCAGCAGGATCGCGGGCTGACGTATCTGTTCATCGCGCACGATCTGTCCGTGGTGCAACACATAGCCGACAGAGTCGCAGTGATGTATCTGGGGAGGATCGTAGAGATCGCGTCATCCAGAGATCTGTACTCGGACCCCATAATGCCTTACACGCAGGCGCTATTGTCCGCTGTACCACGTCCGGAACCGGGGCGTCAGAATGCCCGCATCGTGCTTCAGGGAGAGCCACCGTCTCCCGCGAACCCACCCCCGGGCTGCGTATTCTATCCACGGTGTCATCATCCCCGAAAGGATGAGGCATGCACGCAGATCGTCCCACCGCTCGAAGAAAAAACGCCGGGACACTTCGCGGCTTGTATCAAGGAACCGCC
>JBDTAW010000275.1:0-2729 GCA_039924445.1 Gemmatimonadaceae bacterium
CGGAGACGCGCCGCCTGCGCGATCGCGACGCCGCCCTGACTGCATTGCGTGACTCACTGCGCAACGCGCCGGTCGCACCAGCTGTACCGACCGCTGAAAACGTGGCAACCATGAACGCAACCATCCACTTCGCATTCGACAAGTCCGAGTTAACGGATTCGGCGAAAGCGATACTGGACGACAAGATCGCCGTGTTCCGCGTCAATCCCACGATGTCGATAGTGATGGTGGGCTACACCGATCTCATAGGTACCGACGCGTACAACATGGCGCTGGGTACTCGCCGCGCCAACGCAGCCAAGGCTTACCTAGTTGGCCATGGCGTCGAATCGAGTCGTGTGACAATCGAATCGAAAGGCGAGCGTCATCCAGTGACGGACGCGCCCGGTATTGCGGGCCAGGCACCGAACCGCCGCGCGATCTTCCGGATCGTGATGGCATCGGACGAGAAGGCCGCGGGATAGTTCCACGGCGGGACGGATGCGACACAAGACTGCGAGCATCCGCACTCACAGAAATGATTGACTGAGCCGCATGCGGAACCGGTGTCTGATCGGCCGCATGCGGATTCTGTTTACGGCCCGAGCTTCTTCTGCGGCCCCGACATTGAGCGAGCAGGGCCGCATTTCGGTGTCAGGTCTTGCGCCGTGCGTTGACTTCGGAGGCGGAGTCAGATCTTGCGTAATACAAACGCGGAACGCGCGGTATCGATGCCAGATACGGAAGAGCCCCGCCGTTATCGCACCAGCGGGACGGCTATTCTAGTGTGTCGGGCATATTCCCGCACGTTTGCATCGCGCAAGATCTGACCACCTCCACACGCCGTTGACCAAAACGCGTCGCGTACTCAGCGATTATTCCACGCGAAGCCAGTCTTAATCGCCATCTGAATATTGATCGGATAACGTCGCGGATAGAAACCAGTTGCGTGCGCGCGACCGGTTCGGATTGCAGTCAGCGCCGAGTCCACTGCGCGCAAATCCGACATCGCAAGCCACGGTGCAGATATCCCTTCGCCTGCTCGGCAACAATGCGCGGTCCAGAATATTGCGTCCGACGGCAGCGTACGAATCAGCCTGCGAGCTGTCGCTTGATACGCCGAGCGGCTCGCGCCGGGAAGAAATGCGTAGAGCGTCGTGGGATAGATGTAATCACCGATGAAAACGCGATGTGTCGCTGAATCGTACAGCGCCGCGGAACTTGGTGTGTGGCCCGGCGTGGACAACACCGTAAGTGTTCTGTTCCCAAGGTCGATTGTCCCGCCGGGCTTGATCCATTTCGTAACATGGAATGACGGCGTCGTCAGTTTGTCCAGGTATCCCAGGTATTCGTAACGACTCGGCGTGAACACTCCCGCAGATACATCGGCGCGCGTCTCGGGCAGGTCGATCATCGTGATATCGTGAAACGGAGCGATGCCGCCCAGATGATCGAAGTGGAGATGCGACACCATCACCGTGACTGGCAGCTTGGTCAGCGACGCAACCACTCGACTGATATCGCGCGTCCCGGAACCCGAGTCGAAGAGAAGTGCGCGCGTGTCGCCGATGATCAGGTAGCTGTAATTCTGCTGATAGTAACGCGGTTCGCCGATCGCAAACGTGTTGAAGCCGAGATCCTGGACCGCGAAATAGTCGTCGAACATGGCTCCCTTCGCGATTTTCGCTGGCGCCGGATCGACGATCGTGTGCGGCGCGAGCCACGGCGTCAGCTCGGCGTTCACATAGGGCGCGAAAATGGCCGCGACTGTCAGGCCGGCGAGTACGACGACGGCGCCAACCACTGCTATGCGCGTAACGTTGGAACGCATGCTTCCCTCGGGCGGCCGGTGGACCGCCAGCTCTGGCGACTGCGACAAGCCTCGAATCCGAGCGCGGTGCAGATGCGTATTTGTTGCAACGGAGTCAAAATATCATTTCCCGTCGCGCGTTGCGGCATGGAGGTATAATCTCCATAACCCGTTATTGACCAGGCCGCCCGAACCCGCGTCCGTGAAAATGCCAATTTCCGACCTTGTCATTTTGTTGCAAACGATGGAGCCAGTCCGGAACCCTGGCGTTTACGTGTTCACGACTTTTCCGGCCGGTTCGATGATCGATCCCGAGTTCGTTGTTACGCACATTCGCGAGCCGGAGGGCTGCTCGGTCGTTGTCGAGGAAGGGACGGCAATCCGGATGCGGCTTGCGGTTTTGTTTCGAGCCGCGTGGATCACGCTCACTGTGCATTCGGATTTGAGCGCCATTGGGTTGACGGCCGCGGTTTCGGGTGCGTTGGCTGCCGCGGGGATCAGCTGTAATGTCGTGGCCGGGGCCTTCCACGATCATCTTTTCGTGCCGGAAGAGCGGGCAGCGGACGCGATGGATGTGCTGTGGGAGTTGCAACGGAGCGCGCGGGGAGACACCGGACGGAGAGCGAGAGAGAATTGAGGCGAGAAGGACTGGGTCAGGTCTTGCGCAGTGCGCGCGCACGGCGCGAGACCTGACCCGAGACAATGGCCTGGAACCGTGGATCGCCGTGAAGCGAATCGAGTAGCGGATCCATTCGCAGATGTAGTATTTCCGGGTCCCGTGCCTCGAACGATTTAGCAAGCCAGTACACTGCCTGATCACGGTCGCCCAATCCCGTGTACACCAGACCGATGTCGTACGGTGCCACGTACTCCTTGCGCGCCTCGTCGAGTAGTGCGCCAAGCACCTGCACCGCCTCGGCGCGCTTGCCACCAACTGCCA
>JBDTAW010000276.1:0-5263 GCA_039924445.1 Gemmatimonadaceae bacterium
CGGCCGCGGTGGCATCCACGGCGGATTCGGCGGTAGTGCGTTGTCGTTTGACGGCAACCACCCGTTGACCCGCATCTTCGTCGACAGAAACGTCGCGACGCTGGTCGCGTCAAAGAACCCAACGACGCGCGCTTGCTCATCAATCTGATTGCCGTTCGGCGCCAGCAACGAGATCTCGGGCCACTTGTCGTAGCCGAGTGCCTTGCCGATGTTTTTCGCAACGAGATCGTGACTCGGGTCGGCGTAGACGAAGATGGCGTAAGGAGCAAGTCGAGCGAGCACTGGCGAATTGAAGACCTCGTTTTTCATACGCGTGAAGTAAACGGCGTTGAAGTCGCCCGTCACAAGCACTATCGGTTTGTGTTGCGCAACGCCGAGGTCGTACGCATCAGCCGTTTTGTCGACAAACCAGTTGATCACAAGCGGGACTGCGACCGGCGGACGCGACGCGGTCTGGCCCTGAACAATTCTTCGGCCAAATCGCGGTACGTTCCGAACGCAATATCCAAGTCCAGACCGCAGGCCGTCGCGAAATGCGATCATTCGCTCGGCGGAGTTTCCGTGATTGCCGATAGCGTTGGAGAATCCGCCGCGATTGCCCTTCTCCGCGTTGATCCTGTCGAGCGCCGCGCCCCACGCGCCAGTTGCCAGGGGCGGATCGCCCAGAAACTGCATGGTATATTCGGCGTCTGCCAACTCGGGGGAGCTGAGCGACGCATCTCTCCGGGATGCAGCAATCAGCACACCCGCGAGACAATCGGCGTCGTGTTCTGAAGTGTTGAACTTTGCATAGTCCAATCCCATCATGAACTGAAGCTCATGCCCCCATTCGTGTGCGATGGGGAATATCACCGCCATGTTTCCGTCGCTACCGCTCTTGTCAGCTGCGCGCGTCATGAGCTCTGCGATGAACGCACGATCATAGTAGATGCTTCGGTCCAGCCGGCATGCGTGCGCGTTGTTCGGTCCCATCTGGCCGCACGCGGAGTTGATCGATCCCTGATATCCAACGACGCGGGGCGATGCGTACCGCTCACCGGCGTCGTGAAACAATCGGGTGGCGGCGGCGTCAATGGCGACTGTCGCAATGCGCATTTTCGCGTCCGACGTGGCGACGTCGGCGGCCGTGGCTGCGGCCTGCGCCTGCGCCTGTGCCTGTGCCTGTGCCGTGGATATCGGGGCCGCGTGCGAGACGCAGATTCCGATGCAGACTGCAGCGATCCGTAGCGGTGGCCGCATGGCATGAAAGTGTACCGTCCCGCAACGTCCCGCAAGACGGACCAATGACAATCAGCGGTCGATAACGCCTATTGACGCGGGCAGCCGGCGGCGGTAAACTGGCCGCTCCTTCCACCTTGCGACAGACTGCGTATGCGAATCGTTCCGGCTGCCACCAACGTCGCGGGTTTAGCGCTTCTGCTTGCCGCGCTACTCCTGGATCCGAGCCGTGCGAGCGCTCAACAGCTTGCGGCGACTCGCGCGGGGATAACACCCATAGCCATGTCGGCCGCTCGAACAAGGGCTCAAAGCTACGACTCTGTAGCCAGTGATCGGGGATCTCGCAAATCGCATATTGCAATTGGCGCTATCGCGGGCACGTTGGCCGGCGGCATTCTGGGCGGACTCAGTGCGCGCAGTAGTAAGGAGACCGGCACTGCATTGGACGGCATAGCCACAGCCGCGAGCGTCACGATCGGTGCGCTCGCGGGGCTAGTCATAGGCGGTGTGATTGGAGCGTTCATGCCGCATGCGTGAGTCCGGGGTCCGGCGGATCCATACGCGACACGCGGATTTCCACCGGCTCCCGGAAATTGAACCAGTCGACTCACTCGGATAAGACGTTCGTCGACGCAGGAAAATCAGAGGATCAGCAAAGTGCTGCGAATCACAGGGGACTGCGATGTGGCTGATCGTTCATTTTATTATCATCATCGGAGTATCGATTCGCGTTCTGCTCCGACCGCATCGCGAGCCGGCCTCGCGCGTTGCGTGGATCCTGTTCATCGCGGCCGTGCCATACGTCGGCGCATTGCTGTATCTGATGCTGGGCGAGGTTCGATCGGCCCATACGGCGGGACCCCGAAAGCTCCTTAAACACGCGCAACGCATATCCGCCAATCACTCTGCAGACAGCGCAGGTATTTCGAACAACGCGTCGCCCGGGTTTGCGGTGGGCGAGTCGATCGGTGGCTTTGCACCGGTAGCCGGTAACAGCGGACGCTTGCTCGAAGATTCTAATGCGACGATCGACGCACTTGTCGCGGATGTTGATGCGGCGCGCGACCATGTGCACCTTCTATTCTACATCTGGCTACCCGATAATAATGGCCGCAAGGTTGTCGAAGCGATGATTCGCGCTGCAGAGCGCGGCGTCACGTGTCGCGTAATCGTCGACGATCTTGGGTCACGTAGTTTCATCCGCAGCGAACACTGGTCTGCGTTGGATCGTGCCGGTGTCCAGTTGACTCGCGCTCAACCGATTGGCAACGTCGTGCTTCGTATCCTCAAAGGACGGGTCGATGTACGAAACCATCGCAAGATCGTGGTGATTGACAACCAGACTACTTATTGCGGAAGCCAGAATTGCGCCGATCCCGAGTTCACCGTAAAGGCAAAATACGCACCGTGGGTTGACGCTGTTATCAGGTTTGAAGGACCAATTGTCAGGCAGAACCAGCAGCTCTTTCTTGCGGATTGGCTCAAATGCACCAATGAAGATTTATCTGCCTTGGCAAACCAGTCGATACCGAAGCCGGTGCAAGGGTTCGTGGCCCAGGTCATAGGGACGGGACCCGAGGTCCGCTATTCTGCCATGCCTGAGCTTTTCGCAACGTTGATGTTCAGCGCGAGACGGGAGTTGGTGATAACGACACCGTACTACGTGCCCGATGACGCCATGCAGGCCGCGTTTTGCACGAGCGCCCGACGCGGTACGGTAACGATTCTTATCGTCCCGGCCAGAAACGACAGCTGGTTCGTTGGGGCCGCGAGTCGAAGTTACTATGCCGACCTACTGGATGCAGGTGTGTGCATTTACGAATACGTCGGTGGCTTGCTGCATACCAAGTCGTTGACGCTGGATGGCGAAATCACACTGATCGGCTCCGCAAACATGGACCGTCGCAGCTTTGACCTGAACTTCGAGAACAACATTCTGTTCCAGGATCCGGATTTGACGCGGGTCGTCCGCAGCCGACAACAGGACTACATCGACAAATCCCGGTCGATCACGCATGAAGATATAGCCAAATGGAGTGTGCGATATCGACTCCGCAACAACGCCATGGCTATTCTTGGTCCGGTGTTATAACCAATGGATTTGGGGACAGGTCTTGCCCCCATAGTCCCGCGCACGAGCACGTGTCCAACGGGCTCGACGGATGCTTCCCCGCCGCGATGATTTGGCTCAGCCAACGCGAGCGAGCACCGCTTGCAGAAGCGTCCGCAGCAGCAGGCCGACTGACGCAAACAGCATTGCGCTTGCGGCGAGCATGACCCCCTTGAGGAGCTTCGACGGCCAGAGCTCGATGTCAAACATGGCGATTCCCAACAGGACGCTGCCGACACCAGCAAGCGTCGCGGCGACACTATCGGGATGAGCCAGGCCCGTCGTAGCAGCGCCGATCGCGAACGCACAGCCGAGAAACGTGAGCCAGATCACTCGTGTCAGTCGCGAACCTCCAGACGTGACGGCCAGCTGATGATAGTCCATTGAATGCCTCGCGAGGAACGACGGCTGTCGAACGTTCCCAAATTGAACTATTTCATTGCGCATCGTAACCCCGACATGCGCGATGCCCATCCCGTCGTTTACAGAAAAGATGTACATTCTGCCGACCGTACCAAGATTGTAACGTCGGACCATCCTCCATACGGAGTACTCGATGCCGCTCTCACGCCGCGGATTTCTCTCCTCCATAGGTGCCGGAAGCGCCGGCGTCCTGCTGTCGCCAATGATTTCCGGGCGCGGCACGGAAGCACTGTTCGCGCTCGGGCTTCCAGAATCGACGCCGCCCAACGGCATCGTGCGACTGGACAGCAATGAGAACCCCAACGGGCCAGGGGACCGCGTGTTCGCCGCCATCGGGGGATGCTTCGGCGTGGACAACCGGTATCCGCGCGACGAGGAACGCGCGGCTATTCGCGCAATCGCGACCGCGCGCGGCGTGCCGCCTGATCACCTCCTGCTCGGCTGCGGCTCTACCGAGATCCTGCGGATTGCCACGGGCGCCTTCGCCGGTCCGGGACGCGCGCTGGTGCAGGCGTCTCCCACGTTCGAAGTGATGGGACGGTTCGCGCCAGTCATTGGCGCGGAGGTGCGCAATGTACCGGTGGATGCCAAACTGCGGCTCGATCTGGACGCGATGACGGACGCTGCCAAGGGCGCCGGTATCGTGTATCTGTGCAATCCCAACAACCCCACAGCAACTGTACTCGGCGCTGCCGCCGTGAAGGATTTCGTGGAACATGTAGGACGCGTATCGCCTGATACGATGTTCCTTATAGATGAAGCGTATCACGAATACGTGGACGATCCGGCGTATGCCACCGCAATCCCGTTGGCACTCGCCAACCCGAACGTCGTAGTCGCCCGCACGTTTTCAAAAGTGTACGGCATGGCGGGCCTGCGACTGGGATACGCCATCGCGCGCCCTGAGACACTAAAACGGATGGAACCCTGGTTGCTCGACACCAACACCAACCAGCCGTCATTGGCTGCGGCCAGTGCTACCGTCGCCGACACCGCGCGCATCGCTCAACAGCAGCGCCTGAATCGCGAGTCCCGCGCCTTTACTCTCGATTACTTCCGTCGCAATGGCTACGTGCCAGCCGATTGTCAGGCGAATTTTGTCATGGTGGATATCAAACGCGACGTGAAAGCGTTCCGCGCCGAGTGTCTGAAGCAGGGCGTATCTCTGGGGCGACCGTTCCCGCCGTTAAACACGCATCTGCGCGTCACCATCGGAACGATGCCGGAGATGCAGCGTGCGCTTGACGTGATTCACCGAGTGCTCGCGTGATCCACCACGTGCGCGCTGGCTGCACTCACGCCACCGTGACGAATCCTTCGCGCTGAGCCGCGGCGTTGAGACGTTGGTCGAATGAAACGAACTGCCCGTCTGGTGGAGATCCACTCCACTCGAGCGCTGCGGCAAGCTGCGTTGCGTCGGCGGCACGGAGCGGATGCAACCGAAGTACCCGAAGCGCCTGTTCGCGGACGGCGTCACCGGGCTGAACCTCGAACCAGCTTGCCCTCAACGTA
>JBDTAW010000277.1:0-8266 GCA_039924445.1 Gemmatimonadaceae bacterium
ATGCGATGGCGGCTTGAGGAACCTGCTCGACAACATCGGTGTGAGTGTGAGCGACACGAACCCGGACACAAGAATCGCCGCACCGATGGTCACCGCAAATTCATGGAAGAGCCTGCCGACAATTCCACCCATGAACAACAGTGGGATGAACACCGCCGTAAGCGACAACGTCATTGACATGATCGTAAACCCGATCTCGGCGGACCCGTCGAACGCGGCCTGCATTGGAGTCTTGCCCATCTCCATATGTCGGACGATGTTCTCGAGCATGACAATCGCATCGTCGACGACGAAGCCGACAGCGAGCGTCAGCGCCATCAATGACAGATTGTCCAGCGAGTAGCCGAGCAGGTACATCACCGCGAATGTTCCGACAAGTGACATCGGAAGCGCGAGGCTGGGGATTACGGTTGCCGAAATGTTCCTCAGGAACAGGAAGATCACCATGATTACGAGGAACAGCGTCAGCACGAGTGTTGATTTGACATCATCGACTGACGCTTCAATCGATTGGGAACGGTCGTACAGGGTATGTATCTGTACGCTGGCCGGGATCTGCGTGCGCAACGAGGCGAGCAAGTCCTTCACGCCCTGTGCGACCGCGACGGTGTTGGTACCCGGTTGCCGCTGTACGGCGAGAACAACGGAGCGTTCGCCGTTGTACCAGCTCGCAGTTTTGTTGTTCTCGACGTCATCCAGAACCTGCCCCAACTCACTCAGGTGGACGGGAGCACCATTCTTGTATGCAACGACCATCTGGCGGAACTGTGCGGCGTTCTGAAGCTGCCCATTGGTTTCGACAGTGTATGCGCGATTGGGGCCCCAGAGCGTCCCCGTCGGCATGTTCACATTCTGCTTGCTTATTGCGGCGGCGACTTCGTCGATACCTATCCCTCGACTCGCGAGTGATGTCGGATCCAGCTGGATGCGGACTGCGTACTTCTGCGAACCGTATACCTGTACCTGCGCCACACCCGGGGTCATGGAAATCTGCTGAGCCATTACTGTCTCGCCGTATTCATCCAGCTTCGACAGCGGCATTGTGTTGGACGTGAGCGCGAGATACAGGATCGGTGAATCTGCTGGATTGACCTTTCGGTAGGACGGGGGAAGAATCCCAAGGGGCAGACTTCGCAGCGTTTGCGATATCGCGGCGTTCACGTCCTGAGCGGCGGCGTCGATGTCGCGATCGAGAGTAAACTGAATCGTGATCGAGGTCGACCCAAGCTGGCTCGTCGACGTCATGTTGTCGATACCAGCAATCGTTGAGAACTGTTTCTCCAGCGGAGTCGCAACGGACGAGGCCATTGTCTCGGGGCTTGCACCCGGGAGACTCGCACTGACACTGATCGTGGGGAAATCAACCGACGGAAGGTCGGAGACCGGCAGGCGCTGGTACGACACAACACCAAAAAACAGAATGGAGATCATGACGAGAGTCGTCATGATCGGTCGCCGAATGAATAACGCGGTCATGTTTTTTGCCCCGGGGACCTGGTGCCGCCGGTGGGACGGCTGGTTCCTTTTCCGCCATGTCCACTCGAAGTCGGGTCAGAACCCGCTCCGGAACTTGAGGCATCTGGAGCACGCGAGTCTGAACTTGCCCCCGTCGCCTCCGCGGGTCCGGCGGGTCGGATCACCACGCTCGACCCGGCAACCAGACGGGACTGTCCGTCGGTGACTACCCGGTCGCCAAGTTTCAGTCCGGTACCGATTACGGATAACGTATCGGCAGTTCTGGCAACTTGCACCGACTGCTGCCGCGCCTTCCCCTCCGCGTCGATCAGAAACACGTAAGATCCATTCTGGCCCGTCAGCACGGCTGCGGACGGAACGGTGAGCGCATTTGGATCCACGTAGAGACGTAGTGAAATATCTACGAATTGTCCCGGCCACAGTCGCGTCGCGGTGTTCGCAAACCTGGCTTTAAGGAGCACCGTGCCGGTAGTGGAATCCACGTTGTTATCGACGAATGCAAGTGTGCCATCAAGCGTGGATCCGGGACCTTCCGAAGCGAGCGCCTGCACAGCCAGCGGCTTGCCGGCGCCAAAGTAGCGCTGGATATCCGGCAGATCTCCCTGCGGGACAGCGAAGCGGACAAGAATGGGCTGGATCTGGTTGATCACGACCATCGGAGTCGACGCGTTCGCCTTCACAAGATTCCCCTGGCGGACGAGCAACGCTCCGGTGCGACCCGATATCGGCGCGCGGATTGTGCAGTTGGACACATCGACCTGAGCGCGCTCGACTGCTGCTCGATCTGCGTCGACTGTAGCTGCTGCCGACGCCGCCGTGGCTGCTACCTGATCGGCCTGCGACCGGGTAACGTAATCCCTCTGAACAAGTGCGGAGTAGCGCGCTGAGTCTCGCGCCGCACTGGCAGCCTGGGCCTGGTCACGAGCAAGTTGACCGCGTGCCTGATCCAGCACAGCAACATACGGTCGAGCATCAATCTCGAACAATACATCGCCAGCCTTTACGTCCTGGCCTTCCGTAAATGCGACACGCTTCAGGATTCCTCCTACCTGTGCTTCAACGGCGGCCGTCTGGAGCGGTTCGACGATCCCGTTCGTGCTCAACGTGTACGGCACTTCGGTTCGCGATGCGGTAGCAACTACGACCGGGATCTTTCCCTGCCTCGGAGGCGGTGCCTTGGCGCAACCGCTGACAACGAGGGCTACAGTGCCAGCAACGGACAACAACGACAGTCTATGACTCATAGGTACGGCTCGTTCTGTATCGAGAGATTCGGTCCGGGCTGAGACGCGAATGGAAAGGGAGTCTCACCACGCGTACCGAGTACACCGGCATCGCGAGCGAGCTGTGCGAGTGCCGTATACCACTGCCAGCGTGACTGAACTTGTTGAGCGCGCGCATTCGCGAGTGCGGACTGCGCGGTGAGTAGATCGATAATGCTTCCGACGCCTTCCCGATAGCGGCCCGCTGCTACCTGTTCGGATTGCTCGGCGCTTGCGAGAAGCGCATCCGCTGTGGTGACGCGCTGACCCGACGTCTGGAGCGCATAGTACGATGTAAATACCTGTGTCGTCACCTGCTGACGAAGTACGTCCGCCTGAGCCGTCGCGGCGTCTGCTCGCGCCCTGGCGGCGGCAACATCGTATTGTTGCGTGAAGCCACTGAATATGGGAACCGAAACACCAAGCGAGAGGCCATATGAACCTCCCGCGTATTTTGTTGGATCGGCATAGGTCCGAGCCGCGGTACTTCCGAATGTCAGCGCCGGAAGCATTGCCGATTTCGCGACCCGAACTTCCGCAGCCGCGGAGGCTGCCGCGGCGCGCGCCGCGGCAAGATCTGGTCTGCGGGCAAGCGCGTCCGCGATGAGACTATCAACCGTCACTGAAACCGCTCGCACCGGGACCGCGCTCGAGAGTGGACCGAGATCGTAAGAAACGTTCGCGGGAATTCCCATTGCGGCGGCGAGATTCCCGCGCGCGGTCTGAAGGCTTCCCTGAATGGACTCCAGGTTCAATTGTTCCTGCGACAATGCAGTGCGCGCCTGCAACACGTCGGCGATCGTCGCAAGTCCAACGCTGTCGCGCTGCTCAGCAGACGAAAGATTGGCGCGTGCCTCCGCAATCGCAGATCGCTCCGCGCCGAGCAACGCCGAGTTCGCCATGTACGTGAAATACGCGGATTCAACCTGCAGGACGACATTCTGCAGCGTTGCGTTGTGGGTCAAATCGGCGGCGAAAAGGTTCTGCCGCGCCTGTTCGATGGAACCGCTGCGTCCGCCAAAATCTAGGAGCAAATAATTGAGAGTGAGCGCAGGATTTACCAACGTCCGTTCAATCGAAGTTCCACCGTTGACGGGAACGGACTTGGTTCGCGATACCGTTGCACTGCCCGTGATCGACGGAAAGAATGACCCACGCGTCGCGCCGTAGGTTGCCGCCGCCTCGCGAGCTTGCGCCCACGACACACGCGTGACCGGGTTGTTCCTGAGCGCAAGGTCAATTACGTCGCCAAGGGTGAGCTGGTTGGCGCGCCCAAGCAGATCGGGTGGAATCGGTGCCACAGATTGAGGCGGTTCCGGGGCAAGACCCTTGTTCGGAGGGGTCCAGCTCCGGGCGGGAGAAGGGGGTGCCCCGGCTACACCATTAACAGTCGGAGTCCCAACCGCGCAGCCGCAGCCAGCGACTGTTGAAATCGCTACGAGCGAGCGCCAGAATATTGCGGAGAAAGTCATCACCCACGGTACGTTCGAGCGGTTGTTCACGCTGCGCTTCAGCACCGATAATTACTACGGGTTTACAGCACTAAAAAAACATCAATAAAAAATCAGACCCAAGAGTTCCAGTTGGGTGATTGCGCGCCCCTCAACTTCGGGCTCAAACAGCGCTAAAACGCTGGAATACGACTCAGGCTGCCGGATGGTTCAGTGAGGCAACTATGGCCGCAGCAATGTCATCGGTCACTTTGAACAGGTCGCGTCCGTCGCGATCGTACACATCGGCCCAGCGCATGACACCGTCCGAGGCATTGCTGAGGCGCGCCGTGACTCTCAGCTTGGACCCTTCCCGCTGAACCGTACCTTCAAGTAGTAGCTGCGGCGTGGACTTCGTTGGCTTCACCGTGCCGGATCGAATCTCTCTTACCAGTGCGGCAGATGCCGTCGGCGAGATCACTTTGAGATTCGCCGACCTGGTGAGATTGTCCGCAACGGCGTTGGTGATGCCGATCGCTACGTTCGCGTCGTCCGAGTCAGATCCAAGATCGACGAACGGGACGACGGCGATCTCACCAAGCGGCGAGGCCATGGCGGCCGTCTTGATCGCACGACCAGCCTCAGGGTGGCTCTTGCTGGTGGCGACACCAGCGCCAACTATTGCAATGAGAGCGAGGGCGGCACCTACCGCAGCGAAACCGCGCCCCGACGTCTTGCGCGGAATCCGGACGAATTCACCGCTCACAACGCCCGGGAGTTCGAGCGCATCGACAACTGCCTGAGCGGTCGCTGGGCGGTGATCCGGATCGGCCGCAAGACACGCCATTATCAAATCTTCCAGATCCGCCGGGACGTCGTTTCTGACCGACGATATCATCGGAGGAAGTGAGCTCATTCTCGCCGCGAGCATGGCACGCGCGTGAAGCCCGGCAAATGGTGGTGCGCCGGTGAGCATCTCGTATGCAGTGGCGCCAAGTGCATAAATGTCCGCCCGACCGTCGATATCCGGGTCTGCGGCAACCTGCTCCGGAGCCATGTAAAGGACGGTGCCGATCGAACTGCCGTCTGTCGTCAAGCCAAGCGCGGGATCGCCGGGGCCTGTGCGACGCGCGGACGAAAGTGCCTTTGCGACTCCAAAGTCCGTGACCATTGCGGACCCGCCGGCGAGCAGGATATTGCCAGGCTTGATATCGCGGTGGACCACCCCACGATCGTGGGCGAACGCCAGCGCCCGGGCGACGTCCTTCAGTATCGCGACGGAGTCGCGGACGCTCAACCTGCCGTGAACGAGCCGCTCAGCCAGCGATTCGCCATCCACGTAAGGCATGATGAAGTACGGCAATCCATTCGCCGTCCCCGTGCGCAGCACTCCGACTATGTGCGGATGCTGCAGCGCAGCGACTGTCAGAATTTCTCGCCGAAATCTTTCAATGGACACGGACGCGGCAAGCTGCGGATGGAGTACCTTGATTGCGACACGTCGGGATAGCTCCCGATCTTCCGCTACAAAAACGCAACTCATCCCGCCATCGAGCTCTCGCTCGATGACATATGCGTCGCCCAGCTCTGCGCGCATTATTTCCCGGATGGAGGAGGTCACTGTAGCCTAGGTAGGATTGATTGGTTGCCAGTTAGACGGCGCAGCCGCGAAAATGGTTGCGTGGCTTCCCACAAGATGAGACGAATAGCACACGGTTGCGTTAAGCACTCTCCTCGCCGCCAACCCGTCCTGTCTACGCACCATGGACCAGAAGCGTAAACAATGCAGCAATGCGTTGCATTACCAGTTCGCTTCTCACCGAGCAGTCAATCCAGGATCCTCAGCCACGCGCGACGCCAATCACTCTACCCGCCGGCTGACGCTGAGTTGCGTTATATCAGGCCGGAGCTACTGGAGGAGGGGCATCCGACCTGTGAACAGGTGTTTGCACCGTCGTCGGCAATAATGTCATCCCTTTCCGCTCGAGTTTGCCCCAGCCGACGACATGGCCCCGGAGCGCGGCCGCGATCGACTTGATGACAACCCAGTACATGGTCTGCCGGAATACGAAACGCTGAATGATAACCAGCCACGTGAGAGCTTTTTCTTCTCCGGGCTCCATGAGAAACGCCACCACCGCAGCCAACCAGTCCACGACCAGGAAGATCAGATACAGCTTCAGCACATCCTCAAGGTTGCTCAGCGCGTATCGATCGCCGTGTTGATAGCGGGCCAACAGCACCGACAACAAACTCCACGCGAACAGGATGTCTGCAAGCGGCGAGATGGCCGTGTAAAAGAGCTGAAAAATCCAGACATTCGGCATCGCGATCATACCGAGCGCTCCATACTTTGGCCGAAATGTTATGTGTCTGTGTTTCCAGATCGACTGCAGCGTGCCGAATGACCAGCGAAAGCGCTGGCGGATGAGCGTCTTCAGCGTGTCTGGTGCTTCGGTGTAAGCGATTGCGTCGTCAGCATACCTTACGAGCACGCCTTCCTTCCCGAGCGCCCATGTCAAATCCTGGTCTTCGGCGAGCGTGTCATCGCTGAATCCGCCAACAGCCTGTACGTAGGACTTCCGCCAGGCGCCGACTGCTCCCGGAACAATTGTGATAGCGTTCAACACGGCAAACGCGCGACGTTCGAGATTCTGACTCGTGACATACTCGAGTGCTTGCCAGCGCGTGACGAGATTGTGTCGATTGCCAACCTTGGCGTTGCCAGCCACCGCCCCTACGGCGGGATCACTGAGCGGAGCAACAAGGCGCGCTACCGTCGAGGGAATAAACTGTGTGTCCGCGTCGAGGCAGACGATGATTTCCCCGCGTGACCGAACGATTCCAAAGTTGAGCGCACTCGCCTTTCCGCCGTTTTCCTTTCTGAACACCGTGACCCGGGGGTCGTCACCGAACTCCCGCGACACTACTTCGTACGTTGCGTCCGGCGATCCATCATCCACCACAACCACATCGAGCTCGCCCTCGTATGACTGATTGAGCAGGCTTCGAATCGTAGCGCCAATGACACGCTCTTCATTGTACGCCGGGACAATGATAGTGACCGGCGGAGTGTAATGCGGCTCAGGTTTGCGTCGGTGATACCGCTGATACAGTGCCAGCATGATTATGACGACAAGTCGAATCGCGCCGACGACCACTGCAATGAAGAACAGCCAGTACAACGTCCACTCCAATCCACTGACGAACGAAAACGTTGCGAGTTCGACGGTACGCGTCAACTCGCTTCGTGGCGGAAGACCTGGAATTGCGTCGGCCTTGGAAATACCGGCGAGTTGCGACAGTGGCACAAGCGTGTCGCCGTGCGCCCGGATCGAATCTATTATTGGGCCGAGCGCAGCAACTGTCTGCGCCCGGTTACCGCCGCCGTCGTGCAGCAATACGACGTTCCCGCCGGAGCGCAAACCGCCAGCCGTTATCGTCCCACCGTAATACCGTTGATCCAGCACATTCTTCACGATCTGCGCTGCGGAGATTGGTTGCCAATCCTCCGCGTCAATGTGCAGACCTACCGTCACATACCCGCGCTTGCTCGCGACGTCAACCGGGATCAATTCGTCGTTTGTTGTCGGCTCGGCGTCTCCGAAATACGGCGGACGAAAGAAATAGGAGCGCTTGTTCAACACAGCCTCGAGCAACCGCTGATTCGCGTCGATTTCCAGGCGGGTAACGAAATTTGAAGTAAGTGCGAGATTCGGGTGCGTGAATGTATGATTGCCGAACAGATGCCCCTCACGTACTATCCGACGCATCAGCGAGATGTGGGCTTCGACGTTGCGCCCGATCACGAAGAATGTGCCCGTTACGTTGCGCGACTTGAGTGTGTCAAGTATCTGCGGCGTCCAGGTACCATCCGGTCCATCGTCGAAGGTGAGCGCAACCTCATGTTCCGACTGACCATATTTACGTACGATATACGGCGACGGGTATGCGACAATCCGCTCACCGGTTATTACGCCACCGGCAGTATCTGCCGACACAATGCGGCTACCGCTTCTAGGCGAGGCTACGATCTGAAGTATCTCGCCGTCGCCGATGAACTCGGTTTCATACCCCGTCGGAATCTCGGCCAGGGCG
>JBDTAW010000278.1:0-4189 GCA_039924445.1 Gemmatimonadaceae bacterium
GCTTTGAGTATCGCCGCCGCCATTGTGGTGCCGTTGCTTTTCATGGTGCTCCGTTACGGGTAGAGACGACAGGAGCGCCGGGGCATCCACCCCGGCACTCCGTCGTTCAGTTACGCGGCCTCGACGATTTCGTAGTCTGCCTCGTCGATTTCTTCGACCGCCTTTGGCACCGTGACCCCGGTCATCTGGTCCACCATGCCGTGCAGCGTGAGGGCACGGTTGACGATTGCCGTCGGAGCGCCCTTCCAAACTTCCGTGTAGGCGTTGAAGAGACTCCACGCCGTGCGCGGCTGAAACTCTTCGTGCTTCGGATTGCGCCACTCGTCGAGCAGCTTCTTGATGTTCGTGGGCGGGAGGATTCCCATATCCACGGTCCGAATTACGAAGTCGTGCGCCATCTCGTCCGTCACGAGCCACGTCTTGTACGTCTCGATTCGCGTGTCCTGAAAGCCGCGAAGGTCGTTGAGCCGGGTGACGGCCCGGTTCGCGAGCCCCGGAAGGTCACGGAGAATGTTCGTCGTGTGCTTCCGGCTGAACTTCACTTCACCGGAGAATGCGAGGTTGTCGCAAACGAATACCCGGCTTCCCATCACGAGCCCTGCCGCGAACGCCTTGTCGTGCGAGTTCCGCACACCTACGACAAGTTGGTAGTCATCGTGCGCGTGGTCCTTGTTCGTCAGCGCCAGCGTTCCGAAGAACCTATTGCCGTCCTGCCAGAGCCCGTACTCCGAAGCCGCGACTTGCATTCCCGTGGAGGTCAACTCTTCGACCACCGTGTTGAGCAGGAGCGCATGGGGAATCGGGTGCCACTCGCCCTGAGCTTCGGGCGTTGCAACCGCAGCTACTTCGGCAAGGGAAGCCGACGCCGCGCCAGCGTGCAGAATCAGTCCGTTCATATCGAATGCCTCTTGGAAAGTGCCTCATGGTGTGAGGCAATGAATGTAAGGAACGTCGTATCCTTCAATCCCTACACGGATAAAGATAGCGACTCTTTCGGTGGTGTCAATGGTCAAATGAAGATTTGTTGAAAATACTTTCGGACCCCGTGTTCGTACTATGGAAGCCGGGTGGGGTCGTCCGGCTCGACCGACTCGACGGGCTCGCCTTCGGGCACCCGCGCGTACTTCTCCAGCAACCGCGTCCGTCGGTCGGCTTGCTCCCGGAATAGCGCCCGGATGGCGTCATCGTACTCGACCGACGGGAAGTCCTTTGCCTTGCGTCCGCGTGGCACTTGCGTTCCTCCAGTGAATGCCTTAGTATCCCAACACGGATAAGTCGTCGATAGTTCCGGGAACTTCCCGGTGGGTATCCGCGTTAGGATAGTGTAAGCCGGAACGGGTCCGGCGTCAACCTACGGAGCACACCATGTTTACTCACAAGAGCGCGAGAGACGAACAGGGCTTCGCCCTTCTCTACTTCGCCTACGGTACCGCCGAAGTCGATGCACGCGCGGCGGCGCACACGATTGAGCGGTTCGGTCCCGTTGAGGGCATGAACCGGACGGTGGATTGGGCGGTTGCCCGCACGCTGTCGGCTCCGACGAACTTCTCGGCGCACGCGCACTACGTCATGGACGGCGCGGGCACGGGTGGTCGGCAAGCGTGGCAAGTTCGCACGAACGCGCCCGACGAACTGTTGGCGCTCGTGCTACTCGGAGCCAGCGAGAGCACACCGGCGGCTGGCGAGACGTTCGCCGGGCACAAGGAACGGGCGGACCGTCTCTACGCGGAGAACTGCCGCTTCGAGGCAGAGGCGCGTGAGCGCCGTGAAATCGAAAAGCGGTGGAACTTCAAGTACAAGGCGGGCTCGCGTCGCGAGTATCGCGGCGTGGTGGCGGTGGACCAATACCGCGCGCTCCACACGAACTGGTATGGCTCCATCGACCGGGCCGTGGCCGCGCGAGAGAAGCTCGTGTTCATGGTGCAGAACATGAACCGTCCGTCGCCGGTCGCGTTTGGGCCGGTGCCGGGCGCGGGGGTGGCAAATGTCTAACGACGCGCCGGACCGCATCACCCCGGAGTGGCTGGCCGGGTTCGAGCGTGACGTGGACGCCTTCAAGGCGCGGCGTCGGTTGCTCGGCGACGAGGACGGAGCGGGCTTTGCCGAAGTTGCACGCGGCCTTGCCCGCTACGCGCTCGTGCTGGAGAACGCGAACCGGAGCATGGTCGAAGCTGTCGAGCGACTGACGGGGCGCGGGGCTGGCAAGCAGTTCCCGGCGAAGCCGTCGGGCATGGTGTCGTAGGTCAACGAAGGGACAACGGTGCGGGATGCAGACACGCCCCACCGGGCGCGGACGCGTGCGGATGCCACGACCGTTCGCGCTGTCCCGATTCTCATGTGAGGTAGTATGTCCACCACGCGCACGTTCACCACGAAGGACGACGCCTACGCATTCGCGGCGTGCCGCGCGCTGTACGCGGTCGGCTGTACGGCGGTGCTCACGCGCACCACAGCGGGGCGGTTCCGCATCGCGACGAACGCCACGGAGGACGAGTTGTGGACGGTGCGGAGCATCGTCACCGCGCTCAAGGTCCGACTCCCGGCGAGTATCACACGGGGGCGACCCCGCAAACGTTGACGTTCTATCGCACGGCGGATAGATTGCAGAGCATGACCAACCTTACACGGAGTGCCTTGAGATGACGAACGGTGCCCGGCTCCAGTACAACCGGCTCAAGTTCGGGCGTCTCGTGGGGCTCGAACATGGCTACACGCAAGTCGAAGTCGCTGAGGCGATAGGCGTCACGCAACATCACTACTCGTATTGTGAGAGTGACTTGCGGCGTCTCCCGCCGTGGCGGATGCAGAAGCTCGCGACGTTCTACGGATTGTCCGTGGCCGAAGCGTTCCCGGAGTACAAGCTGACGAAGAAGGAGCGCGAAGCGGTTCAAGAGTCGTCGAATTACCTCGCGGAAGTGTGAGGCTAGTAGGGCGAATAGGCGATTAGCCGAAAGCCCGAACGCCGCACCACGTTCCGCCGTACTATCCTCTTTAGGATAAGGGAGACACACCATGAACGGCACCGCAGTAGAGGCCGCACCGAACAGCGGCAAGAATGTACGGGCGTTGCTTTCCGCCGACGCGGCGAAGGCGCGCATCTTCCCCATGTTGCCGGGGCGGACGCCAGAGGACAAGCAAGCCGAGTACGACCGGCTCGTGACGATTATCGACCGTGCGACGCGGAAGGAGCCCAAGCTCTTGACGTGCACGGGCACGAGCATCATTGACGCCGCCGCGACGATTGTCGGGTGGAATCTGGAAATCGGCGACACCGCGCACCTCGTCCCGTTCGCGGACAAGGCCACCGGCACCACGACGTGCGTCCCGATGATGGACTACAAGGGGATGGCGCAGATTCTCGTCACGTCGGGCGTGGTCCGCGCCGTCGAGCCGTGGTGCGTCTACGAGAACGACGACTTCGAGGTGCGCGGCGGCACCAATGCGGGCATCATGCACACGCCCGTGTGGAAGGGGGTGCGCGGGAAGCTCATCGGCGCGTATGTCATCTTCCGGCTCAAGAATCAGTACACGACGTTCAAGTGAATGCCAATTGAGGACATCGACGCCATCCGTCAACGCTTCTCGAAGTCGTGGAAGGGTGGGGCGTGCCCGCCGTGGTACGCGATGAAAACGGTCATCCGGCAGGGACGGAAGGTGCTGTCCACGACGCCCGCACTGGAGCGCGCCTTCGCGGCGTTCCGTGAGGACGCCGACGCGGAAGGTGACGACGCGTTGCTCGACGTGCCGGACGAGGCTCGTGCGCTCACCGGCGGCGACACGCGAGCCATTGCGGCACCGGCGGCGGCGGTCGAGCGTGAGCCCGGCGAAGAGGACTGGCAGGACGACCGCGAGTTGGCGGATGCTTAAACTCAACGCCGAGCAGCAATGCGTGACGGACGTGTGGGGAGCGAACGCATGGCGCGGGCACCAATGCACGCGTCGCGCGGTGGTCGAGCGCGACGGCAAGCGGTATTGTAAGCAGCACGACCCCGCGTCCGTGGTCGTGAAGGAGGCGGCACGGCACGCGGCGTGGAAGCTCAAGGACGCCGTGCGTAATGCGGAGTGGGACGTTGTGGCTGTCGAACGTGAAGTGACAGATGTTGTCCGCCAGTATCTCCCGGAGTTCGTCGCACTCGTACCGAGCGAAGCGGCCAGTCACGCGCTTGGCTCGGCGGCGCACCGGCTATGG
>JBDTAW010000279.1:0-31827 GCA_039924445.1 Gemmatimonadaceae bacterium
CCGGCGCTCGAGGTCATTGGTGCGCACCCGAAGGCCGGCCTTGTAAGCGGCATGTACATGCTCGTGTTTGAAAAGACCGTCGTGTTCTGTGCGGATACCACAGTGAACATCACCCCGAACGCCGAACAGCTCGCACAGATCGCATACGCCGCGTCGCGGGTCGTTCGCATGCTCGGAATAGAGCCGCGTGTTGCGATGCTTTCGTTCTCGAACTTCGGTTCGGTTAAGCACCCTGATGTCCGCAAGGTGAGTGACGCGGTTGCGATTCTCCGCGAACGTCACCCGGATCTCATCGTGGATGGCGAGATGCAAGCTAATACGGCAGTCGATGAAGAAACCCTCCGGACGACGTACCCATTCAGCACGCTGAAGGAGCCGGCGAACGTGCTGATATTTCCGGATTTGAGCGCTGGCAACATTGCGTACAAGCTCCTTAGTCATCTCGGAGGCGCCACTGCAATCGGACCCATTCTTGTCGGAATGGACCGGGCTGTGCACGTGCTTGAACAGGGCGCGGAACTCCAGGAGATAGTCAACATGGCCGCCGTGGCCGTGGTTGATGCACAGCAGCGCGAACAGCGCCCCCGGGGGGAACCGGAGCTGTGACAATTTTCACACTTAATTGACGAGAACATAGATGTCCGCTAACTC
Organism: Gemmatimonadaceae bacterium; assembly: GCA_039924445.1. Taxonomy (GTDB): domain Bacteria; phylum Gemmatimonadota; class Gemmatimonadetes; order Gemmatimonadales; family Gemmatimonadaceae; genus Fen-1247. Next base: position 652 of record JBDTAW010000279.1, read on the forward strand.
ACTCAAGGACCAGGGCCTGAACCCCACTGGCACTGTTCACTTCAACATGGTCCCCCCTGAACTCTTCGGCGCAGCCGCGCGCAGGACGGAGGGCCAGTTTGCAGACATGGGGCCGTTCGCAGCAGTCACGGCTCCGCACACAGGCCGTTCGCCAAAGGACAAGTTCCTCGTAAGCGATCCATCAACCGACAACGATGTCGATTGGGGTGCGGTCAACCGCAAAATGGATCCAGCTCACTTCGATACGCTGCTCGCAGATGTGAAGACGTATCTAAATGCGCAGCCCGAACTGTTCATTCAGGACCTTTTCTGCGGCGCGGACCCGAACTATCGACTGTCGGTGCGCTATGTATCGCCGAATGCATGGCAGATGGCGTTCGTCCGAAACATGTTCATCCGGCCCGACCGCAAGACCCTCGACGGCTTCGAACCTAACTTCACAGTTCTGCACGCGCCCGAAATGCAGGCCGACCCTGCCCGCCATGGTACGCGGACCGGAACCTTCGTCGTTCTGAATCTTGCAAAGCGCATGATTCTGATAGGCGGCACGCGCTACGCAGGAGAACTCAAGAAGGCGATGTTCACCGTGATGAACTACATGCTGCCGAAGCAGGACGTGCTCTGCATGCACTGCTCCGCGAATATCGGCAAGGCCGGTGATACTGCACTCTTCTTCGGACTCTCCGGAACGGGAAAGACAACGCTCTCCGCCGACCCGTCACGCGACCTGATCGGTGATGACGAACATGGCTGGTCAACCGACGGTGTATTCAACTGCGAGGGAGGCTGCTACGCGAAGGTGATCAACCTCTCCCCCGACACCGAACCGGACATCTATCGCACAACGCAGATGTTCGGAACGATTCTCGAGAATGTGGTGCTCGATGATGACAAGCGAGTCAAATTCGGCGATCAGTCGATCACTGAAAACACGCGCGCGTCGTATCCGCTTTCATACATTCCGAATCACGTCCCAAGCGGCCGCGGCGGACATCCGAAGAATGTGGTACTTCTCACCGCAGACGCATTCGGCGTGCTACCTCCGATCGCAAGACTTAGCCCCGATCAGGCGATGTACTACTTCCTTTCTGGCTATACGGCGAAGGTGGCCGGAACGGAACGCGGTGTTACGGAGCCGCAAGCGACCTTCAGTGCCGCATTCGGCGCCGTGTTCCTGGTTTGGCCAGCAGCCAAGTACGCTGATATGCTTGGCAGGCTTCTTCGGGAGCACGGCTCAAGAGTCTGGCTCCTCAATACCGGCTGGAGCGGCGGTGCGTACGGAGTTGGCAGTCGGATGAAGTTGAGCCACACACGCGCGATGGTGAATGCGATACTCAGCGGTGCGCTCGACAACGCAGCAACAACTACCGATCCGATATTCGGGCTCAACAGCCCGACCGCAGTACCGGACGTCCCCGCTGACGTGCTGACGGCGCGCAATACATGGGCCGACAAGGACGCGTACGATGCGCAGGCTCGCAAACTTGCCAGGATGTTCCGGGACAATTTCGCGCAGTTCACGGGTGCGTCCGACGCCGTGAAAGCGGCCGGACCAAAGGGGTGATGAACGGCTAACGCCACGCCGCCCGTGCGGCGTTAGCTTTCAGGGCATGGAAATCATCCGTGACCCGATCTGGAACAACATTCGAGTTGATACGCTGGCGCTGGAACTGGTGGACACTCCGGTTTTCCAGCGCCTTCGTTATGTTCGCCAGTTGGGGCTTACGCACCTTGTGTATCCGGGCGCGACGCACACCCGGTTCCAGCACGCACTGGGCGCATACCATCTTTGTCGCATCGCGATTGCGCTGCTGCGTGAACGGGGAATAGCTGATGTCTCTGACGAAGAATGTGTAATTACCACCACCGCAGCACTGCTCCACGATGTCGGGCACTATCCATTCTCGCATGCTCTGGAGGAGATTGGCGCAAAAAATCACGAAGAAGTCGCGACCACACTCATCACCGAGGGGCCGGTTGCGTCAATCCTGCGTAAGCGCCTCGGGGAGAACGCGCCGGAACGAATCACGGCGCTGATCCGCGGCACCGCGGACACGCCCCTTCAGGGGCTCGTCGCCGGTTCGCTTGATCTGGACAAGATCGAGTATCTCAAGCGGGACGCGCATATGTGTGGCGTTGCGTATGGAGAGATCGATGTCGATCGCCTGATAAACTCGATGGTGCTCGTTGCAAGCCCAGTCACCGGCCTGCGCACAGTCGGGGTCGCGGAAAAGGGGCTGTCTGCGCTGGAATCGCTTCTGTTCGCCAAGTATCAGATGTACCGTAACGTGTACTGGCACCATGCAGTGCGAAGTGCCACGGCAATGTACAAGCGTATCGTTGAAGACGCCTGCCTTTCTGGACTGATTGCTCAGGAACAGCTCGCTGATTTCACGGATGAGGGGTTGCTGTATTTCCTGCACGACCGCTCGCCATCACCGTTGCTCGATGCGCTCAGGTTGCGACACCTGTACAAGCGTGCTGTCGATTGGCCTGCCTCGGAACTCGATGATGACTTCGGAGAGTGGATCGCAAACGACCGGCGGCGTACTCGCGCCGCCGAAGATTCGCTCGCTGCCTCACTCGGATTGAAGTCCGGCGAGTTACTGCTCGACTATCCAGAGAAGACCCCCATGCTGGGAGTCGATATTCCAGTGTTACGTCGTGACGGCACCGTTGAACTCCTGACAGATCGCGCACTCTCCGGCACCATCAACCTGCCGCGACTGTCCGATGAACTGTACCGGTCAGCCCGGTGGCTTCGGATGTTTACCGCTCACCGGGTGGATGTCAGCAAGGTCGATATCATGCGTACGATAGCGGACGCCTGATCCCGGTTTTTCACGCGACGGCTACTGCTCGCCAGTCGCCAGACGCACATCGAGTTAACGACTTCGCTCCCTTGGTCGTCAAATTGGCGGATTCGTATTTTCGCCGAGCGCGTGCATTGTACACGCCTCGATAACGTCTCACCTGGCACGGAGCACATCGATGCAAACACGATCTCTTCTTTCCACCCTCACCGCGACGCTGGCTGTCTTTGCAGCGGTCGCATGTAGTGACGCGACCGCTCCCAGCGGATCATCGCCGTCGGCATCAGCATCATTCGAGACGTCGGTAACTCCCGACCTTGCGCCTTCGGCTGGCGAGGACATGTCAACTGATTATGCATTCATGTCAGCAGCAGACCTGACCGGTAGCGGCGCCTCGTTTACAACCAGCGTGGCCGGCGCAACAATCGCTGGCGCTGGCGTTTCGGCTGCCTTGATTTCGCCGTCGTCGGGGAACGCTGCGGTGTGGATCAGCGCGGCATGCGTATTCAATGCCGCTACCGGCCGCTTTAACTGCCCACCGCTGCTGCGCGGAAAGCAGACGTACACGGCAAGCTACGCACTGTTCGACATCAACGGGACGACACAATCGGCATTCAATAAAGCGACGACAGCGTCAATCAATTTCATAGTCGCTGATACCGGTGAGACGAGCTTCAGCTCCAACAACAATACGTTCACTGATACAACCTATCGCCTGCACAATCGCACTGTATCCACACTGCTTGGCGATACCGTTCACACCTGGTATGGGAGTGGCACCGGCTCTGTGCACTCGACTCGCACGGGCCAGATTACCAAGGACTACGTATTCACTTCAGTTGACACGGCGTCTGCCGTTCGCTTCCGCCAGCCGCGCGACATCAACCCGTACCCACTCGGCGGCACGTTCGTGAAGAACTACACGGTAGTTCGCACGCGGCAGGCTTCCGATACCACAACGCATACGGCCACGCGACAGGTAGTCGTAACGTTCAATGGGACAGCAAATGTGCCCATGACTATCAACGGCGTTGCGTATTCGCTGAACCTGGACACGCACAAGGTTACGAAGCCGTAAGGCAACTGCAGTTCACGGTTGACCCGTCCGGTCACCCGCGTCAGGGCAGAATCAGCCAGGCAGTTCCAGCTCGCTCAGACCTCGAAACAGGTCCAGCGATGCGGGATTGGCGAGAGCCTCGACGTTGGTGACCGGACGTCCGTGTATCACCTCACGGACTGCTATCTCGCTGATCTTGCCGCTAATCGTCCGCGGAATGTCCGCGATCTGAATAACAACCTTCGGAACGTGCAGCGGAGTGGTATTGCTTCGAATGTGTACCTTGATCTTCTGCACCAGTGCATCCGACAACGCCATTCCGTCGCGTAGCCGAACGAAAAGCACTATCCGTACATCTCCATGCGCGCCACCGCCCAGCTCCTGCCCCACTGCAACGCTCTCCATCACTTCCGGAAGCTGCTCCACCTGGCGGTAGATCTCGGCGGTACCAATGCGCACTCCGCCAGGGTTTAGAGTCGCATCACTCCGTCCGTAGATGATCACCCCATCATGCGCCGTCAGTTCAGCCCAGTCGCCGTGACGCCAGACGCCGGGAAAATAGTCGAAGTACGCCGCGCGGTACCTGGCCCCGTCCGCGTCGTTCCAGAAGTAGATCGGCATGCTGGGGAACGTACCCGTGCAAACGAGTTCACCAGGTGTCTCGGCCGCGGCATTACCCGCAGCGTCGAACACTTCGACCTGCATGCCGAGGCCGCGACACTGCAGTTCGCCACGATACACCGGTGCCGTTGGATTACCAAGTGCAAAACACGAGATGATGTCAGTGCCGCCACTTATGCTGGCGAGATGCACATCGCTCTTCACCTGTTCGTATACGTAGTTGTAGCTGTGGTCAGCGAGCGGGCTCCCAGTAGAAAGTATCGCGCGGAGCGAAGTCAGATCGTGGCTCGTTTTCGGCTCAAGCCCCGCCTTCTCCGACAGCGCAAGAAATTTGGCACTCGTCCCAAATACCGTGACGCGTTCTTCCTGCAACAAATTCCACAGCACGTCCGCAGCGGGTTGTAGCGGCGAACCATCGTACAGCACGACCGTCGCCCCAACGGCAAGTGAACTCACCATCCAGTTCCACATCATCCACCCGCAGGTGGTGAAGTAGAACATCCTGTCTGATCGCTTCAAATCCGTGTGAAGAACGAGCTCTTTCAGGTGCTGCAGGAGCGTCCCGCCGGCCCCGTGCACCATGCACTTTGGCAGCCCCGTGGTACCCGACGAATACATGATATAAACCGGGTGATCGAACGGCAGGCGAACGAACGCCGGCGCATCGCCACAGCGGCGGAGCGAGTCCCACCGCACGCCGTGCGGCACTCCACTCGGATCAACTCTCTCGGCCAGATACGGCACAATTATCACATGTTCGATCGACGGTATCCGCTGCGCGATATCTCGCACTCGATCAAGACAGTCGATTGTCTTGCCCGCATAGCGGTACCCGTCCGCACAGATCAACACCTTTGGAGTGATCTGCCCGAATCGATCCAGCAAACCCTGTACTCCAAAGTCCGGTGAGCAGGAACTCCAGACCGCGCCAAGTGTCGTCGTTGCGAGCATAGCAACGATTGTCTCGGGAATGTTCGGCATGAAACCAGCGACCCTGTCACCGACTCCGACTCCCATGTCGCGCAATGCTGTGGCGATGCGACTGACTTCACCGGCCAGCTCCCCGAAAGTCAGGCTCTGCTGCCGCCCGCTTTCGTTCCACGAAATCAGCGCAGGTTCGTCGTCTCGAAATCGAACCAGGTTTTCCGCAAAATTAAGTTCCGTTCCTGAGAACCAGGTCGGCCCGAGGACCGGGTCCGGCGGCGCCATGCGATCGAGCCCTTTGCATGTGCTTGAATCGAATCCATCTGCAGTGAGCCCGCAGAAGTCCGCAGTCGCGCGCCAGAAAGACTCACGATTCCGAACGGACCATTCGTGGAGGACGCCGTACGCGAGCGGAACCCCATCGCTGCCCGCAGCGAGTTCACCGCGTGCATGCAGGGTTTGAACGAATCGAGTGAGATTTGAATCCCGCACCGTGTCCGGCGCAGGACGCCAGATTGGCTCCATTACAATTGCGGGCTAAATGATACCGGTGCCGACTGGCGGACGCGTTGCAACGCGTCCGCCAGTCGCAGGGTTTACGAAGTCGGCGGCGAGAACGAGGACTGCTCGTTCTGCAGCGTGACCCACGAAGTCTGGTAGCCGGGATCCTCGATATCGAGCGCCTGCTTCGCCACCTTCAGGGGACGAAATGTGTCCATCATCACCGCGAGCTCGTCGGTAAACTTGGCGCCGATTGATGCTTCGGCCCGGCCAGGGTGCGGGCCGTGCGGCAAACCATCCGGGTGATGCGTGATGGAACCGAACTCGATTCCCTTGCGCGACATGAACTCACTCGACGCGTAGTACAACACCTCGTCCGAATCGACGTTGGAGTGGTTGTACGGCGCTGGAATCGCTTCCGGATGGAAATCGTATGGACGCGGGCAGAATGAGCACACTACAAAACCATCGCCCTGGAACGTCTGGTGTACCGGTGGCGGTTGATGCACCCGGCCAACGATCGGCTCAAAGTCCATGATGTTGAACGCCCATGGATAGTAATATCCGTCCCAGCCAATCACGTCGAATGGATGGTGATCCAGCACCTGTTCATTAATGCCGTCGTATTGCTTCACAAAGATCGAGAAGTCACCCTTTTCGTCGTGTGTAACAAGCTGTTGCGGTATTCGGATATCGCGCTCGGAGTAGGGAGCGCCCTCAACCAACTGCCCAAATTCGTTGCGATACCGCTTCGGCGAGCGAATGTGGCCGCGGCTCTCCATGATCAGAAGCTTTGGCTGCTCCGCGTCCTTGTCGAAGCGATATTTGTGCAGGATTCCACGATGAATAACCAGATAGTCGCCTTCATGAAATGGCAGGTCGCCAAAGACGCTCTCGAGTACACCCTTCCCCTTGGAGACGTACACCAATTCGTCGCCCTGTCCATTTCGATAGAAGTGTGTGTCCTCCTTGTCCGGTTCGACGTACAGCATCACAACGTCCTGATTGAACAGGAGAGGAATACGATCCATCGTTGGACTGCCACCTTTTTTTATGTGCGACGTGCGAAAGTGCCGGTGCCTGAGGGTTACGTCCGTGTCTTCTTCGTACTTCATCTCCTTCACTCGCCGCACCGACTTGACCATCGTCGGAGGATACGTGTGATACAGGAGTGACGAAGTGCCGGTAAATCCTTCATGCCCCATCAACTCTTCGGCGTACAGTTCGCCCGACGGTTTACGAAACGCGATGTGCCGCTTCCGTGGAATCGCGCCAAGCGTATGATAGATTGGCATGGCTCAGGAGTTCCCGCGCAGTTCCTGCTCTCTCTCGATCGCTTCGAACAGCGCCTTGAAGTTTCCAGCACCGAAGCTCTTGGCTCCCTTGCGCTGGATGATCTCGTAGAAGACCGTCGGTCGATCTTCGACAGGCTTCGTGAAGATTTGCAGGAGATAACCATCGGGATCGCGATCCACGAGTATGCCGAGTCTTTCCAACTCGTCAATCGGTTCGTCGATCTTGCCCACGCGCTCCTGCAGGCTGGCGTAGTACGTTCCCGGAACTCCGCTCAGGAACTGAACGCCGCGCGCGCGTAGTTTCTTGACCGTGCCAATGATGTCATCAGTCGCGAGTGCCATGTGCTGCACGCCGGGACCGTTGTAGAACTCCAGATACTCATCGATCTGTGACTTCTTCTTGCCCGCGGCCGGCTCGTTGATCGGGAATTTGATTCTGTCGTTCCCGTTCGCCATGACCTTGGACATCAGCGACGAGTACTCAGTGCTGATCATCTTGTCGTCGAACGTGAGAAGATTTCTGAAACCCATGACGGTCGCATAAAAATCCACCCACACGTTCATCTTGCCGAGTTCGACATTACCAACGCAGTGGTCGACGTACTTGAGCCCGACGGCCTCGGGCTGATACTGAAGCTTCATGGCGCGATAGCCGGGCATGAACAGTCCCTTGTAGTTCTTGCGCTCCACCAGCGAGTGTATCGTCTCACCATAAGTCTTGATCGCGGCAACGATCACTTCGCCATCGTCGTCGCGCATCACTCGCGGCTCGTGCACAGATTCGGCACCGCGCTCGATCGCCTTCGAGTATGCGTCGCGCGCATCGTCCACCCAGAGCGCGAGATCGCGAACTCCGTCACCATGACGATAGACATGGTCGGCAATCAGCTTCGCCTCAGCGCTCAAGTCCGGGCGAATCGCTGTAGTCAGCACGAGCCGGATCTTGTCCTGCTGAAGCAGGTAGCTGGCCCGGTCGCGAACTCCCGTCTCCGGGCCGCGGTACGCCACCACGTTGAAGCCGAACGCGCTGGTGTAGAAATGGGCCGCTTGCTTCGCGTTGCCCACGTAGAACTCGATGTAATCCGTTCCGTTGATCGGAAACGTGTCGCCCGTAGCGGCCTGCTCGGGTAGTGTTGCAGTTGCCATCTGGTCCTCCTCCTATGGTGCGTGTCGCGCTAAGCTCGCTTGGATGCGCCGTGTGCCTCCGCCAGTTTGCGCGCGATGCCTCTGTAGAAACCCGCGTCCTCACCCTTGCCCTGTTGCTCCAGCGAGAGCGAGGCCAGCTCCAGCGCATATAGAATATTGCCCAGATATAGCCGGGCGAGCTGGCCTACATCTTCCGATTCTTCGAACAACTGTTCGATGTCGTCTTTATCCAATTGTATTGGACCCGCTCGCAGGCGTCGGATGGGATCCCGTCGCCATTGCTGATGACGAATGAACGCGAACGACGACTGCCGTAATGTTGTCTACACCACCGCGCGCATTTGCTTCCGAAATCATCGCGTCCACAAGACGCTCCGGACCCGCGCGGGAACCAAGCAATTGCTGCAGGCGCCAGTCATCGACCATACCGGTGAGACCATCGCTGGCAAGAAGGAAGACATCACCCTGCCTAACCTCGCCATCCGTGATGTCCGGCTCGACGTCCCAACCCATCCCGACGCAGCGCGTAATCACATTGCTCTGCTTGTGATTCTTCGCACCATCACGGGTGATGAGCCCCGCGTCGATCTGCTCCTGAACAATCGAGTGATCGTGGGTAACCTGACGCATCTCGCCGTCGCGGAACAAGTAGATGCGCGAATCGCCGATATGGCCGATGATGAACCGCGCGTCGCCGAGCACGAGCACGGACGCCGTGCTTCCCATGCCCATCTTGTCGCGTTCGGCGGCACTTCTCTCGAATACTGCTCTGTTCGCGTGTCGGAGGGCGAGCGCGACCATTTCGAGCGCGTCGGCGCTCTCAAGGTCAGTCAGCTTTTCCAGATCTGCTGAGACGACCTCAACGGCCATCTGGCTCGCCACCTCTCCGGCGGCGTGCCCACCCATTCCGTCCGCAACCATAAACAGGCCACGGTACTCATTGGCGTCAGCAAAGAAGCTGTCCTCATTCCCTTTCCGCACACGACCGACATCTGATCCGGCGGCAACTGCAAAATGCACTAGAGGCTCACAAGAGGCTCACAAGCGTGATCGTTTCAAAAAAAAGTGACTCCTAAATCTGCAGGCGCCACAGGCGCGCGTACAGGCCATCGACACCAAGAAGCTCATCATGCGTGCCACGTTCAACAACCTCGCCATGGTGCATGACGATGATATTGTCCGCTTCGACGATTGTGCTCAGCCGGTGAGCGATCGCAATCGTCGTCCGCCCGGCCAGAAGCACTCTCAGCGCCTGCTGGATCTCCGCTTCGACCTCGCTGTCTACCGCGCTGGTCGCCTCATCCAGGATCAGGAGCGCGGGATCGGCGGCGACAGCCCTCGCGAACGATAACAACTGCCGCTCTCCCACGCTGATGGAGGCGCCCCTCTCGCCCAATACCTGATGGTAACCGTGAGCCAGGCGTCGGATGATCCGGTCCGCGCCGACCTGCATGGCCGCCGCCGCCACCTCCTCATCACTCAGTGGCGCCGATAAGCGGATATTGGACGCTACGTCCCCGGCAAACAGGAAAATATCCTGCTGAACGTAGCCGATCAGCTCCCGCAATTGCTCCACGGGCATATCGCGAATGTCTCGTCCGTTTACCAGTATTCGGCCGCGCTGCGGATCGTAAAACCGCATCAGGAGACTGACAATCGTTGTCTTTCCGGCGCCCGTATGGCCAACAATCGCGAGCGTCTCACCAGGTCGCGCCGAAAAACTCACGCCGCGAAGCACCCACTCTGGTTCTGCGGACGGTCGGACGGTCGCCGCGTGGGGTCGATCATAGGCAAACCAGACGTTTTCAAATTCGACCAGCACCGACTTTGGGCGGCCCTCCCTGCGAAGCTCGTCCCCCGGAACATCTACCCACGGCTCGGTATCGAGCAGGTTGAAAATCCGCTCTGAACTCGCCATGGCGGTCTGCAGGGTGTTGTACTTGTCGGATAGATCCTGAAGTGGCTGGAAAAAGCGCCTCACGAGCTGCAGGAACGCCGCCACGGTCCCCACCGTGAGCGTGGTGGCCTCTACACGACCCGCGCCAGCAACTATCAAGCTGGCGAGAGCCACGGACGTCAGAATCTCGATAGCGGGAAAGTAGAGCGCGTACACGGTGATCGACTTCAAGTGCGCGTCGAGATGCGACTTGTTCAGTGCGTCGAATCGCCGAGCCTCATCGGCCTGTCGTCCGAACAATTGAACGACTCGCATCCCGGACAGTCGTTCCTGCAAAAAAGCATTGATCCGCGCGAGTCGCGTCCGAATATCCCGGTATGCTTGGCGCACCTTTATGCGAAAAACGAACGAGACCAGCACTACGAGCGGGATCACCGCAAACGACGCGAGCGAAAGTCGCCAGTCGGTCACCAGCATGGCGACGCTGATCGCAAGCAGTGTGAACAGATCGCCCATCCCGCTCACCACACCCGCGGTGAACAGTTCGTTCAGCGTTTCAACGTCCGATGTCACTCGAGTGATCAGGCGGCCGGCCGGGTTACGATCGAAAAACGCGATCGGCAAACGTTGGAGGTGGCTGAACAACTGAAGTCTGAGGTCCCGCATCACATTCTGCCCCAGCAGCGCCGTAAACCACGTCTGGCCATACGACATCGCCAGCTCGAGAACGAGCGACGCGGCGTAGAGAATCACCGCAAGACGGATCGCCCCGTAGTCGTGCTGAGGGATCGCGACGTCGATCACGTGTTGCGTCAGGAACGGCCCAACCAGCTGGAGCCCACCGGCAATCATGAGAAAGAACAGCGCGATAGCGATCAGCGCCCGGTACGGAGCGGCGAAGGCGAGGAGCCTGCGCATTAGCCGGCTATCATAAGCCTTACCGAGCGCCTCTTCTTCGTGGAACGACACGGTCGAGGCGGTCATGCGGCCTTCAATCTAACAGCGTGAAATTGTGGTACGGTGGTTGCCATGGTTATTCGTGTAATCTGACCACTCTTCTGGAGGTTCTATGAGCATTATCGCCTGGATCATCCTCGGCCTGCTCGCAGGTGCGATCGCAAAGGCAATATTCCCCGGCACCGACCCGGGCGGATTGATCGTTACCATGATCATCGGGATTGTTGGCGCCTTCATCGGCGGCTGGATCGGAGGCATGCTCACGGGTACCGGTTTGAACGGCTTTTCCCTCTGGAGCCTTGTCCTCGCCGTCATTGGCGCACTGATCCTGCTGTGGATTTACCGCATGAGCACACGCGGGCGCAGCACCACAGTCTAGGGCGCGCCGCTCGCTTGCCGCAGGCGGTCCTCGGCCGACTTCTCCGCCGGTCGTTCGAGGACTAGCCTACGGCATTTCTTCGCCCCTTGTAGCTATCTTTTACAGGTGAAGGATTTCCTTGTCGTCCGAGGGGCCCGGCAGCACAATCTGAAGGGCTTTAATCTCGAAATTCCGCGGCGGAGCTATACCGTCATCACCGGGCCGTCAGGCTCCGGCAAGTCGTCGCTCGCATTCGATACCATCTACGCTGAAGGTCAGCGCCGATACGTCGAATCGCTTTCGGCCTACGCTCGCCAGTTCCTTGAGCGAATGGAAAAGCCAGACGTCGATTCGATCGACGGGCTCTCGCCCGCCGTCGCGATAGAGCAGAAGAATCAGACAAAGACGTCGCGCTCAACAGTTGGTACCGCGACAGAGATCTACGACTACCTCCGACTGATGTGGGCCCGAATCGGTCGCACATTCTGTCCCAGGTGCGGGCGGGAAATGCGGCCGGATACTGTGTCGACCGTCACTGACACAGTGCTGTCACTCGGCGAAGGAATCCGATTCGCGGTAGCGTTCCCTCTCAAGCTGTCCAGCAAGGTCACGCACGCGGTTGTGATTGAAAATCTCCGCGCGCAGGGTTTTCTGAGAGTGTTCGTCGACGGATCGATAAAATCACTTGACGACCTCGGCCCCAAAGCCAATCTCAGTCGTGCGAAGGATCCGCTTGTTGTTGTTGACAGACTTTCCGTCAAGTCCGACGCAGCAAGCCGGTTGGCTGAGTCTGTAGCGACGTCGTTCCGCGAAGGTGATGGCGATGTCGTCATCCTCTTCCCGGATCCGGTACGGTCTCCGCTTGATGGCACGTTAGTCGACCGGCTGCGTTTCACCGATCGCTTCGAATGCGCCACCGACGGAACACGTCAACCGGCTCCCACGCCGCAGCTCTTCTCCTTCAACAATCCGCAAGGAGCATGTCCGCGCTGCAACGGATTCGGCGCAATTCTGGAGTACGACGAATCGCTCGTGATTCCGTATCCGGATCGCTCACTCCGCGATGGTGCGATAGATCCGTGGACGAAGCCGCGTTACGACAACAAGCGTCGCACTCTCGCGGAGTTCGCGAAGAAAAACGCGATCCCGATGGACGTACCATGGATCGAATTGTCTTCCGCGCAACGCGACATGCTTCTCACGACTGAAGCGAAGCGGGGCTACGTCGGCGTGTATCCATTCCTCCGTGCGCTGGAGGCGAAGCGCTACAAGCAGTACATTCGCGTGTTCCTCCGGCAATATCAGACCGCGCAGGAGTGTCCGGCATGCCACGGCGCGAAGCTTCAGCCCGAATCGCTCAATGTCTTGCTTGGCGGTCGAACCATCGCGCAGATCGCCGAACTCCCAATCGACAGATTAAGTGACTGGCTGGAGACACTGGAACTTTCCGAATACGAAATTTCGATCGCGGAGATGATTCTTCGTGAATCTCGCGATCGTGTGCGATTCCTTCGTGATGTGGGGCTCGACTACCTCACACTCAACAGATCGACACGAACTCTCTCCGGCGGCGAGGCGCAACGAATCGGGCTCGCCAATTCGCTCGGATCGCGACTCGTAGATACACTGTACGTGCTGGACGAACCATCCGTCGGCCTGCATCCGCGCGACATGGATCGACTTCTGACACTCCTGCGCCGCCTTCGCGACGCTGGCAACACTGTGATTGTCGTCGAGCACGACCCGGCTGCCATGGCAGTGGCGGACTACATGGTCGAGCTCGGACCGGGGAGTGGTATTCACGGTGGTGAGGTCATGTTTGCTGGCCCCATGTCGCGAATCGCCGAGAGTCCGCTTACAGGCAAGTATCTGAGTGGCGAACTGTCGGTGCCGCTTCCCGACGAACGTCGTCGGGTCGGCCCTCGCTGGATCTCTCTCGAGGGTGCGCGCGAACACAATCTCCACGGCGTAGATGTAAAAATCCCGATCGGCGCGCTCACGGTCGTGACCGGAGTTTCCGGGTCCGGCAAGAGCACGCTCATACACGACGTTCTGTATCACGCACTGGAAACTCAGACGCAGGGCGAGCACTCCGCGAAGCGACATCTTGGCGAGAGCGTCGGCGCGTACGAGAGCATCAGTGGCGTTGAAGCAGTTGACGAAGTCGTGATGATCGATCAGAGCCCGATCGGCAAATCGCCGCGTTCGAATCCGGTTACATACATCAAGGCAATGGACGAGATCCGCGCGATCTTTGCCGACACGCCGCTCGCGAGACAACGAAAGTACACACCCGGCACGTTCAGCTTCAACGTCGAGGGCGGACGCTGCGCCAAGTGCGAGGGCGCTGGTTATACGGAAGTCGAGATGGTATTCATGGCCGACGTTTTCGTGCCGTGTGACGAGTGTGGCGGCCGACGCTTCAAGGATGCGGTGCTCGAAGTACGAGTGAATGGCAAGAACATCGACGACGTGTTGCAGCTGACGGTCGATCAGGCGATCCGTTTTTTTGCTCGCGAAGAAAAACTCGGTCAGGCTCTCTGGCATCTGCAGCAAGTCGGACTCGGCTATTTGCGACTTGGTCAGCCGGCGACGACGCTTTCAGGTGGTGAGGCGCAGCGAATCAAGATCGCGCGAGAACTCGCGAATGCTGGACGGAAGAGCGGACGCAAGCTCTACATAATGGATGAACCTACGACCGGACTTCATCTCGACGACATTCGCAAACTCGTCCTGGTCCTGGATCGGCTTGTCGCCGCCGGGCATACCGTCGTGCTGATCGAGCACAATCTGGACGTCATCAAGCTGGCGGACTGGATCATCGACATGGGGCCCGAAGGCGGAGACGGAGGCGGCCGGCTCGTGGCCATGGGACGGCCAGAGGACATCATAAAAGTCCCCGAGTCCCACACAGGCCGGTGGCTTGCGCCGATGCTCGGGCGAGGGGCCCCAGTCCGAGAAGCGCCCCAGTCCGCGGCGCGAGATGCGTCTCGGACCCGGGGCGGAAAACTCAAGGCGGGTTGAACGGCCACGCACACGGTTGAGCTTGCCTCCGCCACTCGCTAAATTGGTAGGTCTCCCCCGGATTGCATCCGAAGGGATATTCCCCAGTAGCTCAGTTGGTTAGAGCATTCGACTGTTAATCGAAGGGTCGTAGGTTCAAGTCCTACCTGGGGAGCTGATTCGCCCGATAATCCATTTCCGACCAGGACAGAGGCCGCCCATAAAGCGGCCTTTGTCGCGTTCACCCACCGCACTTTTCCCGCACACTTCCATCACACAACCGAAACACTGATTCGACGCGACCTCCCGTATCCTTAACGAACGGTCACATTGGCGTTCGACGCGCAAAATACTTTCTGCATTGGGAATCTTTGCAGTGCGTCCACGTGGAGAGGCCGCAACGACTCCTGACTTTCAGCAGCCGAGGTGCGCCAGTGGATCGAAATAGAGAGGCGGCAACAATCGCTTTCGCGATTGGATTTATATGCCTGGGCGTTCTGGGCATTGCATACGACGACTTTGCACTGCAGTGGCAGCCCGTTCCTGCTTCGTTCCCGTGGCGAACCGGCTTGGCCTACGCTTCCGCATTCGTATCGCTGGTTGGTGGCGCGGGTCTCCTGCTTCGCCGAACTCGAATGATCGCGACAAAAGTCCTGCTCCCCTACATGCTGCTGTGGCTGCTTCTCAAGGTACGACTCATCGTCGCGACGCCATTATCGGAAGGTCGCTGGATGGGTTTTTCGGAAATCGCTGTGCTCGCCACCGCGAGTTGGGTCCTTTTCATCCAATCGCAACTACGCGCGCAAGGATTGCCGCTGGATTTCATCGGTCGCGTCCCATCCGTGCGCATCGCGCAAATTGCGTTCGGCAGCTTTTTAATTCCCGTCGGCCTCTCGCATTTCATCTATCTGGACCAGACGGTCGCGTTAGTACCCACGTGGCTGCCCTATCGCGTCGGCTGGGCGTACGTCACGGGAGCGTTTCACATCGCCGCCGGCGTTGCCGTACTTCTCAGCATTTACCCGAGACTCGCTGCACGACTTGAGGCGGCAATGCTCGGTGTATTTGCACTGCTCGTCTGGATGCCCGCAATCATCCCAGCGCCCGGTGTACAGCTTAACTGGAGCGCATTCCTGATCACCGTCTCGATCGGTGCTGGCACATGGGTAATGGCTGAGTCTCTCAGCGCGGGCCGCATGGTCGAAACAGTTTCATGACGGCGTAACTGTGGCTGCAATCGGTTACCATTCGGCCGTATGCATAGCGCACGCGACGAATGGCTCTCCGGCTGGGATGACACCCCTGGCATCGTCTCAGTCCACGCAAGTCTGGACGGGCGCGCAACAGTGTGGCGCCGGATTCCTGAATCCGGCAAACTCGTTTGCGAGCAAGCCCGATTTCGCCCGTGGCTCGTGCTTGAGCACATCGAAGATCTCGATCATCTCGGCGACAAGCTGGGCGCCCACGATAACTCGCGTACGTTAGTTCGACACCGCGAACTCGACGGTTCCGGTGAATTGCGCCACCTCGTCACCGCAGACGATGGACGCGCTCTGACCGCTGCTGTGCTCAACGGGGCATCCACTCGACTCGGGAAGCGTATCAGACACCTCGCCGAGCTGGGCCAGGCGTCCGTCCTGTCCCTCCCACCCGAAGAGCAGTATCTCGTTGCCACAGGCCGGACATATTTCCGTCACCTCGCGTTCGATCAGCTTCACCGCCTGCAGTTCGATCTCGAAACGACAGGGCTCGATCCACGCTCCGCACGAGTGTTCATGATTTCGATCCGCTACCACACTGGTGACACTGAAGTTCTCGAAGCAAACGGCCATAATGACGCCGCCGAGGCGGAACTCATCCGGCAGCTGATGCAATGCGTCGAGCAGGCTGACCCCGACGTGATTGAAAATCACAACCTCCACGGATTCGATCTTCCCTTTCTTGACGAACGATCACGCGCGCTCGGCGTGCCGCTCTCGCTCGGACGGATTCGCACAAATGGATTGAAGCAACGCGCAGCACGACGTGGAACTCGATCAGCCGACCCGAACGATCATCGGCGAATGCGTTTCGTCGCGCCGGGTCGCGAATTGATCGATACTCTCGATGCGGTACGACGCTACGATTTCTCCGTTCGCGAATTGCCTGGGTACGGCCTTAAGGCTGTTGCAAGGCATCTCGGAATCGCTGCACCGGATAGGGAGTACATTCGCGGCGACCAGATTTACGCCACGTACCGCTCCGATCCGGAACGTGTACGTCGCTATGCAACCGACGACGTCGAGGAAGTCGCGGCCCTGTCGCGCATGCTCGGCGGCGCTGCCTTCGCGCTCGCACAGATGGTCCCGCGTCGATATGAGCGGCTCGCTGATGCAGGTGCCGCAACCGGTGTCATAGATCCACTGATCGTTCGCGCATATATCCGCGCCGGGGCCGCACTCCCCGCGCATCAGGATGGCGACGGAACAGAACACACCGGGGCGGCTTTACATCTTTTCGCGTCAGGTGTTGCACACCAAGTCGTGAAAGCCGATGTTGCCAGTCTGTATCCTTCACTCATGCGCTCATATCGAATCGGGCCCGCGCGTGACAGACTCGGTGTGCTCCTCGGTCTCGTCAATGGTCTGGTTGAGCGGCGTCTCGAAGCAAAAGCGAAAGGCCGGGCGGCTGCTCCCGGTTCCGAGGCACGCTACGAAAACGAGGCGATGTCGGCTGCGCTCAAGATCGTCGTCAATTCGGCTTACGGTTATCTCGGAGCAGGAGGGCTGACCCGATTCGCCGACGTCCACGCTGCCAACGAGGTTACGCGGCACGGTCGCGAAATGCTTTCCCTGATGTGCCGGGAGTTGGCTGCGCGCGGCGTGACACTGTTGGAAGCTGATACGGATGGAGTCTACTTCTCTGTTCCACATGAGTGGTGCGAGGCCGACGAGCGCCGTGTCGTCGCGGAGGTAGCGACTCTGCTTCCGCCACTCGTCCAGTTGGAGTTCGAAGGCAGGTATGCCGCAATGCTGTCGCATGAGCCCAAGAACTACGCTCTTCTCCGCTACGACGGCTCGCTCCTGCTGCGTGGTGTCGCTTTTCGTTCCAGTCGCTCAGAGCCATTCGGTGACAAATTCCTGAGACACGCGATCAAGGCCTTGCTCGTCGGCGACATCATGACGGTACGCGACAGTTATCTCTCGACAATCGGCGCGCTGCGCGCCCGGGCGCTACCGACCTACGAAGTGTCGTCGCGCGTCCGGCTCACAAAATCACCCGACCAGTACACGGCTACTCGCAGCAAGCGCGCCGAACTCCCGTACGAGGCACTGCTTGGCTCGGGCCAGACGAAGTGGAACATCGGTGACCGAATCCGAGTGTATCGGAAACAGAACGGCACCGCTGGGGCCATCGCGTCGGTAGAAGTCGACGCGGAAATCAACGACGCCCGCGACTATGACGTGGAATACTACGAGCGTTTGCTGCGAACATCCTACGCCGAGCGACTCGCGCGAGCCTTCACGCCTGAGGATTTTGCAACACTATTCGCGGGTCCGGATCAATATTCCCTGTTCGCCCGACGGATCGACACCTTGAGTCCGATCCTGACTGTGTACTGAGAGCGATGTGGCGGAGAAACGCCAGCAAGCCAGACAGGAGAGCAGCCGCATGAATTGCGGCTGCTCTCCTGTCTCTCAGTCATACGGCGCCGTATGAATATTCAGCCCATCTATTTCGCCGAGCCACACCCTGGCAGTCTGAACGCTCCGATCCGGCTCGAGTACCTCGTAGAACCCTTCAACAGATAATCGCCGACGTACCAGATCGTGCAATCATCCGTCGGATCTATCGCGGTAGCTGTGTAATCCTCCCAACGCAGCGTATTCTCCTGCGCGGCTTCTCCAGTAGCAAGTACCGCTTCGCGGAGCGACATCATGCCTTTCGGATCACTCGGTGTCCGACCAGTAAAGTGCTGACCGGTAAATATCGACGAGCCACCGAACGAATAGCCGATTCCGATATTTCCCTTGCCGTCCATCGCGGCAGAACCCAGCCAGCGAAAGTTGCTGTCGGGCGCGAACGTACCCTGTTGATACAACTTCAGGTCGCGATTTCCGTCCAGCCGGAACTCATACCAGCGTACGCCACCGCCGCCGAGAGAGGTGTTGATCGAGTGAGAAGCAACGATTGATTCCTGCTTGCCGATCCTGCGATACACAACGCGCGACATGAGCTTGTCTCCCTGCGCATCGAGACGTCTATCTGTGCCGGGCTGCGGGACACAATTCGTCAACTGACCATCGCACAGATAATGGTACGGTGCGACCTGGATCTTCTCCGGACCCACGACCTTCGTCCTCGTCGGGTCCTCCCAATTCACATAGTACTTCCACGCATAGATCCCGTCGTCCTCCAACACCTTGCGCAGTTGCGTTCCGCCGGCGGCAAGCATGATGTTGGGTGATCCCTTTGGTGGCAGCTGCTTCCCGTCAAGATCAGCGTTGTTCAGAAAATTCACGTCGTCAATGATCACGCATTGCTCTGTCGCATCTTCGCCCTTGAGCATACGCGCACGGTCCGCGACGCAGGCATGCTTCTGAATCACAGCATCGCCGGTACTTGTCGGCACATAATAACCGTCCGGCCAGATCGCCGGACGCGGATAGTCCGGAAACAGCGGTCTCACGAACTCGTAGCGATAGTACGAGCCCAACGGGTCGGGCCCCGCGCTCACTGCGTAACACATTGCGTACGAGCCGGAATCGCTCGGCGGCCGGGTACCGGTCGGGCGCGTACGTGGACCGGCTTGCTCCGGAAGCTCGGTGGGCTCAGCGTGAGGCGGCTGATGCAATTCAGTTGCACTACCAGGTTGACCAGGCTGCCCTCTCTGACTGACCGCGGCAGGCTCGCCAGCGCGCGGTGCCGTCGGTTCGTCGGGTCGCCGTGGCAACCGTGTGAAGATTGGCATGACGATCAACCATCTGTCCGCCAGTTGATCATATCGAACAACGGCGTCACCATTGTTATGTGTTTCGCAGGCGCCACCGAATCCCTTGAAAACGTTGGATGTCTCGACCGGCCCATAAACTGGCTTGCCATCCTTGGTAAAGATCGCTGTTCGACTGTTCACGATCTGGAATACGTGATTCGGGCCGACAGCGAGACTGTTGTCCGAGGGATTCCGCAGCACAGTATTCCCTTGCGGCCCAACGAAGTCCGCACCGAGCCCCACGAAGTTCGCGACAATCGCGGCTGGGGCTCGCTTGCCCATTACATGTTGCTCGACCTTTGCACCCCCGCGCGGCACGATGATTTTTGGCGCCGGTATCACGGTGTCCTGCGCCACTACGTCGTCCGGATCAGGAGCCAGCGCTCCGCTCGGTATGTCAGTCGCTCTGAGCCCAGTCGAAACCGAACTCGTACCGCCCAACTCGGACAGCGGCGCAGACATATCGTGTGCGACTGCACGATGTACGATCGCAGCCTGCGCTCCGGTTGCCGGTGGCACCGCTGCGTAGCTCTTGCCCCTGCTTGCAATGATGATGGCAACCACGCAAGCAATACCGGCGAGCGGGGCAATCACCGTCCAATTCAATGACTTATTCTTCACGGCCTGTCCTGAAAATGTGATGGTACGTGCGCATCGTGCGACGTAGTGCTAGACTGTCTTCCAGTAAACAGCGTACCGTTCGTCCATAATCTTGTAGAACGGGACAAGTACAACGTCCTGCTTCTGCCCGGTCGTTCGAAACTCCAGCGGACCGATGCGCGACACCCAGGAGTCGCTACCAATTCCGCGAGTGCTGAGTGTGGGTGCCGCAACTGCTGAATTTGGGGGGAATTCCGGCACCATTCGCGGTTTGGTTGGTGGCGCTCGCAATGTCGTCGCCGTCAGTCCCTCCGTCCCTAATCGGCCCGCGAGGACAATGGGGCCGAACATGATCGCCTGCACGGAGGCATCGTCCGGCGTGGCTTCAACGCGCAACTGCATCGGAAGCGATATGCGCACGGTATCGCCGGTTCGCCACGTTCGATCAATGACGAGGTAACTGCTCGGCGCGGCAAAAGCCTCCAACTGCTTGCCATTCAACGATGCGGTCCCGCCGCGTGTTGCCCAGTATGGAATCCGAATGCGCACCGCCATCCGTGTCGGACGATCGCACTCGACTGTCAACGAAGTCGTATCTTCTTCAGGGAATCGCGTCTGCTGCGTGATCCGAAATCCTTTCTCAGCCCAGTTCAAGCGCGATGCGATGAACAGGTTGACGAAGACACCCGTGTCGTCATGGAAGTAGATGCTGTCACCAAGCTTCGAGAATGATTCTGCTCCGGTTCCGGTGCAGCACCAGAAATCTTGCAAAGGAGTGCCGAACAATTTCCAGTAACCCGACGCCAGTGGCACATAGTACAGCTTGTCCCCGTCGGCTGGATGCTGTGTCCCGAGAATCCCATTGAACAACGCACGCTCGTAATAGTCCGCCGCACGCGGGTCCGCCGTCCACTGGAATACGTGACGCGTGAGCTTGAGCATATTGTACGTGGGACAGCATTCTTCGGTTTCGGGTCCAAGCTCGGTCGAGATAATTCCCGGCTCCGCATTCCAGTTCTCCCCATTGCTCGTGCCGCCCGTGCAGTACGATCGACGACCGGTGACCTCGGTCCAGAAGTAGTCCGCAACTTCGTGGTAGCGGGGCTCCCCAGTCAGTTCATAACGCCGCGCCGCTCCGATGATCTTGGGAATCGTCGTGTTTACGTGCAACCCCTTCAACGAATCCCGGCCGAGAGCAAGCGGTTCGAATATCCGCTCATGATCGAACCGGTGCGCGAGGTCCATGTACGAATTCTCAGCAGTAACCCCGGCGAGATTGTACAGCAGTTCGTTCATGCCTCCGTACTCCCGCTCCAGAATTCGCGCCATCTGCTCCTCACCGAGCGGGCCGGTCCAGCCGGCCGTCCAGCGGACCATTCCCTTGAGCACGTCCAACGACTGCTGATCGCCGCTCAGTTCGTACGTGTCGAGCAAACCAGCCATGATCTTGTGCACAGTGTAGAACGGAGCCCAAGCCGGCTTTCCCGCGCGAAGTCGATCAAACACCTCCTCGGGAAACGCACTTAAATACCCGCTCCCAAGCGCCTTCTGACACTTCGCGAGCTCGCCAACAATTGCAACTCCTCGATCTCTCGTCTCTGCATCTCCTCGGCTCGCTCCCATGAGCGCACACGCGGAGAGATAGTGACCCACGAAATGGCCGCGCAACTCATTGTCGGGAGCTTCCCAACCTCCGAGCGGCGCTGCGTTTGATGGGAGACCGGCAGTCAGCCGAAACATGTGCAGAAGTCGGTCAGGTTCCAGCCCGAGCAAATACCGCCGGTTGACCTCTGTGGCATCCAGAAACTGACCCGGCAGCAAGCGCACACTCGCAATGTCGAACGGCCGGGCAACACCGGGACGATCGGCGACAGGAACCCGGCGCACCAGATCGCTGTGCATTGCCAATAACTGACGAGGCATCAGCGCCGCAGCACCCGCAACACCTGTCGCAATCACGAACTCGCGCCTGGAAAGTCTTTTCATTGCTCAGTTTCCGCCATGGGTTTGTATCCTGCGTCGCTATCTGGCAGCAGACATCTTTAGCGCAGCATCGCTCAATCCTGGCTGAGCCATGAGTTTCTCGATATCAGGGATCTCAACCGGAACGAAGGCCGACATGTTGATGTAGCCGGTTTTCGTAATCAGAAGCATGTCTTCGAGCCTGAAGCCGAGGTGCTCACCCTCGACGCGCATCTCCGGTTCAATCGTGAATATCTCACCAGGTTGAAGCGTGGCCGCTGCGTACGGCACATCGTGCACGGACATTCCCACTGTGTGTCCCAGACTCCTGACCGTCTTGCCGCGATAGTTATCGATGAAGGAGTTGGCTGCGGTTCGGATCTTCTCATCCGAAAAGTTGTAATTGGCGACAATCGCTTCC
Source organism: Gemmatimonadaceae bacterium (assembly GCA_039924445.1). Lineage (GTDB taxonomy): Bacteria > Gemmatimonadota > Gemmatimonadetes > Gemmatimonadales > Gemmatimonadaceae > Fen-1247. Next base: position 23,179 of record JBDTAW010000279.1, read on the forward strand.
ATCTTCACCACCGCGTCCTTCGCGATATCGGCGGGTGTCACGTACGGTTTGATTGACGTCATTACGGCCTGGTACAATCGGAGGTAAATGGTGTACATCTCACGCTGCCGCGGCGTGAACTTGCCATTGGCTGGAAAGATGCGCGTTACATCCGAAGTGTAATAGTCGTAGTCGGGCGCATAATCGAACTGAATAAGATCCCCGTCCTTGAGCACGGCCGTGTTCTTGTGATAGTGCGTGTAATAGGTGTTCCTGCCCGTCGCGATCAGAGCGAAATATGCGGCTCCATACGAACCGTACTTCTTGAAGGTGTACTCCGCATCCGCCTGGAGTTCATACTCCTGCATGCCGGGTCGCGCATCGCGCATCGCCTCCATGATTCCGAGGCCGGCGATCCGCGTGGCCTGGTGAATGACCTCGATCTCGCGCGGACTCTTGATGGCGCGCATCGAGTCGGTGATCGGCTCGAGTGGCTTGATCTCGCTGCTCGTGGCCACGGCTTTCATCTTCGCCTGAAACGCCTCCTCTCGCGATTCGCGCCCATCCCACGGATCATTCTTTGTCGCGCGAGCAAGCGCGACTGGGTCGCTGGGAGATGCGCTCCCAAGGACCTCTGCTCTGAATGGAGTGAAAATCGTGCGACCGTCCTTGGCAATCTCCGCTAGGACCGCACCGAAGTCGGCACGAGGCACGACCGACTCGATTCCGGTATCCTTTTCCGCCGAATCCCCCGGCGTGAGCGAGGGACCAAACATCGACGTTTCGCGCCGGTCAGTGGTCGGGCTCAGGAACAATGTTGATTTTTTTGTTCTTCCGTCGATCACTAGAATCGCGCGCGGTTCGATGACCCCTGTGAGGTAGTAGAAGTCGTTGCTCTGGCGAAGAGGCTGCTCACCCGGCCGCTCCGTCGTGCCCTGGATGATCGCCGCGCCGTCTCCGATCTTTTCCATTACCGTCGCCCGGCGCGACGCGAATTCCGCCGCGGAAAAAACGCGACCAATCACGGGTTGCGCGTCAGCCACATGGGGAACGCCCGGAATTGCTACGACAGCAACCGCTGCCAACCACCGAATCTGTGATCGGAGTCTGCTTTGCCACCTTGATGCTATCATGCTATCCTCTTTGATGAAGCGTTAATGGACGCCTGACGAATCAGCCCGCGTCATCGCGATAATCTGATCAGCGTTTCCCGTCATTTCCCAGCGAATCAGAGACATCGGAATCAGCCCGACGGAGTTGAATTCATCCATGAATGCAAGCGTATTGTACGAGTCACCAAGCTGTTTCGCGCGCTCGTTCAGGAGCTGATCAAACTGGATCTTGCCGATGATGTAGCTGGTCCCATACGCCGGTTGCTGGAGATAGAGGTGCTGTTCGCCGGCGACGGTCCCGCCGTCCACTCGTAACCAGCCACGCGGCGTCCAGTCAGATGCGAATTGCTTCGCCGGCTGCATCGTGAACTCGTTGCTCTGGAGATGCAGATCGCCCAGAGCTCGCGCGGCTCGCTCAGCGATCAGTATGTAGATGAGCTCTTTTGATCTTGGGTGCGAGTCGATGAAGCCTTCGTGCATCATCATCTCTTCCATCGCTGTCGCAAATCCCTCCGTTCGGGACACGAACGTGTTGTACAGGAGGGCGTCTCTCCGGATCGGATCCGGATGCGGCTCGGCGTCCATTCGCGCAAGATCGAACCAGTGATAGTCGTGCGTCAGCATTATGATCGGATCTCGATAGCTGACTTCGTCAAAGAATTCGCGCGGCTTCGTCGGTGGGCTGAATCGCCCCATCCGCGCGCGAAGCGCTGGGTCCATGTAGTCACGGACCGTGAGCACCTTATGATCGCGGAGGAACGCCATGTATTCCGTAACTGCGCTGTTGAATCGCGCCGTGTAGTCGTTGGCATTGGCTATCGGAGACTGTTGCGGCAGATTCCGGTTGCGATCTTCCTCGAGCTTGAGCGCCGCGCGCGAACGATCCAGTTCGCGACGCATGAGCACCTCCTCATCTGCCCAGGTGTACGGTACCAGCTGAACATTGCGCAGATACCAGTTGTAATTCTCTACGCCAATCCCCGATGGCCCAGTGCGCGATGGGGCCTGTTCCTCCAACCATTGCCTGAACTGATCCGTCGCAATACGCGCTTGCTGCGCAGCGGAGTCCACGTTCGGATTCGTCGCAGCCACCGTCGCAGAAAGCGCCGCGAGCGCTGCGCTCTGATCAGCGATGCTTCCAATCCCGTAATTCCAGAGGTCCGTAGCGTTGGCAGTAAGGTTGCGACGCGCTTCGGCCAGGAAGCCCGGAATTGTACGCAGCCTCACCGCCAGTTCGTTCGCCCTGTCGGGTGTAAGCGGAAAAGTCCACTGCCACAACTCGATCGCGCCAGCCGGTACCGTTCCTTCCCGCGCGGGTTGATCGCTGCGGCTCGGATAAAACGAGACATAGAACGCTGGATTCCGAGCCCACGGCTTGAGTACGCGATGATTGAAGTCGAGCCCGTTCATCTCCGCGCGGACGATGTTGTAATCCACCTGTTGCGGCGTGGTCCAGCCAGTTGTGTCCAGAGCAGCGAGGCGATTTCGGTAATCAGCCAGCCGTGCGTGCTGCATCGCCATTGCGGCAACCGAATAGTCCGGCACGCCGTCCACCATCTTCGGCTGCTCAAAACGGCGCCAGTCGTTGAATAGCGACACAAGATCGGCGTATCGTCCACTGTGGACTCCCGGCTCCGCCTTATGCGCGTCGCTCGGCGCCGAACAACCACACGCGATGGCGATCAATCCTGCGAACAGGCGTCTGGCTGTACTACGAGCGCGTTCCATGGTGGGTTGCTCCTCAAGTCCTGGGGGGGGCCGATCCAGAGTCGCGGCATCTGAAGAATCTTCGTATACTGTATACAATACGACCAGACAGAGCCGGCCGGAAGACCTCCCTGGAGAGTTTCTCCGCCCCGCGAAGCCGCCGCCCAGGTCGGGGCGGCAGAACCAGAATACCGGAACCCATATACGCGTGGCGCATTTTGCGCCCGGAGGTTGTCATGAGTTGCTCTACATCCTGCGTCAGGCTGCGCAAATCAAACTGCGCACCGCCCCTTCTGCTGCTCGCTGCAGCGCTAATCACGGGCGCAAGCTTACCCGTCTCCGCGCAGAGCGTCGCCCCGGGGTATCTCACGGGCCTCCGCTGGCGCTCAATCGGGCCGTATCGGTCGGGGTACATATCCGCCGTTGCAGGCATCCCTGGCGATCCGACGACCTATTACGCAGCCACCCCCGAGGCCGGTGTCTGGAAGACATCCAGCGCGGGCACTGTCTGGGAACCGGTGTTCGACGCGACGCAGGTCGCATCGGTGGGCGCGATTGTGGTGGCACCGTCCAATCCAAGTGTGGTATACGCCGGCACCGGCGATGCTTCAGGCTGGTCGTTCACACCTGGAAAGGGCGTCTATAAATCCACTGATGCCGGCAAGAGCTGGACGAATGTCGGGCTCGAGGACACGCGCTACATAGATGCGATGATCGTGGATCCCAGAAATGCTGACGTCGTACTGGTGGGCTCGTTTGGCGCTGCGCTGACCGGCGGGCCCGCGAACACCGCTCGTGGCGTCTACAGGACTACGGATGGCGGGACCACATGGACCAAGGCCCTGTACGTCGATGCGTACACCGGGGTAAAAGCGATGACATTCGATGTGAACGACCCATCGATCATCTACGCCTCATTCCAGCGTGGCACAAACGGTGTGACTCGTGCAGAACTTGACCGACTCGCGTCGCTTGGCTCCGGTCTCTTCAAGTCGACCGACGGCGGCGCAACGTGGATATCGCTCCCCGGAACCGGACTTCCCGCCGGCCAGTCCGGTTTCGAGATTGCCGTCGCCTCGGGAACTCACGGTCAGCGCGTTTATGCCGAGGCTCGCGGCTCCGGACGAGACGCGGGCGGGATTTACCGTTCGGATGACGGTGGCGCCACATGGAGACTCGGCACGAAGGAGATTGGAAGTGCTGGAGGAAGCATTTATGTCGATCCCATGAATCCGGATGTTGTGTATCTCATGGGAACGTCGGTGTATCGCTCAATTGATGGCGGCCACACTTTCGCGTCGTTCAAGGGAGCGCCGGGCGGCGACGACGAACGCCACATGTGGATAGATCCCGTAAACCCCGCGCGCATGATCATTGGCGCGGACCAGGGACCGACGATCAGCGTGGATTCCGGCAAGACATGGACGCCGTGGTTCAATCTTCCCAACGGACAGTTTTACAATGTGTCGATCGACGGCGACTTTCCGTATCGCGTCTGTGGATCACAACAGGACAGTGGCACTGCGTGCGTACTTGGCCAGAGCGATTACGGACGCATTCGCGAGAACGATTGGTACGCCATCGGCGGATTCGAGCGTGGCGCCATCGTCACGGACCCCGTCGATCCGCGCTGGATCTGGACACAGGGCTGGTACCACGTACTCCGACGATACGATCGAACAACCGGTCAGGTTGCAGTGCTGTACACTCCCACGGCACAGGATCGGTTTGGCGGGCTCCCACCTCTGGCTTTCTCGCCGCAGGATCCGCATCTGATGTACATGGCGGCGCAATACCTCATGGCGTCGACCGACGGAGCGCGTACGTGGCGACATATAAGCCCGGACCTCACGGTCGGCGGCGAGGTGACGGCATCCGGTCCAACGGCGCTGACTTTCCGGCGTTACGATGCGTTCATTCAAACGATATCGGTATCCGGTGTGAGTAAGGGACAGATCTGGGCCGGCACGAATAATGGGCTGATCCAGCTCACGCGTGATGGCGGCAAGAGTTGGAGCAACGTTACACCGGCCGGATTACCCGCGCGCGGTGGAGTCGCGATAATAGATGCGTCACACTCCAGCGCCGGGGTAGCCTACGCCGCGGTGAACGCGGCAGGCGATTCGCACCCTTACATCTACAGAACTGCTGACTTCGGTAAACACTGGACAAAGATCGTGGACGGTTTGCCCGACGATGGTCTCGTCCGGGTCGTGCGCGAAGACCCTGTGTCGCCAAACCTTCTTTACGCCGGCACGGTGAACGGCGCCTGGGTCTCGTTCGACAACGGAGATCACTGGCAATCGTTGCAGCTGAATCTGCCCACAACTGTCGTCAGCGATATCGTCATCCACAAGAACGATGTCGCGATCTCCACGTACGGCCGTGGGTTATGGGTGATGGATGACGTCACACCGCTCCGTCACGCACGCGCCGCCGTAGCGGTGGCACCTGCGGCTCACCTGTATCCGCCCCAGCTTACGTACCGTGTTCGCTGGGATAACGATCAGGACACTCCCCGCCCGCCCGAAGTACCCGCCGGTGAAAACGCACCCGAGGGTGCGATCATCTACTATCATCTCACCAACGCGACGACTGGCCCTATTACACTCTCGATTCGCGACTCGAACGGGAATCTCGTTCGCGAGTACACGAATGTTGCACCACCGCCCGCGTTGATGCCCAACGTGCCGATGTACTGGTTCGCTCCGCCAGAAGGGCTGCCAGCCGCAGCCGGCCTGCATCGTGTGCTCTGGGATCTCCGCTATCCGGATCCGAAGATGCTTCCATACGGATATTACGGAGGTCTGCTCACTTACACCGAATACACTCTCACGTGGCATGCCGTAAAAGGACACACGCCACGCGCCCAACCGCCAGGACCGATCGCGATTCCGGGACGCTACGAAGTCTCACTCACAGTCGACGGACATACATACAAGCAGCCGCTCACGCTCGTGAATGATCCACGGGTCGATGTCCCACAAAGCGGACTGGCTGCGCAATTGAGGAACGAGCAACGAATGACGACGGGGATGAACGCGAGTTATCTCGCATTCTTCCAGATCGATTCGATGCGCACCGTGATCGCTGACAACGCAACCCGAATCGGAAGCAAAACAACCACAACAGGATTGCTTCCTCGCCTTCGCGCACTGGACAACCAGCTCGCATCACTTGCCGATAGCAGCTTCGGGATCGCGAACCGTGATCTCACTCGGCAACTCGAAGACGCCGACTTCGGCGACCTCACGCCGACAGCGAATAACCTGAGCACTACGGAAGGAAGCTGCCGCGTCCTGGGCACGGCACTCAAGGAATTCAACCGGTTGCTGGCGGGCCCGATACCAGCACTCAATACCGCGCTGAGCGCCGCCGGATTGAAGCCGGTTCCGCTCCGGCAGGCACCGCAGAGCAGCGGCTGCGGCGGTACGGTTGCAAACGCGCAACGATGATGCGCTGAATGGTTCACTGAACGGGGCCGCAACGTACACCAAAAGAATACGCCGGCAGCTCATCGAGCTGCCGGCGTATTTGTCAGTGTTTCAGAGGCCGTTCAGGGGCCGCTTACTGGCACGTAGGTGCGGCGGTGGGTTTTGTATCCCAGTATATCCGCGTCCCGAAATCGTCCGGTCCCTGACGCGCAATCGCTGCGCTCAAGTTGGCGGCATTGACTGACGCTTCAGTTGTCGAGTAGTAGTACCGTCGCGGAATGTATGGCACGATGGTGTTGGGGCCAGGAACCACGTTGCTCGGTTGGCACGTGCGGCGCCACTCTGCCCAGGCCTGTGCATCGTCAGAGAAGAGTGCAATCCATTTCTGAGTTGCAATCTGCTTGAGACCATCGGTTCCGCCCTTGTAGGCAATGGCCGGACTTGCAAGGAATGCACTGATCGCAGATGCGTCTGTAACCCCCCACTGCTCCATCGATGCGCGAATGGCGTTGGTATAGTCCGCAGCAGCTTCTCCAGCAGACAGACCGCCGAGTCCACGCTCTGCTGCTTCGGCCTTGATGAAGAGCAACTCCGCATACGTCATGAGGTACGAAGGCGTCTTGGCGCCCGCCGCTGTGCCGAACGTACCATATGATGTCACACCCGAATAGAATATCGTACCCGGTCGCGATGCCTTGCGATACCAGACGTTGGCCGAATCCTGATTGAGCGCCGACGGCATTCCACCGTACCCACCCGAATACACCGAGGAATCGACGACCGGCTGACCATAAACCTTGAGGCGAGGATCATTGGTCATCAACGACGTCATGGTGCGCGCAAGGCGTGCGTCGTCACGCGTCTTCAAAGTAACCGAAAACGGATTGTCATTGACTCCGTCACCCGGCCACACAAGCTTTGCGTTGTCTGCATTTGACTGCAACACGCCGCCTGCATCACTGAATGCAGCCTGCAATTGTGCATTCGCAGTCGCGGGATCGACGTTGATCAACCGTAGCGCGTAACGTGCGCGCAGCGAGTTATCGAAACGACGCCACTTGTCGAGATTGCCACCGTAGATCGGATCCGATCCCCCGAGACCCGGCGCACCCGGCGCCTGCGCGGCCATCGCATCAGCTGCATCCTTCAGTGCAACGAAGAATCCAGTGTAGATATCCTTCTGCGCGTCGTACTGGGGAGTCGCGACGGCGGAATCTGCCTTGAGCGCCTGCGAGTAGGGGACATCGCCCCACTGATCGGTGAGGTAGCTGAAATCCCAGGTTTGCAGAACCATTGCAGGTCCGTACACACCAGCGTCGCCGGAGGCCTTTCCCTTAGAGATAACCTGTCGCAGATCCTGCAGATCGCCGGTGTATGGGGAATTGAAGTTTCCGGATGTTCCGTCTGCCTGCAGGCTGATGTAGGAATCTGCCGTCGGATAGGTCGTGTTTGCGATCTGCTGTGCAATGATTGCAGCACCACCGAAGCCGACCCAGCGGCGAACTGCAGACGCAGTTGCGCTCGTGAATAGTGCGCCAGCGGGTGCACTTGTCGGGTTGTTCGGGTTTCGATTGGCAGTCGTAATATTGTCAGTGTTGCACGCCACTGCGCCTGCCATCAGCGCGAGCCCCGTAAGGCCGCGAAGCCAAGTCTTTGTCATTGATCTCTCCTCGGTATGCGGTTGGGGTTTATGGGGTGACCTGCAGGGTGAGTCCGATGCTTCGAGTAGTTGGCATAGGTGCAAATTCCAATCCCTGGGCATTTCCAGTGTTGTACGTGAACTCCGGGTCGATATTCGGGACGTTCGTGTGCGTCCAGAGATTCCGGCCGACCAGGGAGAGATTCATCGACTGCGAGTTGAAACGACGCACAAACCGCGTCGGAAGATCGTAGCCGACCCGCAGCTCGCGGAGCTTGACGTAGCTATCATCGTAGGTGTAGGCCTGATTGATCAGCCAGAGCGACTGGAAGTACTGCTCCGATGTGACGTTGATGGTATTTGGCTTCTGCGTTGCACGGTCGATGCCCTTGACGACAATGCCAGGCTTGTCCCAGTCCACTTCACGACCCTTGAGCGTATTTGCGCACATTCCGCTCTGATCGCACATCATGTTCGTGTTGCTGAAGAACTTGCCCCCTTCATGGAAGCTGAGGAGGAAGCTCGCTGTTACCCTGCCGAACTTGAATTCGTTGTTCCAGCCGCCAACCCAATCCGGATTGACGTTTCCAAGCACAGCCTGCGGACCACGAAGCGGCATGCCGTTCTGCGTAAGCAGGTTGCCGCTCGCATCGCGCAGGAACGTGTACCCAGTCAGCTCACCATAGGGGTGACCCACAGTGGCGGTCACGGATGCGCTACGCTGAGTTCCGAGAACTACGGTGGTAAGTCCCGGCGTGAGCGCCACGACGCGGCTCTT
>JBDTAW010000280.1:0-9713 GCA_039924445.1 Gemmatimonadaceae bacterium
GAGGGTCGCACGATGAGTGGAACGAATGGGCTGCGCTCGGTCGTTGCAGTCGACTTCCCAACGCGTCCGTCCGACGCGCCGGAAGCGATGTACGTGCTCGCGCATGAGTTGGTCGGAACTCTGACCAATGCGGCAATTGCGGACAACACGTCGCCCGCCGAGCAGCGCAGCGGCACTGCTGATCAATATTCGAGCGCCGCGTCTGTGCGAGGTGGGCTGATGCTACTCGAGAAGTTCGTCCCGGAACTGGCTGACGGTTATGCGCGATACTATGTGACTGCAACCGGGGCCGTTCCCGGCGCCAATCCGCGCGCGCAAATAGTAGCCATGTTCCCGCTACCCCAGCCAATCCGTGACGCGATCGCGCGGCAGATCAACCTGGTGGACAGTGGCATCTGACCAGCCGGCTGGTCAGCCGGCTGATCGGCCTGATCAGGTCGCGCCTGCTGCAACGCCGACAAACGCTGCGTCGCAATCCGCAGATTCGACTCAGTTGGAAAGCTCTGAATCATCGAGTCTGATCCTGACGCACAAGGGGCTGGACCGTCGCGCTGTCGAGCGAGTCCTTGCACGGGCCGCCGAATTGCAGGGAATCGGTGGGGGTGAGCCGGATAGCGATGCAATTACAGAATCGCGCCTTCTCGACATAGCCAAGGAAGCAGGTCTCACGCTCACAAGTGTGCGACAGGCAATGGCGGAGGAGCGCACTCGGCTCAGCACGGACTCGGACGAAGACAGTCGCTGGCTCGTTCGAGTTGCGGGGCCGAATGTTGTAACGGCATCGCGCACAATTCCCGGCGAGCCGGAAGCGATAATCGCATATCTCGACGCGTACATGCAGCGCGACGAATTCATGCAGGTCCAGCGACGGTTTGCGGATCGCGTAACATGGGAAGCTCGCAATGACTGGGTCGCAGCCATCAAGCGTGGGCTCCGCGTCGGCGGCCGATCATACCAGCTCTCGCGCGCCCGCCAGGTTGCGGCCACCGTCGTTCCGGTCGACGACGCACGCTGTCTTGTGAGACTCGATGCAGATCTCTCCCAATCGCGCACCGGAGTTGTACGCGCCGGCGGCGCAGTTACTGCTACTGGTGTCGTCGTGGGCGGAACTTTCGCCGCGGGCGCAACGATTGCGCACGTCGCGCTGGGAATCGTGCTGGGAGTGGCCGCGCTTCCGGTCGCGGCCGCAGGCGCCGGCGCATACTTCATTCTGCGAAGCCATCATACATTTGCAGAACGGATCACGCTCGCACTCGAACAGGTACTCGACCGACTCGAATACGGCGAGACTCGCCGACCGGCGAACTTCCTGGACGCATTGAGTTTCCAGCGTCCACAGCTTCGCTGACAACCCGAACAGGTCGCGACGACATGGGTGATATCAAGCGAGTCGGAGTACTCGGCGGCGGCCTTATGGGCTCCGGGATAGCGCAGGTGAGCGCCGCGGGTGGATACGCAACGACGGTTCGCGAAGTCTCGGACGAACTCTGCGCGCGCTCCAGGGCGGCGATCGCGAAATCGTTTGACAAGGCAATCGAAAAGGGAAAGGCGACAGCCGCTGATAGAGACGGGGCGCTTTCGCGACTCACATTCACAACGTCACTCAGCGACATTGCATCGGCGGACATCGTCATCGAGGCGGTTGTCGAAGATCTCGCAGTCAAGTCGGAGATGTTCCGCGCGCTCGACGGACTGTGCGGGCCCGAAACTATTTTTGCGTCCAACACTTCGAGCCTGACGATCGCGGAGATCGCGGCTGCGACGGGCCGTGCGGATCGGTTCGTCGGGATGCATTTCTTCAATCCCGTCCCCGTAATGAAGCTCGTCGAAGTTGTTCGTGCGATAAAGACGAGTGAGACAACCGTAGAGCGTGCGCTTACGTTCGTAGCGTCGCTCGGCAAGGAACCGATTCGCGCACGCGACAATTCGGGTTTCGTGGTCAACCTGTTGCTGGTTCCCTATATGATCGACGCGATCCGTGCTCTCGAGTCCGGCGTTGCTTCAATCCAGGATATCGACAAGGGGATGATGCTCGGAGCTGGTTATCCGATGGGACCATTTACCCTGCTTGATTTCGTTGGTCTCGATACGACGTACAAGATCGCTGAGATCATGTATGACGAATACCGCGAGCAGCGGTACGCGCCACCGCCGCTGTTGAAGCGGATGGTGATAGCGGGCATGTATGGCAAGAAATCCGGACTGGGTTTCTACGATTATTCGAAGAACCCACCAGTTCCAAACGATATAGGTGTTTGACAGGCACGTTGTTCGAGTGACTATATGACCATAACTCCGCCGTCGGCGTTTCGAGGCATTTTCCGTGTTGACGACGTTGCGCGCGCAGTCTATTCCGAAGGCGCTGGGATCGCGCGGATAATTCCACGCGCGGTTGCCGTCCCGGCGGATGCCGAAGATGTGACAACACTGGTGCGATGGGCGCGTGATACCGGAACTCCATTGATTCCACGAGGCTCTGGCAGCGGCATGGCCGGCTCGGCAATCGGCGACGGTGTTATCGTAGACATGAGCCGGATGCGCGACATCTCCGAAGTCGATTCCACATCACGCAGCATCACGGTCGGCCCCGGCGTGACGTGGCAGGAAGTCGAGACGGCGGCGCGTGCGCGTGACCTCCGGTTTCCACCTGATCCATCGAGCGGAGCGTTCTGCAGCGTGGGCGGGATGGTCTCGACAAATGCTTCGGGATCGCATTCACTCAAGTACGGCCCCACACGAAACTGGGTTCAGGCGCTGGATTGCATCTTCGAGGATGGATCTCGCGCAACGGTGCGCCGCGGCGCGCCGATACCGGCGAACGTTGCGGCGCTTGAGCGATTTCAAAAGATTGCCGACGAGTTGATCGCCGCCGATGCGACCTCTCCGTCGGTTCATGCTGGTGTGCGAAAGGACTCTTCGGGATATGGGATTCATGCATTCGCGGAGAGCCGAGACGTCATTGATATCCTGCTTGGCAGCGAGGGGACGCTGGCAATAGTGGTTGGTATCGAACTGCGTCTCGCCGACGCGCCGCGCGCGACCAGTTCACTGCTCGGCTGCTTCCCGACACTTGAATCAGCGGTTACAGCGGCGGTAAGAGCACGCGACGCTGGTGCCGCAGCGTGTGAGCTGCTGGACCGTACTTTTCTGGATGTAGCAGCCTCCGGGTCGCCGCTCCCGAACGTACCAACAGATTCGGAAGCTGTGCTGCTTGCGGAAGTGGAGGCGGATACAGCCGACGCAGCGCGCCAAGCCGCGCGAACACTCGCAGATGACTTCCGCGCTTCTGGCGCCACTTCCGTTGAACTCGCGCTGGTGCCGCTGGAGGAGCAAAAGATGTGGGAGCTGCGGCATGCAGCCAGCCCCATTCTCAATCGACTCGGCCCGTCACTCACATCGATGCAATTCGTCGAAGACTGCGCGGTACCACCAGACCGATTACCCGACTATGTGCGAGGCGTACGAGCGATCCTCCAGAAGCACCACGTAACCGGCGTGATTTTTGGTCACGCTGGCGATTCGCACATTCATGTAAATCCACTGATTGATGTGAATCGGCCTGGCTGGCGCGATGTTGTCGAAACGATGCTCGGCGAGGTCGTTGCGCTGACCGCGCGCTTGGGCGGGACGCTTGACGGTGAGCACGGAGATGGACGACTTCGGACGCCGCTTCTGCATCGGGTTTGGGGTGCGGACGTCCTCAATCGGTTTGCAATGGTCAAGCATGCGTTCGACCCCGCTGGAATCCTGAACCCCGGCGTCAAAGTGCCAACACCGGGCGAGGCAGCGATCGTGGATATCAAGTACGACCCGTCCCTCCCACCACTGCCACAAGCCGCTGCAGACGCTCTGAAAGTCGTCACGGACAAGCGCGCGTATTCGCGCTTTCGGCTCGACATGTTGAACCCGTCGGCGTAACTTTCGCAAGCAGCCTATAGCGTCGTTCCCGCGAAAGCGGGAGCCCATGCCCGTCATTCCCGCGAAAGCGGGAATCCATTTGCAGTAACGAACTCACCCTTACCGTTTCGCCCGTGTACTTCACCGAGCCCAAGATCACCGTCATTTCTCGTCCGGAGTTCATCGAGCCGGTAGACCTCCCCGTGAACTGGATCGGCGACAGTACCGATGGCGAGCGCCTGTCCGAATTCGCTGGCAGACTCTGCTACATGAGTCAGCGCAACCCCGCGTCGCGCAACACGCGTGAATATCTTGAGAACATCAAGAAGCAAGGCCACGGAAGCGTTCTTGAACACGCGAATTACTCATTGCTCGTTGAGGGAGTCAGCCGCTCGCTGACGCATGAACTGGTGCGACACAGGGCAGGAATGGCGTTCTCGCAACTATCCCAGAGGTACGTGGACGAGTCCACCGCAAATTTTGTGGTGCCGCCTGCGATCATCGGTGATGATGCATTGCGCGATGCATGGCAGACGCAGATCGATAGCGCGCAGACAGCCTACGTCGCGCTCGTCGAGCAATTGATGGAACGATACTCATGGGTTGCCGACAGAGTGCACCGTAGAAAGATGGCGCGCGAGGCCGCGCGCGGAGTGCTACCAAACTCTACCGAAACGAAGATCGTCGTCACCGCCAACGCGCGCGCGTGGCGCACCTTGCTCGAACTTCGCTCCAGTGAAGGCGCCGAACTCGAAATTCGGCGCTGGGCTGTCGCAGTGATACGAATCCTGCAGGCCGAAGCTCCCGGATTCTTCAGTGACTTCGAGATCTACAATGCAGAAGATCGCCAGGAAGCCGCGAGAGTGACGTATCACAAGGTGTAACGCAAGCGCGTCAGTGTGATATGCGACTCATCCCTGTGACAGACATGGGCTGCACATAGAAATCCCGCGCCGGATACGGTAGCATCTTCAACTGGTAACGATTGAGAATGGCCGGGAGCGCGTTTTTGATCGACGTATGGCCGAGATCCCACAGTGCAGCTATCAACTCGTCCTGTCTGCGAACGACCTCTCTGGTCGAATACTGGTCGGCAATGCCGGCAAGGTACGAACTCAATGCTGTCAGAATGGTGTCGCGCTGTGCGGCATAGACATCGCCAGCCTGTGTAAGAGCGTCCTCCTGACCGCGAGACAACAACAGCGAGTCCGATTCCTGGAGTATTGCCAGAAACGGGTCTGGATTCGTGACACCATACATGTGCCGGATATCCTCCCTACTGATCTTTTGCCCCCGATCTCCGTTTCGACCCGGCTTCAGAAGCAAGTCAGCAACCTGCATATCTACCGGCGCGGCCAGGTCGATCCGAAAGTCCAGCGTCAAACCGAACGGCGGGCGTGCAACACCAGAACCCGGTCGTGTATCGCCAAATTTTGGATTGACGGAATAGTTGTAACTCTGGTTGGCAGAATCGAAACCGCGCACGTTGTAAAGAACAGAGCTCGGGTATGCGCTGGTTCCCCAACCGTGCAAATGCTCCTCGCCGTGCAACAGCTGATCCAGTCCGCCCAGCGGATTCATGAGCGCCAGCGTCACGCTAGCACCTTGCCGAGTGCGAGGGAACTTGAGTGTGTATTCCAGCTGGGCATTCATGGACGCCGTCCACGGGCCCTCGCAACTGTTGACCGCTGCCGGACGTCCCAACTGTCTCACAAGACAATCACGAACGCCACGTTGCGAAGTCTGCAATACTGTTTTCATCGCGGTCGACAGCGTCGGATCCGCTGACGCTCTCGGATCAAAAATGAATGCTCGGTCGTTTATCAGGCCGTCGCCGTTGACGTCCGATCCAACAATCGGCGTGTATGGAACGCCGGACTGGAGCCTGCTGAACATCGTGAATACGAGACCGCCTTTGCTCACACCGGCCTGCACCACTACGCGGTGTCTCACGTCAACGCCACTTCTCGCCCAGGACCGATTCTCCGGGGAGCCAAATGTGGTGTTGTCGAAGCCGCTCGTAATTGCTCGACTATCGGCGATAGTATACGCTAGTGATGTGAACCAGTTGTGTGTATTGTCCAGATCAGGCGCCAGCTTCAAAGTAAGCTGCGCGTTTGCGGAACGGAGCGTCGATACATGATCTACGACAGAACCGAATAGCAAATCCCGTCGGGCTGAAGTCGGTACGAGCGCGCCGCTACCAGGTACTATCGACGCAGCACTGACGTACACCGGCCTCCCTTCGTCTGACGTCGTAAATCGTACTTGATTGGCGAAATTCAGGTCCTGCAACCCGGGCTGGTTCAAATTGAGCGAGTATGCGCCCTCGACAGAATAGACGAGACCTTGGTACTCCGAGCCGTAGGAAAGATTCGCGCGCCAACTCCGGGGTGCGGTGTACGAACGGTCGAGCAATTCCACGGACGGCGAAACATCAATGAAGGAGCGTTGCGCCGGACCACCGACGCAATCGGTCGGCGCCGATGTCGGATCGGCGGAGTACAAGCCCCACATCGGCGCCGGACTCGCGGTGCCGACGCACGAGATGGTTTGAGCGCCCGAAGCGAGGCCGTTTCTACCCAGGACCCCGCCGAGTAATGAAGGGCCCATGAGTGACCTGAATTCGCCAATTCCCCCGCGCAGGAAGCCCGTGGGACCCGAAGCGGCGCTTCCGATGTCGTAAGGCACCGAAGCGTAGTGATCATGCATTGTGTACGTGAAACCGATTCTCGGACTCAAATGGATTCTGTTGGGCGCAAAATCGGTCCGCCCTCCAAATGCGGTCTCGATCGCCGGGTTGTACGCTGGTGTTCCGAGAAAGCGATTCCCCTCCAGCCGAACACCATAAAGCAATTGGAACGCGTCCGACTTGTGCCAATAGTCGCCAATTGAGGCAAACCCGTTCCACGTCGCGGCGGATTGCGTCGGCGTGTTGAGAGTTCTCATGAATCCTGTCGGCGTATTCGCTTCAACTTGGTCGATCGAATTGAATGTGAAGCCGCCAAGTGAATGCTCGCCAGCCTGGCGCCAGCCATCAATTCGTGAATCTGCCGCGATTTTTACACGATGTTGTGCTTGTCCGGGCGGATACAGCTTGATGTTGGCTGCGGTTTCCCACGTCGACTTCGTCAGCTCCTGCGCCAGCCCACTGTTACCGCCAAAGTTTACACCCCGGAATCCCATCGTACCATCACTCAACTGTGACTCCAAAGCGACCGTTCCGCTCGGCAGCCAGAGGTCCGGCGTTGCGCGCGTACGCGATGTTGAAATAGATGTGGTTGCGTCCAGCAAGTACACATCACGTATGTACGCCGACAGATGTCCTTGCAGCGACGCTATATCCTCGTCACTCCTGCCGGAGTACGAGCTAGTTGCATTTGGGATTGCTGCAATGTTGTCGGACCGCGCGGCTTTCGCGTATGCCGTAATGCTCCAAACCGTAGGAGCTATCTTGTAGGTCGGAAACGTGTATTCGCGCGAACCAATTGAGCCTAGAAAAATCGCCATATTGCTCGCCCGCTGCCCCGGCCGACCGGGGTTCACGCCAAGCGATCTCAACGATTGCAGCAGGCGTGTCGCCGAATCACGCGCGATGCCGGCCTGCTCCAACAAGTCGGACGGGGCGGAACCCAGCGAAATCCCGTTCGACGTTCTTCTCCCCGCCTGGACGCCAAAATTGTACTCCAGCATTTGATGATTCGGCACGCTGCCGCCGCCGCCGATGCCCGCGTTGAAGTTGGTAAACCGCTGGCCAATTTCTCTGGAATAGCGATCGGTGTACTGCAACGCTGGAGCATCAAGCGTAAGGTGTGCATTCACCGAGGTCAACGGAAAACCGCCCCCCAAGTCGACAGCCTGTTCCACCCCACCGAACCAGCCGTCCGCAGGGTCATATATTGATGTTCTGACGGTGACGGACTTTACGGCATCCCGCGGTAAATCCGCGCCGAAAAACGACATTCCATTGAGTGTAGTGGAGTTCTGCGCCGAGCCGACTCCACCGGCTGACACACCGTCCCGTGTCACAAGCACTGCGGGCACGGTGGCTGCCATGGCTGCGATGCTGCCGGATTCATTCAGGGCAACGGATCCTCTGACTCCATCAACAGCGTGCTCCATCGTACCAGATAGGGACCCCCCTTCGTGCCGTGATGGCTTTGTTCTTTGCGCCCGCACGTGAACTGCCGCAAGCTCCTCTGCTCCCCCGGGCTGCAACATTACAGCAACTACAAAAACTGAATCGTCGCCCTGCCGCGTCACCCGCTTTCGCACCGTGGTCATGCCAGGTGCCGAGACGTGCACCAGATAATCTCCGGTACCCTGCTCGAACACAATCGAATAGTGACCACTCGAATCGGTTATAGTCCTCAGGAACGCGCGATCAGGGGCCCTGCTTATGATCACTTCGACGCCCGCCAGGGCACGGGCGCTGTCGTTCGTCACCCGACCGCTGATGATATCCCGGTGCACGGACATGACCGCCTGAGCATGTGCATCAGGACCAATGAGCAACATTACAGCAATCGCGCACGGAATCGAACAGCCCAGCACGCCTCGCATCGAACGGAGCTCCTGGCGGAATCGAGGCTGTTAAAGTACGGGTTCCAGGTTAAACGCGGGTTACTCCAGGATTAGGTATTGATTACGCCACGTTTGACAGCTATTCGCTGGAACCGTAGCTTCGAAAATTCAATACTGCTCTCATAGCGCGATTCAGCAAGTCACTACTGAACGGCCGCTGATTGCGACGTTGCAGCTTTCTTTACAGTTCGACCATCAGGCCGAGCGGAGGTAGGGCAGCAAATGCACTTCGCATGGTTCCGAACACGCTCGGTTCAAACCGGTATGCGCCTTCTCGCCGCAGTCCTTATCGCGACACTCTCATCGCAAGTAGCGATCGGCCAGGACGTGACGGATATTGTCCGCGGCAAGGTCACGAGCGATTCGGGCGCCGTAATCGCTGGCGCTGCCGTGTATATAACTCGCGGGCCTGATCGCCTCGTCAAACAGGACACAACGGACGCATCGGGCGCATTCAGCGTGCAATTCGATCCAGGGACCGGTGACTATCTCGTATTCGTCGCCGCAACAGGCTACGTCTCAGCGCGCCGGCGCGTGCAACGTGCGTCCACCGAGCATGAACTCGTTGCCAATTTCGAGTTGAAGGCCGACTTAACGAAGCTCGCAACGATCAACGTGCGCGCAAGCAAGCCGGCGCGCGCCTCTCACGATGTCGGGCCATTCATAGAGGAGCCCGGCTCCGCCGAGAAGTGGAAAGATGGAGTTGGCGCACAGATATCTCCCACTATGGCCGGCGATATCAACGCGATAGCTGGCACTATGTCCAACATCACGATGATCGGCGGCGCCCCATCCGTTCTCGGGTCCGGCGCGGAATCGAATCTCACAACACTAAACGGCAGCGCCATTGCGACCGGCTCAATACCACGCGCAGCACAGACCAGAGTGAGAATCACTACCGCTACGTACGATGCGACTCGTGGTGGTTTCTCCGGCGCAAACACTGATCTCCAGCTCGCCGCCGGTGACCGCTTCTACCAGAATCGCCGCGGCTTCCTCACTCTCACACCCTCGGCCCTGCAATTCACGGACGCAATTGGGCGCAACGCCGGCGCGCAAACCAGCGGAATCCGCGGCAGCCTGGGTGCGGACGGCGAGTTGATAAGACATATCCTTACGTACAACGTCGCAGTGGATTTCGCGCACTATGTGAGTCGGCCGCAAACGTTGCTCACGGCCAACAACAACATCTTTGCACGCGCCGGGATCTCACCTGATTCCGTTTCCCGACT
>JBDTAW010000281.1:0-11345 GCA_039924445.1 Gemmatimonadaceae bacterium
GAACGTCCACCCATCGAGTAAAGCGGCTTGACCACGATCGCATTGTGCTCGAGCATGAACGCTCGCAATTGCGGAATTGAACGCGTCATCAGCGTGGGCGGACTACAGTCTGCGAACCAGCTCGTGATTGCCTTCTCGTTGGCGTCGCGGAGTGCGCCGGGTCGGTTTACCACGAGTGCTCCCTGCGCTTCCGCGCGGTCGAGCACGTAGGTCGCGGCGAGATATTCGAGATCGAAGGGAGGATCCTTCCGCATCAGGACAACGTCGAGATCGCCGAGCCCGATGTCGGCGGCTTCACCCAGCGCAAACCAGTGTTCGTTATCGTCCTTGACCGCAAGTGGTCGTGCAGTTGCTTCGGCGCGTCCGTTGCGCAGGCGGAGATCGCCGACTTCCATGTAGTTCAACTCCCATCCGCGCCGCGCTGCTTCAAGCAGCATAGCGAGAGTACTGTCCTTTTCGGGATGGATTCCGGCGATCGGGTCCATCACCACGCCGAGTCGTCGGGTCATCGGTCCTCACCAATTGACATCATGGAATCAGAAATTGAACCTGCTTTAAACCGCGGCGCCACTACTTGAAGTCGAGCGACTCGGCGCCGTGCCAGTAGTCCGGCGGCGGCGTAACGGCGTAGCGCTCGCATCGTTCGCTGAGGATGGCCAGAACGGAATCTCGAACATCCATCTCTCGCGCATCATCGAGAATCTTGCCAGCTCCTGAAAAATCGCGCGCAAAGTAAAGCGCCATCGCGTCGACGAGCATCGACCGTGTCGACTCCTTTGCGCTACGTCGCTCGTCTGTCTCGGCGTCCAGAACTTCGTACAACGTCATCGCTTGAACCTTGCCCTTGGCGGCCACACGGTCGACGGCGCGCACCGAAAACCCGCTCGACGCAGGCAGTGAACGGTATGTCTGCTCACCAATCAAAAATGGCGCACCATATCGCTTGGTGAGTTGCTCGACTCGAGAGGCGGTATTGACGGTGTCGCCCACCACGCCGCACTTGAGCCGATCCTGACTGCCCACAGTGCCGAGCACCAGTGGGCCGGTATTCACGCCAATACCCATCTCCAGCGACGGCCCGCCATCGGCAATCGACTCGCGGTTGAAATCGGCGAGCGCGCGCTGCATTGAAACACCGGCGCTCACTGCGCGAAGGCCTGGCAGTGGGAAAAGCGCCATGATCTCATCGCCGTTGTAAGAGTCGATGAATCCGCCCGCATCTGCGACTGGGCCGCCGATGCGACTGAAGTGACGGTTGAGCAGGTCGATCACTTGTCGCGGTGCCAATTGCTCGGCAAGCGGAGTGAACGCGCGCAGATCCGCGAACATGACGCTCATGTCGCGTGCAACAAATTCACCGAGCCCGACGTCGGCGATATCGCGCCGCCCCATAATCTCAAGGAACTGTGCCGGCACAAATCGACTCTGCGCTTCGGTGAGTCTGACCTGCTCCTCGTACAGTCGCGCGTTTTCCATGGAAATACCCGCCTGCGCGGCGAGCAACTTGATCACTTCGACGCGATCCTGCGAAAATGCCCCAGTCGTGAGGTTGTTCTCGATATAGATGACGCCACTGAAGCGTCGCTGGCGCTGAATGGGTACACACATGACCGACTTGGGACGAGCAGCGAGCAGGTACGGATCGCTCGCAAATCGGCCTGCGTTTGTTGCGTCGTCGAGCACGAGTGGCGTTCCGGTTCGCAGCACGTTGTTGACGATCGACAGTGGTACCAGAAGCTCTTCGCTCGCGCCGAGCGTTAGAGGAAGGGAAAGACGAGGTGCGTCTTCTGTGTCCTCTGCCTGTGCCCGGACAACAAGTTCGTCATCATTCTGCACAATGAAGAAGCCGCGATTTCCACCCGCGTTCTCCAGCAGCAGCTCGAGCGTGGTGCGCAAAAGTCGGTCTACTACTATCTCTCCGGAAATCGTCTGCGAAGCCTTGATCACCGAACTCATGTCGAGCGACGTGGAATCGATGGCCGATTCCGCGCCACCGACGGCGTCGGCGATTCGCCCGACAACTCCGGCGTAGCTGTTGTCCATCTGCTCAACCTTGCGCCGTGCGCCCCACCGATCAAACACGTTGCGGGATGCGCGGATGTATCCTTCGGCGGCGCGCGGAAGCTCCAGCGTGAGCAAGTATCGGGCAGCGAGTTCATCGACCACAGCCTCGTCGCGCATGAAGCCACTTTCGCGAGCGGCCGCCGCGGCATGTTCGTAGCCAGCCAGTGCGTCGCCCTGGCGGTTCTCGAGCCTGGCGAGCTCGGCGATCATTGTGAGCCGGAGGTGTTCGAAATTTGCCCGGCATCCCTCGGCCCATGCAGTCATCTGCGCGAGATCGGCGTTCAGGCGTGTGAGCGCCGCCGGCTGATCCTGCTCGGGCATGGTCGAGTACAGGGCCGCGCGAGTGAGGAACGCGGTGATGCAAAACCGTACGAGCTGCGGAAGCGACATCGCCGATGCCACCAGCCGATCCTGCGCCTCAACGTGCACCATTGCTCCGGCGAAGTCACCGTACAGCGCGTGGATTTCCGCCTTGTAGATATGGTAGTTCGCGACACCCGTCATGAATCCACGTTCGCGCATTCCCTCGACGCATGCCTGCTCATCGAAGGAGTCGTCGTTCATGGAGAACTGGCCATCCGTGAGCCCCTGGAAATTGAGTTGCATCTGCAGGAACAGCGTGCCGGAGTCATACGAATCCTGGTACTCGCAATCCTTGACGATCGCCAGATACTTGCGCTGCTCCCGCGACGCGGTCGCGAGGTCGAGCGTCGGATCCCAGATGATGCAGTCCTGCGCACTGTACGCCAGATACAGCATGTCACCAGACTGGTAGCCAGCCTCGATGGCTTTCAGAAACCATGGCGTCATGCTCGCCCAGTGGTTGCTCCAATGGTGAACGAACATTGCGTACACGTAGATGATGCGCGACTTGAGAGCGATGTCGTTGAATCGCTCGTTCATGTCCACACCGAGCCGACCATACTGATAACCGAGCGCGGGATCCTTCAGCTCGCCGCAGAGGAGCATGCCGTAGGCCGCGTATGCAAACGCGGCCTCCGAGCTGCTGCCATTGAGGAGAGAAAGGTTCACGCCGTTGAGAATCAAATAGGGGAAGAGGGTCCCGCTACCCGAGAGAAACGCGGCTGCAAAAACTTCCATGAGAAGCCGCAGGCCGATACGCGTTTCTGGGTCCGTGATTTCCGGTGCGTCGATCAGATCGGCGATCGCGCGACCGTTAAGGTTGCGCGTGACATCGGCGAGTTCGCGTTCCACGTCCGCGGATGTCGGCTCCGGCTTTACGGCATAGCCCAGCTCACCCAGTCCGGAAAGCGCAGCCTGAATGGATTCGTGCATGCGACCGATGGTCGCATACTGGCGCGTGCGCGCTGACAACGCCTCCGCACGGGCGAGTCGAGTCGTTGCGTGCGCGAGTACAGTCTCCGTCCACGCATCCGCCGCGACGTAGTCGCCGGTGAGGTACGCGCACTGCTGCACTCGCCGCGCGACGTCAAGCATCAGGTCGAAGTCCGTGCTCCACGCATCGGGTCCGAGCAATTCCAGGCTGACGCGGAGAAGCTCCATTGCCGCGCCATATGCAGACGATCGAATCGCCTTGAGGCCGGCGTCGCGATTGAGACGCGCCAGCGTGCGTCGTTCCTCGGTATCGGTGATGAGCGAGCGACCGATGTTGAGATGCGTGACAATGTCAAGCAACCGTTCGTCGAGTTCGCCGCCAGACGCATTGTCGAGAAGTACACGCCCCATCGACAGATGCACGGCCTGTTTGCGCGCCGGGTCGATCAGTTCGTACGCTGCCTGGTGTACCCGGTCGTGCTGGAATCGATACTGCACACTTGCGCCAGTCGGCGACGGTGCGGCGCCAGGCTCGGCGACGCCGACGAGTCTGTAGTTTTCGGTAAGCGGAACGAGAAGCTGACGTGTAAGCGCGGCCTGCAGGTCGGCCCCCACCGATGCGGAGTCCCGCTCGGCGATGATGCAGAGTGTGCGTAGATCGAACGTATTACCGATGCACGAAGCGAGCTGGAGCAACTGCTGCGTGGCCTGCGGCAGACGCCTGAGCGCGGAGACCATGAAGTCAACCACGTTGTCTGCTACAGTCGCCGACGCCACGGCCGCAATGTCCCACTCCCAGCGCCCCATGTCAGGAGCGAATCGAATCGATCCGCTCTCATGCAGGCTGCGCAACAGCTCCTTTGTGAAGAACGGATTCCCCTGTGTCTTGTCGAAGACTATGCGGGCAAGCGGTCGACTGCGTTCCACCGTCGTACGGAGCGTATCAGCCGTTAGCCGATCTACCGCCTCGAGCTCCAGTGGAGCGAGTATTATCTCCACGACCTCGCGCGAGCGGCGGATCTGGTCGAGAGTAACAGTGAGTGGATGAGACACGTCCACCGCATTGTCACGGTACGTGCCGATAAGCAGCAGATGCGCCATGTCGCGCGTTGTCGCGAGTCGCGCGAGCAGATTGAGAGTCGGCACGTCGCTCCACTGCAGGTCGTCGAGAAAGATCACCAGTGGATGCTGCGCGGTCGCAAACACACGGACAAAGTTCAGAACGAGGATCTGAAAGCGGTTCTGTGCCTCGGCCGGGGGCAGGTCCGGAACGGGCGGCTGCTCGCCAATGATCGGGACCAACTCGGGTATGAGCGCGACAAGCAACGCCGCGTTGCTCCCGAGCGCCGCCTGTAGTGCGTCGCGCCACTCGGCGAGTCTGCTCGCGGGCTCGCCAAGCAGTTGCTCAACGAGACCGCGGAAGGCGTTTGTGAATGCGCTGTACGCCGTGCTCTGCTGGAAGTGCTCGAACTTGCCTTCGATCAGATAACCGCGACTACGGACGATTGCTTTTCCGAGCTCGTTGACGAGCGCCGACTTGCCGACACCGGCATAGCCAGAGACAAGACAAACACCGGCGCCACCATGTGCGACATCATCGAACAGTTCTGCAAGCTGTCCGATGTCCTGCTCGCGTCCGTAAAGCTGCTGCGGAATCTGGAAGCTGCGCGATACGTCGGCTTCACCCAGAGTGAATGACTCGACATGTCCCGTCGCGGTGTACGCATCGCGACAACGTTCGAGATCGGCAATGAGTCCGAAACTGCTCTGGTAACGATCCTCTGCACTCTTGGAAAGCAGCTTGGAGAGTATTCGCGAGAGCGGGTCGGGTACATCGCGATTGACAGCTTGCGCGGTCGGCGGCGTCTGGCCAACGTGGCAGTGCACCCATTCCAGCGGATCCGAAGCGCTGAACGGAAGCCGGCCTGTGACCAGCTCAAAAAACGTGACACCCAGCGTGTAGTAATCCGATCGGTAATCAACGTCGCGGCTCATGCGCCCGGTCTGCTCCGGAGAGATATACGGGAGCGACCCTTCTATGCGCGCGGAAAGGCGAGAATCCTGTCGTTCGCGTGACAACTGCGAGCAGATGCCAAAGTCGGCAAGCTGCACGTTGCCCGATGTGCTGATGAACACGTTCTGTGGAACGACGTTCTTGTGTACGATGTTGCGCTCGTGCAACTCGCCGAGCGTGCGCGCCAACTGGATGGCGATGTTGAAGAAATCGCCGAGTGGGATCGGCTGGCCAGGAGCCATCGCAAGCTGCTCGGCCAGAGAAATACCGACGTCGTCCATCTCGATCGCAAGATTGCCCGAGCCCCATTCGACCAGTGACCGAGCGCGCACTACGCCCGAGAGGTCAATGGCTCTCAGGATCTGAAATTCACGCCTGAGTTCAGCGATGTCGCGCCGAGCTGAGTATTGAGATCGCGGGGTCTTGAGAAGCACGCGCTCGCCGGACTTCCGGCGAGCGCGCAGCAAAGCGAAGGGCCCAGCATGCTGGACGTCTTCGATGATATCGTACGCGGGGATGCGAACCGCCGCCTCAGCGGCCGGAGCGCGGGACGGCACGATCGCTAAACGTTGAAGAAACGCTGGAACGCCGCGTGGTAACCCGGTTGCACATCGCCAACGGCCGGTTCACCGTGCCCGCATAGCGCGTGACGGAATTGCAGTTTCTTGAGTCGAACGAAGTCGTCCGCCTTGGGCTCGCCGGCGTGAATCCAGGCAAGACCGATACCCGTCTCGGTGAAGAAATTCATCTTCTGCATCGTGGCGATTGTCGAGTCATCGAAGAACTCGTCGGGTCCGACCCAGTTCTGCAGCGAATCGCAAGAGATCATGATGCCACCCTCGCGATCAAGTCGCAAAATTCCCTCGGGGCGCGTCGTGCTCGTAAATGCGAACAATGAGGCATCGCGCACCGGCATTTCACCGCCTGGCACGAGTTGCCTGGATACTTGCGGGCGATCATCGGTGCTCATTCCAGGCATCGCCCAGTATACGGCATCGTAGCGATCAACGTAGAAGGCGTCGTCCATCCCGTGCATGTCGCCGATGCGAACGACGTTCACCACGCGACCCAGCCGATCCAACTCGTCCAGTCCTTCGGGAGAGAGACGCACCGTGTTGATGAGCGTCAGCTCATCGTCGTCGCGCACGATGGTCATGTTGCGACTGAAGTGCCACATCGAGCCGAAGAACTCGTTCTTCATTGTGCCGGTCACGAAGAATACGTCCGGAAATACTTCGCGGATCGGACCGTGCGGCATTGCAGCTGGGAATTCCGACATTGCTGGTATGGGAAAGTGGTTGAGCGGAATGGTTCAGTGTCGCGTGTAACGGCCGACGTAGCGAAACTCGGCCGCATACTCGTGCAGGTACGCGTTGATGTAGCGCAGCGCAGAGGCTGAGAGACGACCATCACGAACGTCACCCTCGGTTTCGCTACCGTCGCTGGTGTCGAGGCGCCGGATGTGAAAGAGCGTCATGTCCCTGCCGCCAAACAGCGGAATGAGGCTGGCAAGATCGCCGCGCGCAGCCGACATGTCGAACACAGAGTCGGCGATGGCGGTGTATGCGGCGTGTTCGGCGAGCGAACTGCGATTGAATATCGCTGAAGCCGCCGAGGGCGGCTCGAATGGCGGATAGTCAATGGCCGGCGCCAGCGGGTGGGAACGCAGCCGGTCGATGTAATCCGCGTCGAGGCCCGCAGATTCGGCGCCGGCTAGCAGGATGTTCAGATAGCGTCGCGTCGGCAGGCAGGAGTCATCGATCGCGCCGGGCATTCCAACGTAGGTCCATGCTCGCACAGTCCCGCGGCTGGTCTGGACGTCCACCTCGATTCGGTCGTAGCGCCAGCCGTACGCTTCCACGGTGTCCAGCGCCTCCAGGTCTGCGTCGTCGCAGAGATGCACCAGCCCGAGAACCCGATCACCGGCGCGGCCAGTGCGCTCGACGTTGCCCATTCCGCCTTCGTGCCGGAACCAGTGACGCACGTTGAAGCGAAGCGCCCAACCGTCGAGCGACGCTGGCAACGATTCGAGCGGCGCAACGCCCTTCGCCCGTAGCGAAGGAAGGCTCATATTGGAACCGTATCCGAAGTAATGAAACACAGCGTAAAAGCTACACGCTTGGGGCAGGTTAAAAGGGGGAATTCGACCCTGTCCGTGGTGGAGTCCTTGCCAACTCCGACGAGGCGGGCGATTGTTGACGCCGAATCTTGTGCATTCTTCCAGAGGAACCGCATGTCTGACGCGAGGCAGGACCAGGGTTACGTCATCAGCCGGAGCACCAGCGATGACAGCTATCAGATGTGGCGATTTGATCCGGCGGCAAAGGAGCTGCTCGCGCCCGTTGGATCGGCTGGAACCGCCCAGTACAATCGAAGGAATTCGCTAATCTGGATCGGCGGCTACTTCCTTGAATGGGGACCGGCCATGAAGGCGAAGGGCGGGCCGCCCTATTATACCTATCGCCTGTTCGAGTTCGACCCCGACTCGCCCGATCCGCTGGCTGCGCCACCAATTCAGCACGGTCAGTGGAGCAAGGGGAAATTCTGGGGCCGAGGCGCGGATTTCGGCAATCCAACTGGTGGCCACAAGCAGTACGACAACGATGACACACTCACGTTGATACCGCTCGGCTCCTACCTCCTCAACTTCATTCCAACCGACGGACGCGGGACGTTCGGTCTCTGGAACTTCGACCCGTGCCCCACTGCGCCAGGCACGGCCGACCCGATCCCAGGCAACTATTCGTATACGCCGGAAGGTTCGTTCCGGACCATGCAGATCGGAGACGAGCTGCTCCCGTTCAACAACTACGTACTCGACCGCAAGCGGGCCACGGGCGATTACGTAGTCTGGAGCTTTGACCCGCAGGCGACGATCCCGCTCGCGCGGCCGACGGTCCAAAGCGGCACGTGGAACGACATCCCGTCCAGTCACGAGCTAGTACCGATTGGTGATTACGTGCTCGATTGGAATCCGGCGGATCGGGCCTATCGGCTCTGGCGATTCGATGCGCAGAGCGCCAATCCGCTCACCGGTCCGGTTCGGTCGGGTACGCTCCCAACCGGGATTGGGGCAGATGGAGTCCTGTTTGGATTCCAGCCACCGATCGCGGCCGACGCCCAGAGTGCTGCCATGCCGGGCACGGTCGATTTCATGCGGTCCAAAATCAAGCACGTCGTTTACTACATGCTTGAGAACCGGTCGTTCGATCACGTCGTCGGCTGGTTGCACGAAAAAGCCGGCGAAAATCTGCACATCGTTGGACCCGATGGACCATACAAGGGCGCCAGCACGCAGATGTACAACATGAGTGGCGACGAGAAAGTCTCGCTCAGCAAGTTCAAGGACGGCAAGCTGAGCACGGACTGGGTGTTGGAGATGTTCACTGACGATCCCTACCACGACCTGTCCGACGTGCTGCGGCAGATGTACTACGATCACCCCGATGGCTACGAAAAACACGCTGTACCAGACATGGGTGGTTTCGTCTGGAACAACGGCAACGCGCAAGTCATGGAGACCTTCACGCCCAACCAGCTACCGGTTCTGAACGGACTTGCGGGCGAATACGCGGTGTCGGACGAGTGGCATTGCTCCATGCCCAGCTGTACAGACGCGAATCGCTCATTTGCGCTCACCGGTTCATCGCAGGGGCAGTGCAACAACTTCATGGACCCGCCGCAGTACATTTTCTGGCCGGAACAGCCGCATCGCGCTTCGATCTGGAAGACATTGTGGGCCAACGGGATCACGGACTGGGCGATCTACAACTCCACGGAGTGGATGGCGCACGTCTTTTCGTATCAGCTGTTCCTGGATGGACAGATTCCAACGGTCGATGCGAGCGTCGCCGCGGGTCGGAACCAGTACGTCGCACCGGTAGACAATTTCTATGCGTCGGCACTGGCAGGGACGCTGCCGGCGTTCAGCTATATCGAACCGATCTGGATCGGCGCTTCGGGTACAACGTCATACCATCCTGGCGAGGATGTCGTTGCGGGCGAGATACAGCTCAACAAGATTTACGATTCAATTCGCAACGGACCCGACTGGGAAGAAACGCTGCTCGTCATCACGTTCGATGAACACGGCGGCATTTTCGACCACGTGGCACCCCCTTCCGCGGTGAATCCGTGGCCCAACGACGCTGTGGACGGATTTCACTACGATATGTTGGGTCCGCGCGTGCCGGGCATCATGGTGTCGCCGTGGATCGAGCCAAATACGGTCTTCCGGTCAGCCACCGGCACGACGTACGAGCACACTTCCATCCTCGCCACGATACTGGACTGGTTCGGAGTTCCTCGCTCGCGCTGGTTCCTGGGTGAGCGCACGCAGCAGGCGCCGACACTCGAGAATGTGCTCACCCGATCGACGCCACGTCCCGACTCTCCGGCGTTCACTCCACCATACGACAAGAACTACCCGCCCGATGCAGCGCCAACTCCATCGACTGCGGTTCATCATCTGCACAAGATGGTGGCGCACGCAATGGTTGTTGGACTTACCCGCGGAAAGCTCCCGGCGGCGGACATTCGCGATCTTTCGTATCGCATCACGTCCGAAGCCACGGACATGAAAACGCTATCGCGCATGCTGGACGATCTGAAGAAGCAATACGGATGACGGACACTCAAGAAGTGACGCGGTACACGCTGCCCGGTGGCGCTGCCTACATCGAGCGCGTGTACCCCGATCCGCGCGATCTCAGCCCGACGACCAAGCTGACTACCTATGAGGAAGTGATTGCGCACTTCACAGGCGTGTCACTCGCGCAGGATCTCATCACAATTGTCGCAGATTCATTGATGGTCACTCGTAGCAGTGCAGGCTACGAGATTGCATTCACGTCCGCACCGGGCCAGGAAGCCAGGGCAGCTGCGTTCGCGCTGGCTCATGTCGCATTCCTGGACAAAAAACACGTGGGACTCGCGCTCGATGGTGCCGATGCGTGCAAGGCCACCTCGGCGTGGAATCCGATGTCCGGATTCCCGGTGAGCCCGCACGATGGGGTTTGCGAATGGTTCCCGTGCTTGCCGTTGGGGCTTCCGCTGTCAAATCAGCGGGCCGTGACCCTCATGCACTACCCGCCGATAATTGCGTTTCGCAACGCCGACTATTTCAATAACAACACACTGCGCCGATGGGCGCAGTTGCTCCAATGCGTGGGAATCTCATCGCCCACATTGTATCACTCGATTCTGGACGTGAATCCAATCGCTGCGCCAGGATCTGGCCAGAGCGAGTATCCCAACGATTACTTCCCGATCAATCTTTCGTCGCTGTTCTTTGATAACGATAAAGCCGACGACAGCTACCTGCGCTCGATGCTGGAGCTGCTGCTGAATCCTCAGGCAAACGCGGGCAATCCGTACACTCTGCCTCTGCTCGTCTGCGGATCACCGCTGTATGATCCGCAGGCCGCAGGCTGGTTCCGCGTTCGCTACAAGTCGCAGATCAAGGCGTTGGACAAGAACGGGACACCAACGGTGAATGTGCTGCAGTCGGGCCTGGTGCGGATCAACCCGAACAGCCCCAAGCTGACTCCGTACATGGTGGCGAACCACATGATCGCGGCCGGTGTGACGGGCGCGTGCACGAACGATCCATCGCGAATCCCGGATATCCGGCAGTACGAAGCGCAGGACCTGGTTGCTGCGACATTCCTCAAGATCTACGAAACACAACCCGGAATCGATCCGACGGAAGCAGTAAGACAGGCATGTCAGCGCTGGTTCGGCGCCGACCACGGCGGCGTGGCGCCAGCGCCAGCATCGCCCGACGACCGGCTGACGATCTGCGCGATGGCGCAGATGGATCTGTGCTTCGACGTCAAGACTGCGCTACCGATGTACACGTTCGATCAGGCGAAGGCGCGCTGTCAGAAAGCTGGTGGTGCCGATTACGCACCGTGTTTTGGGTGCGACCCGGTTACGCCCTCGATGTAGCGATGCAGGGTCAGGTCTTGCG
>JBDTAW010000282.1:0-3929 GCA_039924445.1 Gemmatimonadaceae bacterium
GGTCTCGCCCTGACCGTCGCCGGTCTCGCGGCCGTTGGAGTGGGGTATGCAGTGAAAGGCCAAGGCGGGACGATGATCGCTTTAGGCGGTGGCGCACTGGCACTGTACGGCCTCTATAACTGGATCAAATAGCCGTCGCACAAAATTTGGAATAGCGCCGCCGCGTAACAGACCCCGCCTGCAGCTACACTGCAGGTACACTGAAGGCGCTACTGCAACGGCCCGTTCCCAAGTCCACGTCGCGGCTGCACATTGGGATGATGTGGTCATTCCTCTTGCTGCTCTTACAGGCCGCGCAGCCTGCGCCCAACGCTCAGCCGGCTGCCATCGTCACCCGATATCAGGTGCTCGCCGCAGAGTACCTCCGGGAAGCGGGTGTGCCTGTCCTCGCCGTGGCACTGCAATCACCGGATACACTGATTCAGCGGTTGGCCGTTCGAGCGGTCGGCCGTCTGGAGAACCCGCAGCATGCCGGATTGATAGAGCCGCTTCTCACGTCGCCGAGCGCGTCAGTGCGCACGGCCGTCATCGCCGCGGCCGCACAGATGCACGCGCCGATCGTTTCCAATGCATTGGTCGGGGAGAAGGACCCCGCGGTGCGCGCCGAATGGTACGCCGCAGCTGGTCGCGTGATGGGTGCGTCGGTGGGGTCGGAAGCCGAACTCGTCCACGGACTGTCCGAACCATCGACAATTACCAAACGCGGTGCAGCGCGCGGGCTCGAGTCCATGATTCGCCTCAACGCCAGCTCATTCCACCCTTCACCGGCGACGATCGCTGAGCTGCGTCGCACCGTCGTCCAAGCGCATGACAGCGAACTGCGCCTGCTCGCAATGCGAGCGCTCTTTTCCGCCCACGATCGCGACTCGCTGACCATTGGTGCGGCGTTGCGCGATACGAGTGCTCAGGTGCGCGGGACTGCTGTCCTGGTGGGACGGGTATGGCAGGACGACCCCAGTCCGATCGTGCGTGTGCAAGCACTTTTGGTGGCGGCGACATGTGAGCGGGCGGCTGCGGCTGTGCGGGACACGAGCGAAAGTGTAGCGCTGCTGGCCATCGACCAGTTGGGCAGCCTGAAGTGCAACGCAGCGTTGCTTGGACCCTCGATTATGCCATCAACTTCCTGGCGCCGCCGAGCCCATGCGACTGTATCTCTGGCGAAGACGGATCCCGCTGCCGCACACGCTGTCGTCCGATCGCTTGCTGCATCCCCGGTCTGGCAAGCGCGTGCGTGGGCCGCGCAAGCGGCAAGAATAATCGACGATCGTTCAACGTTGACGGAACTCGCGCGCGACACGGCGCCGAATGTCGTCATCGCTGCCATGACGACTCCGGCAGAAGCGCTGCGCGCGCTTGGCCGGGACCATGCAGGGCTCGTGCTCGCGGCGTCTCAGCTTCTCGCGAAATCCACGCCGTTCGACACGTCGTGGAGTGCTCCGTTACGCGCATCATTCGCGCGTCTTGCGATTGCCCACGGCGTCACGTGGCGAGATCCGCGAGTCGGCATCATCAAGGCAATGCGCGGCTCCGATGGCACGACACTCCTTTGGCTCGGTGAATGCTTATACGACGCAGATCCAGCTGTCGCGCGTGCGGCCGCGGACCAGATCAAGGTACTCGGCGGATCACCGGTCGAGCCCGTGACCCGCACGTATGCGCCGCCACCGTTTCCGTCCGAGCAGGCGTTGACGGTGCTGGACGGGGCAACCGCGACTGTTACCATCCGCGGAAAAGGCGCGATTACAGTTCGCTTTTACACGGACATTGCACCGGTGACCGTGTACAGCTTCGCGCAACTGGCGACATCGGGCCGCTACAACGGCAACACCATCCACCGTATCGTCCCGAACTTCGTCGTGCAGGGCGGCAGTCCGGGCGCGGACGAGTACGATCCCGTAGCGAGCGCGTTCATACGTGATGAGGTCGGCGGCGAAAATCTACGTGGCACGTTCGGCATGTCGACCCGCGGGCGCGACACGGGAGACGGTCAGTTCTACATCAATCTCATCGACAACGTTCGTCTCGACGGCGATTACACAGTGTTCGGGGTCGTCATCGCGGGCCGCGATGTGGTGGACCGGATTCAGGAAGGCGATGTTATTGATTCGGTGGTGATTCACCCGAATGATAAGAATCACCGGTGATATCGATCTTTCGGTGCTGAGTTCGGCGTTCCAGGTTGTCCTCGCGGCCGCCGTTGTCGGACGTGGGATCCGCCAACGTCGCGGAGTTTGCGATCGGCGTGCGGATGGTGCTTGCTGACCGCGCCATTGAAGATGCGGAGCGATTGCAGTTGGCCGGTCCGCCAATAAAGCAAATGCGAAGTGCAATTGTACGAGGCACGTACGCGAGTCAACGGCGAATCATTGAACGCGGTATGCGGTAGTCCACTCCAAGCGAGGTAATGATGCGCAGGTCCGATAACATCGTCCCGGAGCTTTGCGTGCACGATGGTCGCGGCGCGCTCGAGTTCTACAAGCAGGCGTTCGGTGCCATTGAGCAGGAGCATATGATGAGCCCTGATGGCACAAAGCTTCTGCATGGCGCACTAACAATTGACGGGCATCGACTCGTGGTGTTCGACGAGTTCAGCACCAACGAAGGCGGCACTTGCCGGTGCCCGAAAACACTCGGGGGCACAGGTGTGCGCCTGATATTGGAGGTGGAGGACGCGGAGGCAGTTGTGCGTCAGGCCGTTGCCGCGGGCGCAACAATCATGATGCCCGTGTCGAAGATGTTCTGGGGTGCTCGTTACGGGAAACTCAAGGATCCGTACGGGCATGAGTGGGGAATTAACGAGCAACTTGAGGAACTCTCTCCCGCGGCCGAAGCAAGAGCGGCGGAACGGTACTTTCAAAAGCCGTAGTGGAGGGCTCGATCGGGTGTGTCACATCCCAAGCTGCGTGATTTCATTCGAGCAGACATGGCGCGGATAAGATCTGTGGTGCTGATCCACGCGCAGTACGACAGGTCGCTAATTCAGCCGCGATTCAAAAAGAACGCGTCGATATCGGCGGCCAACAATTCTGGCGCTTCGAGCGCAGCGAAGTGGCCGCCGCGCGGCATATCGGTCCAGCGCACGACGTTGTAACCTCGCTCAACCCACGATCGCGGCGGTCTGGAGATCTCGAATGGGAATCGTGCAAACGCGGTCGGCACTGACATCATCTCTCCCGCCTCAAGCATCAGCGGCGTTGCGCTGGATTCGAGGTACACACGCATCGACGATGATATGGAATTTGTAAGCCAGTAGATCATCACATTCGTAAGCATGACATCGCGCGAAATCGGCGTCGACGGATCGGACCAAGCGCGAAATTTTTCCGCGATCCATGTTGCGAGGCCAACTGGAGAATCACTCAATCCATATGACAGCGTGAGTGGCGTGGTGCTCTGCAGGTGGCCGTACGCGCCATTCTTCGCATACCAGGCAGCGGTGCGATCAAGGAATTCCGTTTCTCCGGGGTTCAGCTCAGAGGTATGGGAAGGTGCGTACGAGCCTGGCAGATAGTTGAGATGCAATCCGATCATGCGGTCAGAGTGGCGCCGAGCCATCCACGTTGCGACACCAGCGCCTATGTCACCGCCGTGCACGCCGAATCGTGGATATCCGAGAGCCGTCATCAGCGACGCCATCACATCTCCCATGCGCATGTTCGACATTCCGGGCGCTGACGGCGCATGTGAGAAGCCGAAGCCCGGCAGCGACGGAACGACAAGATCAAATTTATCGCGCAGCCGATCGATCACGCCAAGGAATTCGATGAACGACCCCGGCCATCCGTGCAGCAACAGCAGTGCGGGCGCCGGGTTGTTGCGTGACTTTACATGAATGAAGTGCACCCGCGACTCGTCGACGGTACTGACGAACTGAGGATATTGTTGCAGCCGCGCCAGTTGCGCTGTCCAATCGAACGAGTCTACCCAGT
>JBDTAW010000283.1:0-4265 GCA_039924445.1 Gemmatimonadaceae bacterium
CGGACGGGGTTGGCTAAACCACCGCGGATATTTCCTTCCAGTGAGGCGGCACGCTCTATGCCCCCCACGATGTCGAAATCGCCCGCGATATACGCCTGGCAGATTGAGAGTTCAAAGGGCGGGTGGAGCATCCGGCGAAGAGTGCCCGGGTGGTTGAGCTTAAGAATGAACTCGGAGGACGCGACGTCGTCAGGCTCGTTGTGTCCGTCCCAGAATTGGACCGCGAACGACCTTTCGTCAGCTGGACCGAAGAGGATTTCAAGCGCTGATCGGGCGGCCTGGACGGCCTTCCGAGACGTTTGTTTCTCAGAGCTGGCTATTCCATCCGGAAGTTTGTTTTCGAACCCGGAAGCGATATCCGGGTAAGCCCGGAGGCGATCGGAGATATTCCGGCCTTTCGGCGGTGCTGAACTCGAGTTTGGAGGGAAGGCTCGGCGTCCATCGGTTGTGGTACGCCGAGGCTGCTGCGTGCCCTGTGACTTGTCTAATCTGGTACCCATGAGATCGTTTACTCCGTTCAGCGCATCGAGGCGCAGAGTTGGTCCATGGGACAGTCATGCATAAATCGGGCAGCGGGATCACTCGAAGCGGAAGGCCAGGATGGTTGGCTCATCAGACGATTGGCTCAATTCCAAACGTTTTGGGCTAGCAATCTGTAATCAATATGAAAAGGGGTCGGATATTTTCCTGCCCTCCGGCGAACGGTCGGGAACGTAGAGGCAGCCGGTCGAGGCCACGATGGTAGCGACTGCACATAAGTGCTCGGCCGGCCGTTACAGACAACTTTCATGAAAATTCAATTGCAGCCAAGAATGATTTCCGGACTATGGGATGTCAGGACCGCACGACGGATTGGGGGCCGGTGCCTGCTCGTCGTGGGGCTTGCCGGGCTTCCAGCCGCTGTAGCCGGGGCGCAGGGTTCGACGATGGGTCGAGATTCCGTGACTGCTGGCACTCAGCCAGTTACGCTTGCGGAAGCAATCCAGCTCGCGCAGCAGAACTCGCCACAGTCGATTGCCGCGCGGGGTAGCGTGGAGTCGAACAACGTGGCAGTTCGCAGTGCGTACGGTGCCTTTCTTCCGAGCATCAACGCCAGTTTCGGTGCTGGGCGCCAGTTCACGGGAACGGGGTCGCTGACACGCGTGAATTCTGCGGGCGAGACGGTGACTATCGCTGGTGATCGGTGGAACTACAACAATTCACTGGGTTTCAGCGCGCAGCTGTTCAATGCTGCGAACATTCCCAACCTGCGTGCTGCACAAGCAGGAGTCACTGCGGCAAAGGCGGCTGCGGTAACGCAGTCGTTCGCGACTGCGTTGAGCGTGGAGCAGCAGTTCTATGCGTCGCTTTCGGCATTGGAAAGCGAAGATGCGGCGCGGACGCAACTCAAGCAAGCACAGGAGCAGCTCAACTTTTCTCGCCGACGCGTGGTAGCCGGTGCCGCAACTGCTTCGGACTCGCTGACAGCAGTTGTGCAGATTGCCAATGCCCAGCTTGCACTGCGATCGGCACAGAATCAGCGTCGCGATGCGAACGCATCACTGACGCGACTGGTCGGCTCTTCGGTACCGATATCCGCAGCCCTGAACGATCCTGCGGTAATGGCGCGTGACACAATTCACATCGATAGCGCGGCGGTTGTGACGCAAGCCAGGTTGGCGCCAAACATCGTACAGGCGACCGCGTTGCTGGCCGCGGCTGACGCGCGACGCGCGGCAGCGAAGGCAGCTTATATCCCGACGATCAGCGCGAACTATTCGCGAGGTGGCAGTGGTGCGGGCACATACGGACTGGGAAACGATCCATTCGTGTATAGCGGACAGCTCAGCCTTTCGCTCAGCATTCCCATTTTCAACGGGTTTGTCAGGGAAGGACAGGTTGCAAATGCGGACATCAACAAGGTCAACGCAGCTGCAACGCTGCGGGACGCCAAGCTTGGCGCACAGCAATTGTCCGTGCAGTACCTCGACGCTCTCCATCTTGGACAGGAGCAGGTGATCGTTCAGACGGCATCAGTAGCCGCCGCGACGGAGAATCTGCGCGTCGTGCAACAGCGGTACAATCTAGGACTATCAACGATCGTAGACTTGCTCACAGCTCAGACGACATTGAACCAGGCACAAGCAAACCTCATCGCCGCCCACAACACAGTACGGTTGGCGGCAGCGCAAATTGAAGCGCTCATTGGGCAGCCACTCTCGACCGTCACAACCGGATCCAACGGAGTCACACGATGAACGGACGTAGCAAGCTGCTCCTCGCACTGGCAATCACGTCAGTTGCGGCATGCAGCAAGAAATCAAGTGATCAGACAGCGGTACCGACCGCCAGTATCGACCGTCGCGACATCATAGTAACAGCGCAGGCAACTGGAACGGTTGAGCCCGAAGACACGGTACCGGTGAAGTCGCAGGCATCGGGGCTCGTCATGAAGATGCCAGTTGAAATCGGGCAGCAGGTCAAGCCCGGCGATCTGCTGCTTCAGATCGACACCCGACTGCTCAAGAACGATTACCAGCGCACCCAGTCGGCAGAAGCGGCTGCGCGTGCCAATGTTACAGTCACGACGGCGGCGCTGAAGCGTGCCGACGATCTGTACGCGCAGAAGGTTATTACGGCAGACGAACATGAGTCTGCGATTGTTAACGCTGCCAACGCCAAATCGCAGTTGGTGGCGGCGCAGACCCAGTTCAACACGGCGCAGCAGAACCTGGACTACGCGACACTCAAATCGCAGGTCACCGGAACTGTCATCAGCAAGACAGCAGCCGTTGGAACGGTGGTGTCGTCCGCGACAAGCAACGTCGGAGGTGGTAGCACCATCCTGACTGTCGCCGATTTGCACCACGTTCGCATGCAGGCGCTCGTCAATGAGACTGACGTCGGCAATGTGCATGCAGGAATGCCCGTGACTGTAACGATCGACGCCTTTCCTGGCCGTCAGTTTGCCGGGGCGGTGGAGAAGGTGCAGCCTCAGGCGGTCATTCAGAATAGCGTGACCATGTTCCCAGTATGGGTGTCGTTACCGAATTCCGACCTGTCGCTGCTTCCCGGTATGAACGGTGAAGTAACCATCGTCACGCAGGACCGTCAGAACGTTATTACGGTGCCGAACGATGCTGTACGAAGCTTGAAGGATGCTCCAGACATTGGCGCGGAGCTGGGTGTAAGCGCGGATACGATGAACGCATTGAGTCCACGGCGTGGCTTCGGTGGTGCCGGTGGTGGATCAACCAGTGTTGCGGGCGGCGCTCGTGGCGCTCGCGGAGGCGCTGGCGGAGGCGCTGGCGGAGGCGCTGGCGGAGCCGGTGGCAATCGCGGTGGAGCCGGCGGAGCCGGTGGATTCCGGGGCAGTCGTGGTGGTGGCGGCGGCGGTATGGGCGGCGGCGGTATGGGCGGCGGCATTACCGTACCAGATTCAGTTTGCACAATCGTCATGAAGAAGTTCACCGCTTCCAACGCACGTATAAAGCTCGATTCGCTCCGATCCGAGATGCGCGCTGGCAAAATTGATACAGCGGCAATGCGCACGAAGACCGCAGAGATCTACAAGGCAGCCGGCGTGGCGGCGGACACTGCTCGCTCCTGCATGCGTGAGGCAGCCGGAGGCCAGTCCGGACCCGCAATCGGACAGCCAGTTGTTGCATTCGTCAAGACTGCGACGGGCTGGTCGCCGCGGCTGGTTCGCCTCGGTGTCAGCGACTTTGACTACACAGAAGTAGTGAGCGGATTGAAGGAAGGCGATCAAGTGGCGCTACTCGCTACGATCGCGTTGCAGGCGTCCCGCAACAAGAGCAGTGCACGTGCCAAGGCCATGGTTGGTGGCGCATTGCCGGGTGCCAGCAGTACGACACCGCCGCGTGGTGGTGGTGGTGGTGGTCGTCCTGGAGGAGGTCGCTAAAGATGATGCCCGTGGGAGAAACAGTATCGATCGCTATGACGGCGCTTCGCGCCAACAAAATGCGGTCGATACTCACCATGCTCGGAGTAGTTATCGGTGTGGGCGCGGTAATCGCGATGGTTGCAATTGGAAACGGAGCGCAGGAAGCCGTCAAGGCACGAATTTCTGCGCTCGGAACAACACTCATCTCCATCTCCCCGGGACAGATATTTTCCCGGGGAACAGCCTCAGCAACGGACCGCGCAAAGCTGACAATGGCAGATGCTGAGGCGCTCCGCGTAAATGCGAAGCTGATCACCGAAGTCGAGCCTGAAATGCAGAAGCAGGCTCAGGTGCAGTACCTGAACAAGAACACCAGCACCGA
>JBDTAW010000284.1:0-2691 GCA_039924445.1 Gemmatimonadaceae bacterium
AGATGTCCGCCCGATGATCCACGAGCGGATCATTGGCCGCCTGCTCCGGTGCCATGTACGCAGCAGTCCCCAGGGCGATACCGCTGAGGGCGAGCGTCGGCTCGACAGCTGCCTCGCTGACGGCGCGCGCCACGCCAAAATCGGTGACCATCGCGTGACGGCCGGCAAGCAGGACGTTTTCCGGCTTGATGTCCAGGTGGACAATCCCGTGTTGGTGTGCGTGTGCCAACGCCTCGCAGATGTCACGGACGATGAGCACTGCGTCCTCGATCGGCAGTGGTCCGTCGCGCTCGAGCCGCTCGCGGAGCGAATGGCCCGCTTCGTACGGCATGACGTAGTACAGTATCGAACTCCCCACGGTGGCGCCTTCTCCATCCGCAGGATCGGCGCGTATCTCGCCGGAATCGTAGAGCGGGACGACATTCGGGTGACGCAGCTGCGCTGCGATTTCTATCTCCCTCAGGAAGCGCTCGCGGCCTAGAACCGCGGTCAACTCGGGGCGCAAAACCTTGACTGCCACATCTCGCCCGTGCTTAAGGTCCCGGGCGACGTACACGATCGCCATTCCCCCTCGGCCAGCCTCGCGGAGGACCCGATAGCGCCCCGCGAACAGTTCCGGGAGGAGCGGCGTATCGTCGTCCAGGATTGCCGCAAAGCGGTCAGCCGCTGGCAACTCGAGTAGTGGATAGGCCTGCTCACACTCCGACACTAATCGCTCGAGCTCTGCTTGCCTGCACACATCGCCGCCACAAAGCTCCGCAAGTAATGTTGCCCGCTTGTCTGGGCTGGCAGCCAGAACTGCATCGATGAGCGGCTCGAGTCGTCGCCATTCGTCAGGGGACGGCGGCGGT
Organism: Gemmatimonadaceae bacterium; assembly: GCA_039924445.1. GTDB lineage: Bacteria > Gemmatimonadota > Gemmatimonadetes > Gemmatimonadales > Gemmatimonadaceae > Fen-1247. The sequence continues at coordinate 852 of JBDTAW010000284.1, forward strand.
GTCGCAATCCCAGGAACCCCGGAGATATTCACGACTCGAGCGCGCGCCGCAGCAGCATCCGCGCCTTTGCCCAGTCGCGCTCCACCGTGCGCGCAGTAACTCCGAGCGCCAGGGCGATCTCTTCCTCAGACAAGCCCCCGAAAAACCGACACTCGACCACCCGAGCCAGCCGAGGCTCCAGTTCTGCGAGCCACACCAATGCCTCGTCGAGCTGCAAGAGTGCCTCGGGTTGATCGGCAGCTGCGATCAGGTCATCGGCGAACGTGATGTGCCAAGACGTTCGGCCGCGCTTCAGCCTTCGCAAGGCCTTCGCGCGATCGACGAGCACATGTCGCATCGCGAGAGCCGACAGCGCCAGCAAGTGCGCGCGGTCGTGCACTCCTGGCCGTGATTGACCGACGACCTTGAGATACGCCTCGTGGACGAGTCCGGTCGTTTGGAGAGTCCCACTGTCTGGCCGTCGCCTGATCTGCCGATGGGCGATGGCGCGCAGCTCCTGGTACAGTGCAGGAACGAGTTGGTCGAGCGACGCGCGGCTGCCGCTCAGCATGGCGTCGAGATCTTCCGCCGGTTGCTGGTGGCTGCTGATCGGCTTCGGAGAACTATCGGACTCAGCCAAAAACCCCTCTCACTATGGCCAATGTCGGGATTCGGCGCCACTCGTCGTGATACATGGGAAAGGCCCGAGATCGCCCGCGCTGCACGCCAATATAGGGCTGCTCAATGCAGCAGGCCAGCGCGACGCGACGCCACACCTGACGTCGGAGGACATGATGAAGCCAGAAGCACCACTTCTTAATCGCGGAGCTCGTATGCAGGTAGGGAAATGGAGTGTTCTGATCACCGGAGTCGTCGTTGCGCTGTCGACCTCGACGCGCGCCAACGCCCAGATCTGGACCGCCATCATGAATGATGGCGCGCCACTCGCCCCAAACGGCTCCCCCGGGACCGGTATCGCGACAGTTTCACTATCCGGATCGTTGCTCACGGTCGACATGAGCTTCTCTGGTCTCGTCGGCACGACCACAGCGTCGCACATCCACTGCTGCACCGCCGCGCCGTTCACTGGGACCGCTGGGGTTGCAACCCCCGTTCCGACCTTCCCGTTGTTCCCGCTTGGCGTGCAATCGGGTACATACAACCAAATTTTCGATCTGATGCTTGCAAGCTCGTACAATCCGGCGTTCATCACGGCGAACGGGGGGAGCGTAGACGCGGCCCGCGCTGCATTGATTGACGGAATGAATTCGGGCAACGCGTACGCGACCATCCACACTACGACGAATCCAGCCGGTGAGATCGCTGGCTACTTCGTCACGACCACACCCGAGCCCGGCAGCGCGCTGTTGCTGACTCCAGGACTCATCGCGCTGGCCGGTGTCGTACGCCGGAGACGAACGCTTGGTGGAAACGGCATGGGATCAATAACTGTCTTGGACGTTAAGCAGTAACGAGGTTGTAGTCGACCCGCCGCGACGCACTCGTCGGCGGGTCGCCCCATTCTTGGTGGTACAATCCTTCTTCTACGGGCACTCACGCGGAAAATGCAATCATCGATAGCTCGTCACCCCAGAGCCTTTGCGATTCTCCCGCTCATAGCACTCACTCTCGCCGGCGCGTGCAGTGACACAACACCAACGGGTCCGGTGGGTCTCGTGCTGCCAAACTCGGCGGTTTTCGTATCGGTTGCCACCACAGGTACGAACCTCGACCCCGACGGGTACGCGTTGACCGTGCTCGTCGGCGCCGACACGGCAAAGCACGTGCAGGTGCTCCCAAACGACGCGGTTGAATTCGCGGGCCTAGCGTTGCGCGATTACGCGATAATACTAAGTGGGAT
>JBDTAW010000285.1:0-22289 GCA_039924445.1 Gemmatimonadaceae bacterium
GCGTGACGCTTGATGATCTGCGTCACGTCCTGGCTACCCGAGCGCACTAGAAGCTGAGTAGCAGCGCCCTGTCGACCTTGGTTGTATCGCCGAGATACGCCCAGTGAAAATTCTTCATGTACTTGCGTGCGGCGGCCTGTACTGCTGCAGGTGTGACTGATCTGAGATCCTGAACGAACGTCATGGCATGGCGGTAGTCACCCTGATACAATTGCGATCGAGCAAGAAAATCGGCCTGTGATGCGTTTGTCTCGTTATCGAGAAAGTATTGGGTTATGAACTGCAGCTCCAATCGCTGCAAGCCATCGGTTGTGACAGTCTCGTTCTGGAGCTGGGTGATGAACGATTTCATCAGCTTCAACGTCGTATCCGGCGAGACTGTGGTGACGTAGAGCCCCGACGCGCTGGCCGCCCTCTCGAGAAACGGCGCGTGTACGTCGTACGTCAGATTTTGTCGGCCACGAATTTCCGCGAACATCTGCCCGGTCAGTACAGTTGCCGCGACTCGAAGCGCCGTGTAGTCTGGCGACGATGCCAACGGACCCGCGACGTAGCCAAGCAGATAGTTGGTCGGGAGGTCACGCTGAACCAGCACAGCAGATGCTGGTCGAACCGGAACCGGATCTGGAAGCGTCCACTTGTACGATCCGGCAGGCAGCCGAGCGAGCGTCCCGTGGATCAGCGATTCAAGATGTACCCGGGTAACATCGCCGACAACTACAATGAGCATCCGCGATTTTACGATCTGGGTTCGCTGGTAATCACGAAGCATCGCTGGTGTTATCTGGGTGAGCGACGTCGCATTACCCGTTGGAGATACGGAATATGGGTGACCGGCAAACGCTACACTGTCCGCGAGATCAGACACGTAAGCGTCGGGATCGTCGCGTTCCTGTTTCTCACCGCTTATGAATTGCGACCTGACCAGCTCCACCTCGGCTGGTTGAATGGCAGGATACATCAGGCGATCAGCGAAGATTGCCCATGTGGAATCCATCTCACTCGTGATCGTGCGAGCCCCGAACAACGTCCAGTCAATGCTCGGGTTCACGACGAAGTCCACTCCGAGCGCCGAGGTCTTTCGGCGAAGGACTGCCTTTGGATAATGCGTCGTACCCCGCTCGGATACAGCGAGCAGAAACGGCTCGATACCACTGGTTGCCTCGGTGACCTGACGCGAACCGCCGAGCAGGTACACATTGGCGACTATGACGTTGTTGGAGGTATTCCGTCGCAGGATTACGGGAATGCCATCTACCGTGAAGCTGGACGTGAGAGTGTCAGCGGCAGTCTGCGCAACAACCGAGGTACCAGCTACGCACATCATTGCGACAATTATCGCGATTCGACGCAGCATCAGTTGGCCCCCTTCAGGTCATCAGCGGTAAGATGAATCTGCTGCCGACCATCTGGTGAGATCAGTACCCCAGTGATGCGAGGTTTGCCGATGATGTACTTGTCCGCGTACGCACGCAGGTCCGAGATGCTCTGGTGCGCCATATTGTCAACGTAGCCCATATAGTATTCGAGGCTTGCGACGCTCCACCAGAAACCGAGGGTGTGAGCGAATGCCGAAGCTTGCTCTTGCCCAAACGCAGACGTGACGGCGCGGTGCGCCTGTGCGGCCTTGAGATCGGCTGGATCAAAATACCCGGGCATATCGATCTGCTTGATCGCGGAGTCGAGCGCAGCAAGTGCCGACCGCAGCTTCCCTGGCGATGTCTGACCGCTGATGGTGATGGGACCGGTGTGATCCAGTGTGTAGTAGTTGACGGTGACACCCTGCCACAAGCCCGTATCTACAAGTCGCTGCTGAAAATGTGATCGCGGATCGTTGAGCAGATCCGAGAATACGTCCGCTGCATACGTTGACTTGGGATCCTTCCCAACACTTGGCCCCTGCCATTGAAGCAACACAGTAACGGCGTTGACCGGTGCTTCCACAACAACGGCATCGCTCTTCGTGAGAGCCGGAATGTCAGGTATCGGATCGGCTGCAAACGGGTCCGGCCCACGAGCCCAGCTGCCCAACTGCTTCTCTGCAATCGCGAAGATGCTATCGGGCTTCACATCTCCTGCAACTATCAGCACCGAGTTGTTCGGAATGTAATACTTGTGCTGTATGTAGCGCATCTTCTCAGGTGTTGTCGATGCGACCACCTGACGATCGCCGATCACGTTCTTCCTGGAGTAGTTGCCAGGATACAGTTTCATGTCCACCTGCCGCTGCAGTTGGAAGAACGGACTTGATTCATTCCGATCATATTCGCCGATGACAACCTGTCGCTCTACGGCGAGTTCACTTTCCAGAAAGAGTGGCGCTTTGAGCGCCGGCGTGAGCCACTGGATCGCACCTCGCACCGAGTCAGCCGGCACGGTGAGATAGTAGCTCACTGTTTCCTCCTGCGTCGTGCCGTTGAATACCGCGCCGAGTTGTGAAGCGCGATCGAGATACATGTCGCTCTCCGGGTACTCGGCATTCGCGCGGAAGAACATGTGCTCGTACATGTGCGCCAGGCCGGCGTATTCCGGAGTCTGCGTGAACGAGCCGTTGCGAACATTTATCTCAACTGTTGCAAGCGGAACTCCGTGGTTCTCCACAACGATGACTTCGAGACCGTTGGCCAGTACGCGTCGTTGTATGATCTTTTCCAGGTCGGCACGTTGCGCCAACAGAGATGCGGGCAGACACGCGGACAGACACGCGGGCAGCAGAATTGCGGCGGCGATGAACGCGAGCCGGGTTCGGCGAATTGCAGCTACTTTCATTTTCCTCACTTGCGCGGAAACATCTCGTCTCGATTGGCGAGCTCATATGCAGTTGCTGCTACCACGACCGCGGCCTGTTTGAGATCATCAACCATGAGATGATCGTACACGTCATTAGAGGAATGGTGCGTCCGCAGGTCATATTCGATCGGATCCTGAATGAAATTGAATCCTGGAATCCCCGCGTCGTCAAATGAGACGTGATCGGTGCTTCCCGTATTTCCTCGGCGCACTGCCACGACCCCGAGATCCTTGAACGGCCAGAGAATCTGCTCGAATATCGGAACGGCCTTCTCGTTTGACTGATCCCAGATGCCTCGAATTTTCCCGGTGCCGTTATCCAGATTCAGATAGGCCGAGACCTTCGAGACCATCTCGGGATGCTTCGTGATCCATCCGCGGGAACCGTAGATACCCTCTTCCTCGCCACTCCATAAGGCTATGCGGATTGTTCGGCGGGGCTGGAGGTTTAGAGCCTTCAGAATACGCATCGCCTCCATCATGACGATCGAGCCAGCAGCATTGTCGGTTGCACCATTGCCAAAATGCCACGAATCCAGGTGCGCACCGATCATTACATATTCGTCCGGTTTGTCGGTTCCGCGAATGTCGCCGAGTGTGTTGTAGGCGTTGAGATCACTGGTGAGGAATCGATTCTGAACATCGAGTTGAACCTTTACCGGCACTCCACTCATGACATTGCGGTACATCTCGTTGTATTGCTCCTGCGCGATTATTACCGTAGGCACCGGTATCTGAGCTTCTGGATTTGTTGCTGCCCAATCACCACCACCACGAATGGTGCCGTACGGGCTACCTGATCCGGATATCACGCCGGCCACGCCGGCGGCGATGACGAGCGAGTCACGGTGCGCCTGCTGCTTCTGAATCTTCACGAGTAGGGTATCCCAGCCAATCTGCCCGCCGGGTCGCTGCTGAACCGGGGCAAACAGCGAGTCCAGCGGAGTCCGGCGCTCATATTCCTTGAATTCGGGCGGAGTTGCGCGCGGAGGTGTCACCAGCACATATGCTCCGCGAAGCTTGGTTCCGTATTTCGCGACGCTGTCGATTCCACCTTCCACGATCATGACAGGAGCGGTCACGCTCCCTTTGGTACTGCCAGTCCACCCACTTGGCTGACCCGGCATTACTTGACTGTATGGTGTGAGGATGCGTCCCTCGTAGCTGATGTTCTCCCAGCCACGCCCGAACCGACCCCAGGGCTCGATCGCTACGTCAGCCAGCCCCCAGGAGCGCAGCATACCAGCGGTCCACTCGTTCGCCGCTTTCATCCCCGGCGAGCCCGTTAGCCTCGGGCCGATAACATCTGTCAGATGGTGCGCGAGCTCCGGAATCCGGGAGTGATTCAGGCCCTCATCGCGAATTCGCGCAATGGCGGACAGGTCCACTTTCTCCTGCGCGATTTGTCCGCTTGAGGGGGCGGCGAGCGTCAGGGTAGCAAGCAACGAAACTGCGAGCAGCACTCCGACGCGCTGTCGGAGTGGAACGATTCTGGATGTTCTCATTACAGTGTCCCGGCTGTCGGAGAGCCGATTGGAGTGCGTCCGGCATACCGTATATTTGATGAGTAATGCATTCCTTCCATACGGTATGGCCAGACGTATTGACGCGAGCGGCGTGAGGTCGATGGAAAAATACGCGTACGACCAACTCGCGTCTCAGCTCGATCAGTCACGACTGACTCGCGACGAGCCTATTGGCCCCTTCACGACGTTCCGAATCGGCGGTCCGGCAGATCTTTTCTATTCCGCCACTTCCGCCGACGATCTTGCGAATGCCATAGCTGCGGCGCGAATTCTCGGGATTCCGTTCTTCGTACTTGGTCTGGGTGCGAATATTCTCGTGGGCGATCGTGGTTTTCGCGGCATCGTCATCCGGGATCGTGCAAACAGTTTCGAGTTTCACCAAGACGGGCGCCTCAGGGCAGAGAGCGGCGTTGTCATGGGCGACCTGATCCCGCAGGCAGTTGAGCACGGACTATCCGGCCTTGAACATTACGTTGGAATACCAAGCACCGTTGGCGGCGCCGTCTGGCAGAATCTGCACTTCCTGAGCCCCGCGCCGCAGCGTGAACGCACAGTGTTCATCGCCGAAGTGGTTGACAGCTGCGAAATTCTGAGCGAGTCCGGTGATCGCGAAACGGTGGACAGAGCCTATCTGAAGTTTGGATACGACGATTCGATTTTTCATCACCGCGCGGATTTTGCACTCGCAGTAACCTTCCAGTTATCGCCGGGTGACCCCGCCAACATGCACAGGATCATTCAGGAGAATCTGAGCTGGCGCGGTGCCAGGCATCCATGGCTTCAGTTTCATCCATCCGCCGGTTCCATCTTCAGAAAGATCGAAGGAGTTGGTGCAGGCCGCCTGATCGACCAGCTCGGCATGAAGGGGTTTCGCATCGGTGGTGCTCAGATCTCACACATCCACGCGAACATCATGGTGAATCTGGGTGGTGCTACCGCGCGTGATGTACGCGAACTTATCGCGCTCGCGCAACAGCGCGTGAAGAATGAACTGGGTCACGAACTGACTCCGGAAATCTCTTTCATCGGAGAGTTCTGATGGAAAACACGGATAACGAAAGCGACATCGTTGTGATCCGCACATACGGCGATGCGATATCAGCGCACATCGCTCAGGCCGCCCTCGAGGCCAATGGTATCAGATCAATCATCATCGGAGACGACGCTGGCGGTGCGTACCCTGCTCTCACATTCTCAAATGGTGTTCGACTGGCGGTGCAGCACACGGATGCTGTACAGGCTCTCCGACTGCTCGACGAGACTCCGGACTGAAGTTTGTCTGTATAGCGCATTCGGATTCGTGCGGTGCCACAAGTGGTGGCCACGGCAGTCTTCCTGCAGTCTCTTTTAGGCTTTCCAACGCAATCCTACTCCGATGAAAATATTGTCTCTATTTCCAACAGGTGTTGTCGCGCTTGGGATTTCCATTTTTGGTAGGTCGCTTAGCACAAGCACATCACCCTGCCGAGGGCCGGATTCGTTCTCCAACGCAGAGGTTAGCCACATCAAATTCCTGATGCATACCACAGATGATCTGTACATTTCATTTCGGCAGAGAGTCAACCTACCATCCGTCAACGATTCAGCTGTACAGCTGGTTACGGATAGTGCGACTTGCAGACGTGCATTGGGCACATGGAACAACATTATTAGCGCTATTGACTCCAATACACCGCCGCTGGACAGCCTTTACGTCATTAGCGTCGGATCCAGCTACGACGCTGTTTCCCCCGCCGGTAAGGGAAGTGAATGGAACCAGCATATCGTGATGGATAGTTTGTTCCATCATGTCAGCAATTATCTCTACTGAACATCGCCAGGAAAGTTCGGCACGGCTTACATCGTGTCAGACGGCACGTACTCCGTGCGACAGCAGCAGCATTAGCAATCGGGTTAGCGGCCCTTGGTCAGCCAATCCTGGCTCAATCCTGTCACGCTTCTGACTCTCGGAGTGCATCAATGCTTTTAGACCTTCAACAAGTCGCCGATACTGGGAACACAGAGTACACGGTTCTCCGCTCGAAATTGCACGCTCCCGCGACTCCGGCTGCTCAAGTGGTACTCGTATCAGATGACAGCGCGTGTACTCGTGCACGACAGGCGCTCGATTCATTGATTCACGCTACCAACCCCAACGCAGCAAATCCACTCCCACAACGAGCGCTGTACGTGATAAAGATTGGCAGCATTACTGCTGTCAATGATCCGAACGGTCGCGCAGGCGAGTACTCGCCGATCGTGTTCTTCAATCCGCAGTGGTCGTTTCTGGGCAACATGCTCGGGTATTGACACCACGAAACAGCTCGGATGGATCACAAACGCAACACGAAACTCTTGCAGGTTCGCAAATTCAGGACCAGTAGTTGTACCGTGTTGTGATAAATCGCTAACCTGGGAGTAGAACCGAATTGTGTTGACATTCAGAGCTGCTGCATCCACGCAAGTCCGGATTTGGCTGATCGCGATTATCGCGATAGCAGTTGGTTCAATTTTCCTACGAACTACCAAACCATCGTACGGTGCGGAAATTGGCGCTCGCTGCCTCACTGGCGGAGATGAGGCGCCGGCCCTCCTTGGCTATGGAGATGCGCTAGCGACCCTGACAGACAGTATCTATGCGGTGACTAGGCAGCGATACCACATTCCGATGACCGACTCCAGTAATGTGGAGCTCGTCACGAGTGACTCTGTTTGTGCATTGGCGGGTGATGCTTTCAATGCGCACCTTACCTCGGCGCAACAACGCGTGAACCGTCCCGTTTATGTAGTTAGAGTTGGTACCGTGTATATCGTGTCGGACCCTAGTCTTGCCGCTCCATTAAGCGGATTAACGCCCAATATGGTTTTCGATGCGGATTTTGCACTTCTTGCGCAGTTCGTTGCGTAGAACGCGACGTCCTTCTCGTTGGTGTGGCGCGTATACGCTTTATCGCCCGTGCGCTGATCGTGCTGAGTGATGTGGCGTCCGCCATTCCAGTGGCCGGCGCGCAAAATCGGGCGGTGTCGTATTAGTGACCCTGAGGCTGACGTGCTCCTCGGCATTGGCAAACGGCTGGCCGCCGATCCTGATAGCACGTACTCCGCGAGGCGGCAACGGATGCGAGTGGAACGTCTCTGGTTTCGGCGGATTCAATTTGTGCTTTGACAGCACGCGCGTACAACACACATTTGGATCCTGCGTTCCAAGCCGCGAACCGTGCAGTTTCCTTCGTTTGTGAAGAATGGTGGCCACGGCTACATCCCGAACACAGTATTTGAACGAACTACGTAATCGGTTGACAAGTGCCCAAATGCGACATGCCTCATGTCGCATCGACTGGTACGGCTGTGGCCTCGAGAGCTGGGCCGAGAATTGCCGCCCGGGCAATTCGCACCTGAAGGTCCCGGTTTTGCACCTCGTCTCAGACCGAACAACGCACCAGTTCGACGCCAACTCCTCACCCCAACGGCGGAGACGCAGTGATCCGCAAACTCAAATCCGGCGAATACCGGCTATACTCCAAAAAGATCAATCCGAAGACAGGAAAACGACGTAATCTTGGTACGTTCAAGACGCGCAATGCAGCCGAAAAGCATGAACGCGACGTGCAGTATTTCAAGCGACACTAACTACTCGAACGATCGTTCGAAGAGGTGATACGATAATGGCCAAGGCAACATTTGGTGCTGGATGCTTCTGGGGGTCGGAAGTGGCCTTTCAAAACGTTCCTGGCGTCACGGCAACTGCTGTGGGATACGAAGGAGGGTCGAAACCCAACCCTACGTACGAAGACGTGTGCAGCCACACCACAGGTCACGCCGAGGTGGTTCAGGTCGATTTCGACCCGGCAGTTACGAGCTACAACGCGATGCTGGACGTGTTCTGGAATAACCACGACCCGACAACGCTCAATCGTCAGGGTCCGGATGTCGGCACTCAGTATCGATCAGCCATCTTCTACGAGAACGAGGAGCAGAAGGAGCTCGCCGAACGCTCTAAGGAGATCATGGCTGCGAGCGGCCGATTCAAGCGCCCAATCGTCACGGAAATAGTCCCCGCATCCACGTTCTGGGTCGCAGAGGATTACCACCAGCAGTATCTCGAGAAGCGTGGCCTGGCCAGCTGCCACGTCTAGATCGACGGCTCGGTAGCGACATCAGTGGTTAGCGGCTGATGCGCGAAAATGGCAACACGCCGGGCACGCCCGGGGTGTCCGGCAGCGGCGAAGACGCCGTCACGCTCGTCCATAGTTCGGGCGCCACCGCCAGAATCATGCGTCACGGTGCCCACATCGTGAGCTGGGTAGATCCCTCCGGACAGGAGCGGCTTTACCTCAGCGCTCGGGCTCGCTATGGCCCGGGCGAGGCGATCCGCGGTGGCATTCCCGTAATCTTCCCCCAGTTCGCCACCGGTCCGCTTCCCAAACACGGATTCCTCCGCACTCGCCGCTGGTCCCTGGTCGCAAACCTCGGCGACAGCGCGACATTTCGTATCACTGACGACGAAGAAACCCGCGCACTCTGGCCGCACCAATTCAACGCTGAACTCACTGTTGAGCTTGCGGAAATGCTCACCGTCTCGCTCGTAATCAGAAACTCCGGTGACTCGACGTTCTCGTTCACCGCAGCACTCCATAACTATTTCGCAGTTACAGCCGTCCAACAGGCTGCGGTCGAAGGGTTGTCCGGCCTGGTATATGTAGATAAGGTGGCGGGCGGTACACGTTGTGTCGAAGAGGACGCCGATCTCCACATCCACGGCGAGACTGATCGGATCTACGTATCCGGGCCTCGCCAGGTTTCCTTATCTTCTGCGGTGGGCTCGAGCTCCACTGTTATCGGCGCAGATGGCTTCGGAGACTGGGTCGTATGGAATCCATGGCGGGAACTTTCTGCTTCGCTTGCCGATATGGAACCAGACGATTACCTGGAAATGTTGTGTGTTGAAGCGGCACGGATATCCGATCCGGTCGTGTTGACTCCGGGTGCCACCTGGAGTGGAACGGAAGTCGTCGGCGCAACCTGAACTAGCCAGTTCGGCTGGAGTGTGCAGTACCATGGTCATGCATTCAACCAGAACTGACGCCACAGTTTTGATAATTGATGACGAACCGGAAATTCGTCACGTAGTTCGGTCCGCGCTCCGCTCGACCGTCGCTCGAGTTCTCGATGCCGTTGACGGCCGCACCGGACTCGCTGCGGTGCGAGCGCAGATGCCAGATCTGATTGTTCTGGATCTCGGGCTTCCCGATCAATCGGGCCTCGATCTCTGTCGTGCAATCCGCGCATACTCGTTGGCTCCAATCGTCGTTCTTACAGCCCGGCACATTGAATCCGACAAGGTTGCGCTCCTGAATGCAGGCGCCGACGACTACGTGACCAAACCATTCAGTACATCGGAGTTCGCTGCACGAGTTGCCGCCCAGATCCGCCGAGCCAGAACCGCCCGCCCGGGAACTTCCGGAGTCGTTGAAGCAGATGGAGTTTCTATCGACTTCTCCTCGCGTAATGCAACCCGTGACGGAAGGCCGATACGACTCACCCCCATCGAATGGGCAATCCTGCGTGCACTCACTGCAGATCCCGGTCGCGTCTACACACATCAGCAACTCTTTGATGCAGTGTGGGCCAGAGAATTCGGTGACGCACGACAATATCTGCGCGTTCACATCACCAACCTTCGACGCAAGGTTGAGCGCGATCCAACACATCCGCACGTTATCATAACGGAACCAGGAGTCGGTTACCGATTCGGCATACCGATGGCGCAAGAATCGGCGTAGTGCGTCGCGTGGAACGAATGACGCAGCATCGTTCGAACACGGCAATGTCAGCCGTGTTGTGGTACGGTTTGCTTATCCTCGCCACTATTGTCATGCATCTGGCGAGAGAGACTCAACAGAGCCAGGCGCATGTCGTTCTCGTATACCTGTTGATCGTACTCGGTGGTAGTGTCAGTGGTGGGCGCCCACTTGGATTTTCCCTTGCAGGCGTAGCCACGATACTCGTCTCCTATTATTTCCAGTATCCATTCGACCAGTTGTCACTGTCAAAGCCAGTGGACGCAATAGTGCTTTCCGCATTCCTGGCTACAGCGGCGACCACGACATATCTGCTCGTCAGAGCACGGGAGGAGGCGGACCAGGCACGCGCGCGCGCAGCGGAGTTCCAACGCCTCTCCGCTGAGGCCAGCCATGCCGCCACACTGCGGGAAGCTGCGCGCTTCAAGGATATTCTGCTGGCTTCGGTATCACACGACCTTCGCACGCCGCTGACAAGCATCAAGGCTCTCGCTCAGGATGCGGCTGATTCTGGAGATGCGAATTCGGTAATCATTGTCGCGCAGACCGAACGGCTCAGCAAGATGGTGGCGCATCTGCTGGATATGTCCCGCGTGAACGCTGGCGCGCCTTCGATGTCAATCGAGGTAAACACGGTCGAGGACCTTGCCGGTGCAGTGGTGACGGAAATGATGGGCACGAATGGCGCTGACCGTGTTCGTATTACAACCGACTACTCTGCTCCCGCACTGATTGGGATGTTTGACTTCGTCGAGACTATCAGAATCCTGATCAATCTTATTGACAACGCGCTGCTCTATTCGCCGGAATCGGAACCAGTTGAACTCTCGGCATCAAGAGTCGGCGACTGGCTGCAACTTGACGTCGCAGACCGAGGACCTGGCGTTCCGAAGGACGACGTCGAGCGCATCTTTGAACCGTTCTACCGTCATCCTTCGACGTCCACTACCGCTCACGGCACTGGACTCGGCCTCGCAATTGCCCGATCGCTCGCCGAGGCACAAGGCGGAACAATCGAGTATTCACCCAGAAAGGGCGGTGGCAGCGTGTTCACTCTCCGGCTCCCCGCAATCGAAAACCCAGGGTTCCAGTTCGACGACTGAGCAACTACTGATCAACAATAGTGTTTGCGAAGTGTTTATCCTTCACGTTGATATTCTCAACCCACACAATATTCAGACATGGACCATTCAGCAGCCTTCCTTGGCTTGATTGACTCCGTACACTCCAAAGTCCGGGACGTGACAGTCGAGCAGACTCGCGCCAGACTCCTCGAAAACCCTTCCTTGCAACTGGTAGACGTCCGCGAGGACACCGAGTGGGCAGCCGGTCACGCAGCTGGCGCGTCGCACCTTGGAAAGGGAGTAATTGAGCGCGATATCGAGGCCAAAATCCCCGATAAGAACGCGGAAATCATCCTTTACTGCGGTGGGGGATTCCGATCCGTACTCGCAGCCGATGCAATCCAGAAGATGGGCTACACGAACGTTGCTTCAATGGCCGGCGGATGGCGCGGGTGGAAGGCAGCTGGAGCACCGGTCGAGTGATCCTGACCGCTTTGATTGCCATTGTGTCGCTCGGATCCGCTCCCAATGCACCAACCGCTTCGACAACTGCACTCGCCCCAATTCAGACCACGACTGCCGATTCGGTTCCTCACCGAAAGGCGGCGCACAAGAAATCGGTTTCCTCACGCGCACGTCCGGTCCGCGATACAACGCCTTCTCGGAAGACGCCGCCAACACCCGCCTTCACTGTTACGCCGCTTCCAAATTCGCTGCTTCCAGGAAATCGGATCGTCGTGTACTACGGAAATCCACTTTCCAAACGGATGGGCGTGCTCGGTGAATATCCACAGGCCGTAATGATTGCGAAGCTGCAGGATGAGGTACGCAAGTTTCAGCTCGCTGATCCTGCGACTCCTGTCAAGCCAGGTTTCCACCTCATCGTTTCCGTTGCACAGGGCTCACCCGGCAAAAACGGTCTTTACCGCCTGCGGATGACCGACTCGCTGATCACCTACTGGTGCAATCTGGCAGAGAGCAAGGGATACCTGATCTTCCTCGACGTACAGGTCGGAAAAAGCACCGTACAAGCGGAGCTTAAACCGCTCATACCATACCTCAAACGGCCTTACGTACATCTTGCACTGGATCCCGAATTCTCGATGCATCACGCATCAGAGGGTTACCTTCCCGGAAAGAAAGTCGGCGTCATGGACGCAGCTGAAATCAACTACGCTATCAAGACTCTCGCGGATCTGGTCACCGAAAATCACCTCCCGCCAAAGATTCTCGTAGTCCACAGATACACTCAGGCGATGGTCACCAATTATCGCGAGATCAAGCCAGTGCCGGCAGTCCAGTTCGTTATGAATATGGATGGATTTGGCGGCCCGCAGTTGAAGCGCGATTCGTACAACGCGTATGAGCGAATGCAGCCTGTACAGTTCGACGGTTTCAAGTTGTTCTACAAGAATGACAGACCGATGCTCACGCGCGAAGAGGTTGTGAAACTGAAACCATCACCACTGTTCATTACATTTCAATAGGTCGTCTCGAACTGTTGATCGAAGTATTGCTCGGTCAGGGACGCCCAACGCGGCGTCCCTTTTTTTCGTACAATTGCAACGCCCTGTGTGAAACGGCGAGTTACACCCCGCCTTCTGAACATCGCTAACCGAGGCCCTATGACCAGCAGACGTGACTTCCTCAGGACCACCGCGCTCGGTGCGGTGGCTGTCGCAGGTACCGCACACGCAGCGCGTGCAGAATCCTTGCTCCGAAAGAGCAGTGGTGATTCTGGTGATCCCATGGCCAACGAGATCGCGCTGGCCGCGATTCAGGCCGCAAAGGATGCAGGCGCTTCCTACTCCGACGCACGCGTAGGAAGGTACCGCCGTCAATTCGTAGCGGCACGAGAGCACCAGATAACCGGAGTCAGCGATTCCGAATCATTTGGGATTGGAGTCCGCGCCTTGGTGAATGGCGCTTGGGGATTCGCCGCAACACGTGATGTCTCACCTGCTGGCGCTGTAAGAGTTGCGCAGGAGGCTGTCCAGGTGGCGCGCGCTGCGCGTGCTGTACAGCATACTCCCGTCGTGCTCGCACCCACGCCCGCGGTTACGGGAAGCTGGCGCACGCCAGTTCAGCAGGACCCAATCGATATCCCCATCGAGGACAAGGTTGCACTGCTGCTCGCAGCCAACGAAGCGGCACTGAAAGTCCCCGGCGTCCGTTTTGCGAATTCCGGTCTTGCGTTGCTGAGAGAGGAAAAAACCCTCGCCACAACCGACGGAACGCTTGTCACACAAACTTTCATTCGCGTTGGACCATCGTTCACAGTAACCGCGATCGGTGACGGTGATTTCCAGTCCTACACGGAAGAACTCGCACCACGCGGTTCCGGATGGGAGTACGTGACGGCACTCGACATGCCCGGTAACGCGCCGAAATGGGCGGCACTCGCCGCGGAAAAACTCACTGCGCGCTCGGTAGACGTGGGTCGATACGATCTCATACTTGACCCGACAAACCTGTGGCTGACGATCCACGAATCTGTCGGACATCCGACAGAGCTCGACCGCGCGCGCGGTTACGAAGCAAACTACGCCGGCACCAGCTTCGTTGCACCACCGGAAAAGATGATGGGCAAACTTAAGTACGGCTCCCGACTGATGAACATCCAGGCCGACAGAGTGCAGCAGGATTCCCTCAGCCGGTGCGCGTGGGACGATGAAGGCGTTGCCGCCGAATCCTGGATGCTCATCAAGGATGGAGTTTTCCACGACTACCAGACGGTCCGTGATCAGGCACCAGCGATCGCATCGCTCAATGGAGTCAACCACTCGCATGGCTGCTCGTTCGCTGACTCATGGGACAGCGTGCAGTTCCAGCGCATGCCGAACGTGTCGCTGCTGCCCGGTGAAAATGATTCTACCATAGAAGACATAATCGCCGACACTGACCGTGGTATCGTCATCAAGAACCGCGGCTCGTGGTCAATCGATCAGCAACGTTACAACTTCCAGTTTTCTGGCCAGGTCTTCTATGAGGTCAAGAAGGGCAAGATTACCGGAATGCTGAAGGATGTCGCTTATCAAGCAAGGACTCCGGACTTCTGGAGCTCCATGGACATGATCGGCGGTAAGAGATCCTACTGGCTCGGCGGAACGTTCTCCGATGGAAAGGGGCAACCGGGTCAATCGAGTTCCGTCAGTCACGGCTGCGTTCCAGCAAGATTCCGTCAGGTGAACATCATCAACACCGCGAGGAGCGTCTGATGCCGGATACTCTGATGAATCGCGAATCCATGCAGGCTCTCTCGAAGCGAGTCCTCGCAATGAGTAGCGCTGACGAGACTCGCGTCAACATCACCAGCGCCGCAAGCGGCAACACACGCTTTGCGGCGGGCGATATAACAACCAGCGGCGATGTCGATAACACGCTGATCTCGATCACGAGCACCGTCGACGGCCGGAAAGCGTCGACGACTACCAACCTCGTCGATGATGATGCTCTCAGGCGCGCAGTAGATACAGCCCTTCGACTCGCCAAGCTCTCACCCAGAGATCCGGAGCTCGTTCCGGAATTGGGCCCCCAGCAATACCAGGATGTGAGCGCCAGCAACAGCGATGTGTCCAGCCTGAATGCAACCGCACGGGCGCGCGCGGTCGAGCAACTGATCACTGCTACCCGCAACCCCGGTGGCGCAATGCCAATCGATCCCGCCTCACTGTTCGTGGCCGGTTTCCTCGAGGCGAATGGCGCCGCAGACTGTGTTGCGACATCCAAGGGTCTTTTCGCGTATCACGCGAGCACCGACGTATCGCTCTCGTGCACCGCAAGAACGCCCGACGGTACTGGATCCGGATACGCATCATCTGGCGGGCGATCCTGGACATCGATTGATCCGAGCGCGCTCGGTAGACGCGCTGCACAAAAGGCGCTTGCATCACGGAATCCCGTTGCGATCGAGCCTGGACGTTATACAGTAATTCTCGAACCCCGCGCGGTTGCTGATTTCATCCCCGGCCTGGTCGGCTCACTCAACGCTCGCTCTGCTGATGAAGGTCGCAGTGCCTTCTCCAAAAAAGGCGGCGGCACCAAAATCGGAGAAAAAATCGTCGATGAACGCGTGACGCTCCTCTCCGACCCGTTTGATCCGGACCTCCTCGGCCAACCGTTCGACGCAGATGGATTACCGCTGAAGCGCGTCGTCTGGATAGAGAACGGCGTTCTCAAAAACCTCGCATATACGCGGTTCTGGGCGCAGAAGCAGGGCGTCGAGCCGACTGGCGGTGGCGGTGGTGGATTCGGGCGCAACCCCGCAGGACTCAAACTGACTGGCGGCTCAAAGTCGGTCGATCAACTGATTGCGGAAACTCCACGCGGTGTGCTCGTCACACACTTCTTCTACATTCGCTCACTCGATCAGCGAACCGTGATGCTGACCGGACTGACCCGCGACGGCACGTTCCTCATCGAGAACGGCAAGATCAGCAAGAGCATCAAGAACTTCCGCTGGAATGACAGCCCTCTCCTCTCACTCGCACGGTTGGCGGATATCGGAAAGCCCGAACCGATCGAAGCAGGGCTCGTCATGCCGGCATTGAAAATCAACGACTTCACCTTCTCATCGCTTTCGGACGCGGTCTAGTCATCTAACGACTACACGTAAGCACAGGATGCAGAAATCGCAGGGTAGCTTCCGAGCTACTCTGCGATTTTTTTAGTCTCAACGCCGTCAGTTTTATCCGATTGAGGCCTCACGGCAAGGTCGACCGCCAACCAGACAAGCCGCGAAAGCGGATAAAGAAGGACCGGAAGCAACAACATCGCTGCTACCAACCCGTACTGCAGCGCATCCCACGGTACTCGCGGATACGTCACGATCAACACACCCCAGAATCCAACTGCGAATATGACGAAGCACAGCGTGATGTTCAAAAGCATCCCACCAATGTAATAGTCGCTTTCTTCGCCACGCTCCAGCGCAATGCCGCAAATCGGACACCGCTCGCGTAGATGGAACCAGTCCTTTAGCACCGGCCTCCCACCACAGTTGGGGCATCGCGCGATCATGGCGCGGCCAACCATCCGGCCAACCACCCGTAGACCGGGCCAAGCGAGTCTCTCAGGTTCAGGCATTCGCGTGTATTCACTCTGGTTACAGAAACTCTGTTAATGCTAACGACTGCACCGGCTGACCCGACATCCTCATCACAACATGAAAATTGGTGAGCCTACCGTCCCGACTGTCAGTTATCCATTTTTATAGACATGAATTCGACCTTCACGCGTCGCATTTCGACGCTTATCTCACTTCTCGCTATTCCTGTCGTCGCATCAGCCCAGAGCGGTTTCGTGCCGAGGGCGATCACCCCGGACCAGGGAGAGCAAAAGCACCTCAGCAACATTCGCGAACTGACTAACGGTGGCGAGAACGCAGAAGCCTACTTCAGCGCCGACAGCAAGCGCCTCATCTTTCAGAGTACACGCGACGGCCGCACTTGCGATCAGCAGTACATCATGAACGCGGATGGTTCCAACGTGCATCGTGTATCGAACGGCAAGGGCAAGACTACGTGCGGCTACTTCATGGACGGCGATCGACGCATCTTCTTCGCGTCGAGCCAGGCGATTGATACCGCATGTACGCCACGCCCGGATCCATCAAAAGGATACGTCTGGCGGCTCGACCCATATGACATCTACACCGCCAACTCGGACGGATCTCACACACGTCGACTGACCAGCTACGGCGTCTACACCGCTGAAGGAGTCCTTTCGCCGGACGGCAAGCACATCGTCTTCACATCGCTCAAGGATGGCGATCTGGACATCTATACCATGAACGTAGATGGCACCAACGTGAAGCAGCTGACCCACCAGGTCGGATATGATGGCGGCCCATGGTGGTCCCCAGACGGCAAGCAGATCGTCTACAGAGCTTTCCATCCCACCGACCCCAAAGATCTCTCAGACTACAAGACGCTTCTCGCTGAGCGTCTCGTTCGCCCAAACAAGATGGACCTGTGGGTAATGAACGCTGACGGGTCCAACCAGAGACAAATCACGCATCTTGGCGGTGCGAGCTTCGGACCTTCCTGGACCCCGGATGGAAAGAAAATCGTCTTCTCATCCAACTACCACACCGACCCAAAGCTCGGAAATTTCGATGTCTTCCTCATCAACCCGGACGGAACCCACATCGAGCAGATAACTACAAACGCCACGTTTGACGGATTCCCGATGTTCAGCCCGGACGGGAAAAAGTTCGTCTGGGCCTCCAACCGCCACACCAAAAACCCCCACGAAACGAACGTCTTCATAGCGGATTGGCATAACTGATCGCCGAGATATCGTGATGTCGAACTTCCGGTAGCAATTCGCTAAACTGTTGTGATAATGGCGTGGTGATGACACGATAATGTCTCGACACGGCGATGACGTCATCCCGCCGAGCTGTCAACGAGACTGGTCCACTCCTCCAACGCCTTGTCCAGATCTCGTCGCGCTTGATCCAGCTTCTTGCCCAGGGCTACGGCCTTCGCTGTCCCCTCGTTCGTCCCGTACATCGCGGGATCCTCGAGCTGTCTGGTCAGCGTCGCTACTTTCGCCTCAAGCTCCTCAACCCGCGCCTCGGCGGCCTCTGCGTTCCTCTTCACCGTGCGCTTGACCGACCGTTCCTTTTCGAGTTCTGACTCCCTGCGACGAGTCTTCTGCTTCTGGTGGACTTTCCGAAGGTTCTCTTCTTCTTCCGCGTTCACACGGGCGGCATGGTCCCGCTCTTCGCTCACGACCTCCCACTCCGAGAAACTTCCGGGAAAGTCCGTGACGCGCGTGTCGTGGAGTACCCACACCCGATCGCACAGAGCGCGCAGCAGCGCGCGGTCGTGGCTTACCAGAATGACCGTCCCCTCGTAGCTCTCTATCGCGTCCTCGATCGCCTCGATCGATTCCACATCCAGGTGGTTGGTAGGCTCGTCGAAGATCAACAGGTTCGCTCTGGACAGCATCATCATCGCAAGCGCGACACGGGCTCGCTCTCCGCCCGAGAGTGTCGCAGCAGTGCGCGAAGTCTCATCGCCAGAAAAGCCGAACCGACCAAGATGCCCGTAGATAAGCCCGCGCTCCCACTGCGGACGCATGTCGCTTATCACATTGTAGAGAGTCTTGTCGGGCGGTACCTGGGTCATATCCTGACGGTAGTACTCCACCGTGATCGAGCCGCCCAATCGCAGTTTCCCCGATACAGGCAAGCGATCTCCAATCAATGTTTTCAGGAACGTGGATTTACCCGCGCCGTTTGGTCCGACGATCCCAAGGCGCTCCGTGCGATTCACCACAGCCGTGAGGTCGCGGATCAGCGTTCGTTCGCCAACCGCAATCGTCACGTGCTCCGCAACCACGACCTGATCGCCACCACGCTCCGCAGTTTGCAGCCGCAAGGCCATCGAGCCACTCTCGCCCGGGGGTGGGCTCAAACGGGCTACTCGTTCCAACCGCTTCCGTCGCCCTTTTGCCTGTTTTGAGTTCTGGCCGGCGATGTTTCGGCGGATGTAGTCTTCTTCCTCGGAAATGACCCGCGACTGCTTCGAAAATGCCCGTTGTGCCGACAGCCGCCGCTCAGCGCGTTGCCGAATGAACTCCTCGTAACCGCACGCATAAGGCGTAGCCGAACCCGCCTCAAAATGCAGAACGTGGTCCACAACCGCAGCAAGGAATGCGCGATCGTGACTTATAAGCAGAACTGTCTTTGCGGTTTCGCGCAGATACGATTCCAGCCACGCTGTGGTATCAAGGTCGAGGTGGTTGGTTGGTTCGTCCAGGAGTAAAACATCAGCCGGACTCACAAGCTGGCGTGCAAGGCCAACACGCCCTCGCTCGCCACCGCTCAGATGAGCAAGTGGACGAGTACGTGACTCTACAGGATCAAACCCCAGACCGTGAAGAACGGCATCGACGCGCGGCGCAAAAGTATAGCCGCCTTCCCGTTCAAATCTCTCGAGATCCCGGGAGTAGCGGTCCAGATCTTTCTGCGTGCATGCTTCACCCAGCTCGCCGAGCCGCGTAGCCTGATCGGCCAATGATTTTTCGAGCGCTAGAAGTTCCGAAAATGGACCTGCCGCAGCTTCCCAGACCATCGTAGCACCCTCGAAATCCCGATGCTGGTCGAGTACCGATATCCCGAGCGTCGGTGACTTGGCGACCGCGCCGGTTGTTGGGCGCTGCGCGCCGGTGATCAACTTGAATAGCGTCGTCTTCCCGATGCCATTGCGCCCGACAATGCCCCACCGGTCCCCCTCGGCGACGGTGAATGTAATGTCCTTGAACAGGTTGTTCGCGCCGAAATCAACAGACGCGTTCGAAACGGATATTAGTGTCAACTGTGGGTCTGGCTTGAACGTGGTAACAGCGCGTAATGTAACGGAGGTGCTGCCTTACCCGCCCCGCGACAGACCCTGCGCAGCATTTGACGTGCTACTCTGCCGATGCGACCCAGGTCTTCCAATCCGCTTCTGCAAGACCAAGCGTAACCCTCTGCCCAAAACGGACAAGTGGCTGCATCAGGAGCAACGGTTCCTCAGCCAGCTTGGCGAGCCAACTGTCATCGTTCATGCGTGCGTGTTGCAATCCAAGATCGAGGTAGCGCGCTGAATTTCTGTCGATTAGAGATCCGATCCCAAATTTTTGCGCGAACCGGCGCAACTCCCCCAACGACGCTGCTCGCTCGTTGAGATCGACGAAGTGAATCTTCACCCGCCGGTCGGTAAAGAAGCGTTGCGCCTTGCGTGTATCTGCGCTCTTGCGGGTCCCGAATATCTGGACTTCCATCTCCGCTAATTTAACAAGCATGGATGAGTCGCCCGCCCGTTATCATCCCGCCTGGTGGGTCCCGGGCGGTCATGCGCAGACACTCTGGGGAAAAGTGATCCGGCGACAGAAGGTCGTACCAACTCGCGTTGAACGCTGGGAAACACCAGACGACGATTTCCTGGAAGTTCATCGGCTCGATGCTGCCTACAACAGCGCGCAGGATACACCGCATGTTCTCCTTCTCCATGGCCTTGAAGGAACTGTACGCTCTCACTACGCGCAGGGCCTTCTCGGCGAGATGCATCGGCGTGGCTGGAGCGCGGATCTGCTTATCTGGAGGTCATGCGGCAGCGAGCCGAACAGAGCGCGCCGATTCTATCACTCCGGTGAGACTGAAGATCTGGATTTTGTCCTGCAACGCATTGCGAGCGAGCGCCCGAAATCGCTTCTTGGCATCGCCGGTGTATCGCTCGGCGGCAACATAATGCTCAAGTACCTCGGTGAGATGGGGCAGCCGGCGCGCGCGTTCGTCGCAGCAGCAGCAGCTATCTCGGTACCGTTCGACCTTGGCCGTGGTTCCGACTATATCAATCACGGATTTTCCAAACTGTATCAGAAGTACTTTCTGGATTCGCTCAAGCAAAAGGCGATCGAGAAACAGTCTCGCTATCTCGATTTGCCAGCGCCTGAACAGATCGGTATGATCGAGAGCTTGCGAGCGTTCGACGACACGATCACGGCACCGGTGCATGGCTTCAGGGACGCTATAGATTACTACGAGCGGTCCAGTTCCATTCATTATTTAGTGGACATTGCGGTGGACACGCTTCTTCTCAATGCATTGGATGATCCATTTCTTCCATCGGACGTTCTGGACGATGTAGCCAGGATTACGTCGGCCAACCCGCACATTACCGTTGACTTCCCACGACATGGCGGTCACGCCGGATTCGTCGGCGGCCGCAATCCATTCCACCCTTTGTACTACCTCGAACGCCGAGTCGGGGAGTTCTTTGCAAGCAAGTTCGCAACGGCTGCAGTCAAAACTGTCAAACCTTAACCCTGGCGAAACTTATGCGCACAACTTCATTCATTATCGGATCTTTGCTTCTTGCGGCACCATCGGTGTTGTTTGCGCAGAGCGGCATGACACACGACATGTCTTCAATGACAATGTCATCGAGCGCAACCAGCACTCAGGATGACACCGCACTTCCGCCAGACGCTGCACACTCACTCGCACGCCTCCAAGCTTCGCCACGCCATGGAGAATGGGTGACTCTTCACACATCGACCGGCGATACGTTACAAGCCTGGGTTGTCTATCCTGAACGGAGCACCAAAGCGCCAGTTGTAGTTGTCATTCACGAAATATTCGGCATGAGCACGTGGATTCGCGCTGTCACAGACCAGCTTGCCAAGGAAGGCTACATCGCAATCGCTCCCGATCTGATACCGACGACAAAGATTCCAGTCGGAGCTGACAGCCTGACGACTCAGGACGCTGTAGCCGCTATCTCCAAACTCAATCCGCTCAACGTTCAGGCTGGCATCTACGCTGCGGCCAACTATGCGATGGCGCTACCGTCCGCACTGCACAAGTACGGCGTCGTGGGCTTCTGCTGGGGCGGCACTGCGTCGTTCGCTCACGCGGTCGTCTCTCCAAAACTAGGCGCTTCAGTTGTGTATTACGGAACATCGCCCAAGGCGGCGGATCTTCTTTCAGTGCAGGCTCCCGTACTTGGTCTGTATGGGGGTGCTGACGCCCGAGTGGTCGCGACTGTCGCGCCTGCTGATTCCCAGATGAAGGCAATGCACAAGACCTACGATCCAAACATCTTCGCCGACGCCGGACATGGTTTCCTTCGCGCACAAACTGACCGCGACGGGGCCAACATGAAGGCCACACAGCAGGCGTGGCCGGCAACTATCAACTGGTTTCGCAAGTATCTCGGGTCATGATGTCGCTGCATGAAGCTGTGGTCGTTTTCTACGCGTGTGTTTCGGGCGTTGGCCTGCTGCTCTCCGTTTACGCAATGTTGCACGGCACCGTCCGGAAGGGTCGCGAACCCGGTGCAATCAGATTCCCGATGGCTGGCCTCAATACACCAGTCATCGGTACGGCGCTCGTAGCTTTCGGAGCACTTGGTTATCTACTGGCAAAATATTCGCACTTCGATACTATTGCTGTTCTGATTGCCGCACTTGCAGCCGCAATAGCAGGATGGGTCGGAATGACCGTCCTCATGGCAAAGTGGGCGTTGCGTGGATCGCTCAATGATCCGCATGAGGAAATCGAAGAGCTGCAGGGAACTGTCGCGACCGTAACGCATGCTATATCTCCGACTGAACCAGGTCAGATATCGTATTCC